>JAUNKK010000001.1 GCA_030532825.1 Propionibacteriaceae bacterium
AACATCATGAAAACCAACATGGACAACAGCGTCCACGGCATCCTCGTCCACCCCGACCTCGACCACGCACCCGAGTGGGTGACGTTCGTAGCCGACAGCCTCCCCGCGATGCGCCGCATCCTGGGCTGCCAGTGGGTCGAGCGCGTCACCACCCCCATCCCCGGGGTGTCGATGTGGATCGGCGAGGAGGACGCCCTCAGCCCCGACGCCACATACAACGCGCACTGCTCCGCCATCCTCTACCCCGGCCGCATCGTCGGCCCGGCCCTGCTGACCAGCATCACCCCCATCGGGGAGATGACCAGCCTCAATCCGCAGCAGGTCGCCGCCCTGGACAGCCGCGGCATCACCGTCCAGCCCCGACCGAGCCACCACGCTGATCTGCAGTGGATGTCGGCGGAGGAGACGGCTGAGCTGATCGACTACGTCCGCAGGCGGATCGCCCAGCGTGACGGGGAGGTGACGGCATGAGCATCCTCGAGCGCATCGCCTGGGAGTCGGACCGGCTCCAGGCTCGCATCGACCGCAGCGTCGAGCGTCACCCCGTCGCGTGGATCGTCGCCACCGGCATCCTACTCGTGGTCGTCGGCCTGGCGCTGAGGGAGGCCCTGTGATGACCAGCCCCGTCCTCTACATCGCCGGACCCATCACCGGCATCCGCGGCTACAGGCGCCGCTTCGAGCAGGCTGCGACGAGCCTGGCCGTCGCCGGATATGAGGCTCTCAATCCGGCACGCAACCATCCGAAGGCCAATCCGGGCCTCGCCTCCGGGCTCGCATCCAGGGTCTTCCCGACTTGGCACGACTGGATGCGAGCAGGCCTCGCCCTACTCGTCGAGGTCGACGGTGTCGCCCTCCTGCCCGGTTGGGAGAACTCCGAGGGCGCTTCCTGGGAAAGGTGCATCGCCAAGGCCGCCCTCGGCATCCCCGCCCTGCCGCTCGACGACTGGATCGCCCTCGCCGGACGCCTCCCCGAATCGGACGAGGAGGTGCCGGGATGAGCGGCCGACACCCGGACTGCCGCTGCCCCCAGGCGGTGCACGTACACGGCACCTCCACCACCTACGTCGTGCACCGCTGCCGTTGCGACCGGTGCAGGGCCGCGAACACCGAGCGTGCAGCGAAGCGCCGCCGCGCCCAGGCCTATGGTCGCTACGGCCGGTTCGTCGACGGCGACCAGGTCCGCGCCCACCTGCGCGACCTCATGGCCGCCGGGATGGGGTGGAAGACCGTCGCCGCTGCCGCCGGGCTGAGCGCATCGACGGTGCACCCGATCCTCTACGGCCGCAACCTCGACGACCCGACCCATCCACAGCACCGCCCACCCCGCAAGCGCGTCACCAGGGAGGTCGCCGAGAAACTCCTCGCCGTCACCCCTGCACTCGCCGACGGTGCGCAGGTCGATGCGACCGGGACACGACGCCGCATCCAGGCCCTCGTCGCGATCGGCTGGACGCTGACCGAGCTCGGCAGGCGACTCGGGATCCGCCGCTCCAACATGCGCCTCCACAGGCCGACCCTGCGGCACGTCACCGAGCGCACCCGCCGGGACGTCGCAACCCTGTACGAGGAACTGTGGGACAAGCCTCCGGCCGGGCCGTCCGGGGATCGGGCGCGCGCCTGGGCCGCCTCCCAGGGGTGGGTGCCGCCGATGGCGTGGGATGACGACCGGATCGATGATCCGATAGCGCGGGCCGCCGGGGGGCGGCCCTCCAGGACGGGCAGGATCGTCGTTGACCTGGATGAGGTCGCATACCTGCTCGCCCTGGGGGAATCCCGCAATGGCGTCGCCTCACGTCTCGGCATCAGCCTGCGCACCCTGGAACGCCACCTCGACAGAGGTGCGCATCACGACGAGGAGGTGGCGGCATGACGCGCCCCTCGCAGTGGACCGACCACATCCGCGACCTCCTCGAAGGGGCCTCCGACACGAAGGTCTGGGCCTACACCGACCGGCCCCTCTCCCTCATCGGAGAGGTCGCCGACGACGACCCCAGGACCCCTGTGTCGGACATCGTCGATGAGGCGGCCGCGCTCGCCACGGAAATCCTCAACGCTCCGGAAGGGGGCTGACATGAGCATCGTCACCCGCTACAACATCCTCGACGCCCTCGACGACATCGACGGCCCCCTGAGTGACCTGGATCGTGCCGTCGAGGCCCTCCGCGAGATCCGCGACATGCACGTACAGATCGTTGACGGGCCACGCCTGATCTGCGACCACTGCGGGCACCCGTGGCCGTGTGGGCACGCCTCGGTCCTGCGAGACGTGGAGGACCTGCTGTGAGTCGCCGCATCCTCGCCATCGACCCCGGCAACGAGCAGTCCGCATACGTGATCATCGACGCCGACACCTGCCGTCCACTCGAGCACGGAAAGGTCCGCAACGAGGACCTCCGCGACTGGGTCCTCGGGACCTCCGACACCCGCCACGCCCTCGCCTGCATCGAGATGGTCGCCTCCTACGGCATGCCCGTCGGACGCGAGGTCTTCGAGACGTGTGTGTGGATCGGCCGCTTCGCCGAGATCCTCGCCCAGCGGACCGGCCTCGAGCCCACCCTCGTCTACCGGCGCGACGTCAAGCTCCACCACTGCCACAGCCCCCGCGCGAACGACGCCACCATCCGGCAGGCCCTCGTCGACCGCTTCGCCCCCGGACAGCCCAACCACGGCAAGGGAACCGCCAAGCGGCCGGGCTGGTTCCACGGCTTCAAGGCGGACATCTGGCAGGCCTACGCCCTGGCCGTCCACGTCGCCGACAAGCAGGCCGGGAGGTGGGGGTGACCCTCAACTGGGACCGTCTCTGCACATGGTGTGGCACTCACCCCATCCACGACGGCCCCTGCCCCCGCAGCATCCAGACCAGCAGCGGCAAGAAACCCGCCGAGGCCCCCTGCCCCTGCCGCCGACACCTCTCAAACCTGTCGGAAATCCCGACAGGTTCCCGAAACTCCTGAGCCCTCCGGGAATCCCGGACAGTTCACCCAGCACCCCACGGAAGGACCAGTCATGACACCTGAGCAGCTTCAGCAGCTCATCGCGGAACACGTCCGCCTCACCGGCGAGATCGCTGCCCTCACCTCCCGCCTCGACGAGGTCACCGAACAGTTGCGCACCCTCCCAGAGGGCAAGTACCCCACCAGCGTCGGGGTGGTCACCGTCTCCGCACCGGCGAAACGCTTCGACCCGAAGCTGGCGAACGAGATCCTCCCCCCGGCGCTCCTCGACGCCTGCGCCGAGAAGGTCGTCACGGCCTCCAAGGCAAAGCAGGTGCTGCCCCCAGCCCTGTATGCCCAGTGCACCGCCGCTGCCGCGTCGGCGAGGCCGAGTGTTCGCGTGAAGGCAGCCTGACATGGCCACCACTGCGTCACCGCTTCGACCAGTTGAGGCGCAGCGCGACCGATTCGGTCGCCCCTTGGTCATCCCGCCGGGCGGTGGGCAACCGATCCCGTACACCCGCTGCACCACCTTCATCGACGCCCTGGAGGACAAGTACAACCTGCAGAAATGGATGCAGCGGATGGTCGCTGTCGGCATCGGCCTGCGCCCGGATCTGCACGCCTCCGCCGCATCCCTGGCCCCAGATCCCGACGACAACAAGGCCAGCCTCGACGAGCTGTGCAAGACGGCCAAGGCGTCGGCGAAGGCCACCATCGGCACCGCACTCCACGGGTGGGTGGAGCGCCTCAACAGAGGCGAGGATCCCGGTCCCGTTCCGGCCCAGTGGCAGCCACACATCGACGCCTACCGCACCAAAGTCCTGCCACAGCTCGGGCAGCCCCGCACGGTCGAGGCGTTCTGCGTGAACGACGAACTGCAGGTCGGAGGCACCCCCGACCTCATCACGCCACTTGGCATGGAGCTGCAGCGGCAGCTGGGCCGCGACGGCGCTGTCGTCTGCGACCTGAAAACCGGCCCCAACACCCTCAGGTACGGGGCGCTGAAGGTCGCGATGCAGCTGGCCGTCTACGCCCACTCACACCTGTACGACCCGGAGACCGGGAAGCGGACCCCCCACGGCGCGCACACTGACAAAGGCTTGGTGATCGCCCTCGACTCCGACACCGCCGACCTGGCCCTCCACTGGGTGGATCTGGAAGCCGGATGGGAGGCCGTCCAGGTGTGTGCCCGGGTCCGGGACTGGCGGAAGCGGAAGGACCTGCTCACCGAGATCAGCGGCGAAACACTCAGCACGCCGACGACCACTGCGGATGCGACAGCCGCCCTTCCTGCCGCCCCTTCTCGGGTCGCGTCCGCAGCACCCACCAACCTGGACTCCGTCACGGCGGCCCTCCACGCCGCCATCTCTGTCTCCCCCACCCGGGAGGCGCTCCTTGATCTGTGGAGGAAGGCCGGGCCCGCCTGGTCCGACTCCCACACCGCGGCCGCGAAACAGCGGCTGCAACAACTCACCCAACCAACCAACTGAGAGGAACACCCATGTCCGTCAACTACAACTTCGAGGCCATCGAAACCCCCGCCGGGGCGTTCATCGGCTGGCACGAGAACCCGGGGCAGGTCGTCACCGGCGAGGTCGTCGACTACTCCCCGACCGGGGGTCAGGACTTCTCCGGCGGGGCGTGCCCGCAGGTGACGCTGCGCCTGGTCGAACCCTGCTCGTCGTTCAACAAGCAGGGGCAGCGCACCGACTTCGCGGCCGGGGAGGTCGTGTCCATCACCTGCGGTCAGGCCAACCTCAAGCGCGGCATCATCGCCGCCCAGCCTGCCGTCGGGGATGTGCTGCGGGTCACCCACTCCAGCAACGCGAAGACCGCGAACGGAGTGGCGAAGGTGTTCTCCCTGGAGATCGCCCGCGGGGCCGCCGCCAGCACCCAGCAAGCCGCCGATCCGGGCCTGAACCCGGCACCGGTGGCCCCCCTGCCCGGCGCGACCCCGGTGCAGGCCCAGCCGGTCGCCCCGTTCTGATCCCCCGGTTCGGATGAATCCCGCGCACCCCCAACCCCAAGCGTTGGGGGTGCGTCGAATCCAGCCGACCCCCACACGCCCCGAAGGTTGACATGAGATACGACAAGGCCAGCGACGAGGAGCTCGCCCGATTCCTCGAGCATGCATTCAAGATCGGGCACCACGACCTGGTCGCGGTCATCCGCGACGAATGTGACCGCCGCGACCGCTACACCCCACTCCCCCCGGCCCCCGCCACGGCTGCCTCCCCGCATCAGGCGGCCCTCTGGTATGCCATGCAGGGCCTGGCGGTGTTCCCCCTCAAGCCAGGCACGAAAGTGCCAGCCACTCGCAACGGCTGCCACAACGCCACCATCGACCCCGACCAGATCGACGCGTGGTGGCGCACCGACTTCACCTACAACATCGGCCTCGCCACCGGTTTGCTGGTCGATGTCGCAGACCTGGACGGCTGGGAGGGTGTGGACACGTGGGCCACCCTGGATGAACGCCCCGAAACCCTCGGCGTGGTCGTCACCCCCCGCAAGGGCGGACGCCACATCTACGTGCCCGTCACTGGCATGGGCAACCGGGCACACATGGCGCCGGGCATGGACTGGCGCGGACTGGGCGGCTACGTCGTCGCCCCACCCTCCCAGACCCCGGAGGGCCGCTACTGGTGGCTCAGGCCACTGCGCACCGACCTGCTCAACCCCGCCCCAGAAGGAGAGGGTGAGTGAAGTTCGCCGACCTGTGGGCCAAGCCCGACACCCCCACCCCGACACCCGCACCGACCGCAACCGCCGACGCCGACCATGCCCGGCGCTATGCCCTGGCGGCGCTGGCGAGGGAACAGGAGATCCTCGCCTCCACCGGCGAGGGTGGCCGGAACCACCAGCTCAACACCTCAGCCTTCGCCCTGGGCCAACTCATCCCCCACATCAGTGAGGAGGAGATCAGGACGGCACTGGAGACGACAGCACTCAGCATCGGCCTGACCCGGGCCGAGACCCGCGCCACCCTCGCATCCGGCATCACCTCGGGTCAGAAGGCGCCGCGCATCATCCCCGCCCCGGACGTTCCCGACCCCGACGTGAGGGAGGTCACCGCCCAAGCCCTGGCCCCGGACGCGGAGCGGGACTTCTGGCAGGCCCGCGACGTGCTGAAACACATCCGCCGCCACGCCTACGCCCGCATGACCGCGCCGTGGGCGGTGCTGGGGAACTGCATGCTCCGCGCCGTCGGGGCGATCCCCCATCACGTGGTCCTGCCACCCACGGTCGGCGGTGTCGGCTCCCTCAACCTGCTGGTCGGCCTGGTCGGCCCCTCAGGGGCGGGGAAGGGCGCGTCGGAGGCCGCGGCTGCGGACGCCTGCACATGGCCGATGCTGCACACCGCGCCACTCGGGTCGGGCGAGGGCATCACCCACGCCTACGCCCACCCGAAACCAGCGCCAAAGAAGGGGGAGCCGCCGCACGACGACCCACTGGCCTGGGATCACAGGTCGGTGCTGTTCACCTCCCCGGAGATCGACCAGGTCGCGGCGATCCAATCCAGGCGCGGATCGACGCTGATGGCGCAGCTGCGTTCCGCCTACAGCGGTGAGCGCCTGGGCATGCAGTACGCCGACTCGACGCGCCGCATCATCCTCCCCGCCCACTCGTACCGTCTGGGCCTGTCGGTCGGCATCCAACCGGAGCGGGCGGACTGGCTGCTCGCAGATGCCGAGGCCGGGGGTGGGACGCCGCAACGGTTCCTGTGGCTGCCGGTGACCGATCCGCGCATCTCTGCCACGCCCCCGGAAGGGGAAGTGCCATGGCCATGGACCGCCCCCCTGGCTGCTGCGCGCCTGATCCCGGGCGCCTCCCAGGACAGGCATGGCCGGACGGTGATCGAGATCCCGGAGGAGGCCACTGTCCGGATCAGGGAAGCACACGCGGCCCGCGCCCGGGGTGAGGGCGACGCCTTGGACGGGCACTCCCTGTACACCCGACTGAAGGTCGCTGCGGCGTTGGCGGTGCTGGATCAGCGCCTGCAGGTCGTGGAGGAGGACTGGGCGTTGGCGGAGACGGTGATGCAGGTCTCGGACGCGACCAGGAGCCTGGTGCAGGCGCGGGTCCGGGCGCGGGCCAGCCTGGAACTCGAGGGACGGGCCAGACAGGACGCGCGCCGTCAGGCGATCACGGAGGAGACCCTCGCAGAGGAGGGAGCGAAACGGGTCGCGCGGACGGTTGCCAAGATCGTCCGCCGCGCCGGAGAGGCATCCCGGAGCTCCGTCCGCAAGAGGGTCGCCGCCCGAGATCGCCACCTCTTCGACGATGCCCTGGCCCGACTCGTCGAGGCCGGGCAGGTCAACGTCTCCGAGGGGGAACGCGGCGGGGTGCTGACGTGGAATTAGGCAACACCCTCTCAGGGGTGGACAAAGGTGTACATGTACACCCCTGGTCTCTCAGAACACTCAAAACCGTCCCCATGAGCGATTCCCCAAAACCCTATCTGACTAGGTGTTATAACAATTACATAACATTCATGGATCAATCGCAGGCGCGGGGATTCACGCACAGGGGTGTACATGTACACCTTTGTCCACCCCTGGCCATCCCCGTCACGTATCCAAAAAAAACCACCCCGAATGGCCAGCCCCCACACCGGACCCCGCCCAGGACTTCGCATGACCCAGGACACCCTCTTCGACACCCCGCCCATCCAAACCACCTCCAAGCCCCAACGCACCGCCGCCCACCCCTACGACTGGGCAGGACCCGCCGGATGGCGAGCCGCCCACCCACACCGCTGCCCCCACTGCCGAGCACACATCCTCGTCGGCCCCAACGAAGACCAGTGCGCCTTCACCGTCCGGGTCACCGCAACCCCGCTCACCCCACTCGGCGAAGCCCTCCACCTGCTGGCAGGCATCGACACCTTCACCCTCACCCGCTGCGGTACCCGAGGCATCAAGCTCACCCGACGCCGCGCCACCACCATCACCCACCAACCCGCAGGCAGCCCGGGCATCGACATCCTCCCCGCCCACCACTGCAACCCACCCCCCATGCCGCCCGAAGCTCGCACCATCCCGACGATCGCCCCACCGCCGGCCCTCGCCACCCCCCGCAATACGCCCCCGCCGTTCTGACACCGCCAAGGAGATCCGCCCGTGACCACACCCATCGACATCGAGCAGGCCCTGGCCGAGCTGCCCGAGCTGTGCGCCCTCCTGCCCGACGCCCTCACCACCGGCCCCAACCCGTGGGGCGGCGGCCGCTCCGGCACACCCTCGGGCGTCCCGCTGCGCCTGGACGTGCTCCAGCTCCTCGACACCCGCGACACCACCGGATGGCTCGACGGCATGGAGTTCTGCGACCCCGACAGCGTCGGGATCCTGCCCTACCTGTGGGGTTGGTGCCGCGACCTCGGGGCAACCCTCCTCGACGAGTGTCACGGACAGGTCGAGGAGCTGCCCGAGCAGCCCACCCTGGCGTCGGTGACCAGTTGGCTGCTGACCCACCTCCCCCAGATCCGGGGCACCGCCCAGTGGTCGGACTTCGAGTGGGGAGTCCTGAGGATGCACCGGGCGGCCAGAATCGCCACCAGACGGCTCAGGGAGAGCGCCCCCGATGTTCCATGCCCCCGCTGCCTGCAAGGCCGTCTGAGGCCGGTTCCAGCCCGGCACGAGGCATGGCAGTGCAGCGACTGCGACCACGAGGTGACGATCCAGGCCGTGACCCTCCGACAGGCCTCCCGGCTCGTGGACGTCCCTGAGCGGACGCTTCGGGACTGGGCCTCCCGCCCCGGCCTGCTCTCGCCGGTCACTGAGGGGCCGCGCCGACGGCTCTTCGACCTGGGCCAGATCCGACGACTCGCCGCCGAACGCAGGTTGCGCCAGATCCTGTGACTTGCGCGCCGCGGCATGATCGACTACCATTGCCGTTGTGGGCGCACCAGTGCACCCAAAAACAGGAAGCCTCGGGCCTGAAACCCGGGGCTTCCGGCGTTCCTGGAGGTGGTTGCGATGGCGCGCCACAACAACCCGGCCAGCGCCAACGGCCACCGGCGCCGCCAACTCGTGGCCCGCGTCATGGCAGAGGAGGACCACTGCCGACTGTGCGGACAGATCGTGGACAAGACGCTCGGACGCATCCCCGGACACCACACCCGACGATGCGCCCGGGACGACTGCCCAGGGTGCGTCTGGCACCCCATGGCCCCCGTCGTCGACGAGCTACTCCCCCGGTCCCGAGGTGGCTCCCCCTACGACCGCGACAACTGCGCTCTCATGCACCGCAGCTGCAACGCCCGCAAAGGGGCGATGACCCTGCAGGAGTACCTGCACAAGCACACCGGGACGCGAGGCCCTCAGCGCGGCGCACAGCCCCGCGCACGCACCACCCTGGTCACCTGGTGAGCACCCCAGGGGGGGCACCCCCTCCCCCGGGGCCAATGGCCACCTTCTTGGGCCTAGAGCCGATTTATCCACAGGCGTTTTCCACAGGTGCCCCCCGTTTTTCCGCAGGCAACCTGAGTTATCCACAGGAGGTTCGCGATGCCCCAACGCCCGCGCCTCCGGGCCGTCTCTCCTGACGAGCTACCTGAGCCGATCACCTCGCCGACCGTGCTGCAGGCTGCCGAGACCGGCGACCACCGGATGCTACTGGTGGCGATGCGCGACCGCATCGCGAAGACCGTGTCCGACCCGAAGTGCCCGCCGCGCGACTTGGCTGCACTGACCAGGCGACTCCAGGACATCGCCCGCGAGCTGGAGCAGATCGATCAGCGCATCAGAGAGGAAGGGGGCGGGCGTGAGTTCGTCGAGGACGCCCCCTGGGGGGAGGACGCTCTCTGAGGTGGCCCGCAGCCTCCACGTCCCACTGGGAATCGTTGCGACCGGCTGGCCCCAGGTGGAGCACACCTGCCGCCACCGACTCGGTATCGAGTTCGACCGCTGGCAGCAGGGAATCGGGCGCGTGGTGCTGTCCAAGCGGGCCGACGGCTCCTACGCCGCCACGATTGACGGCGTCGGCCTGAGTGCCCCAAGGCAGGTCGGCAAAACCTACCTGTTCGCCGGGCTGTTGTTCGCCCTGTGCAGCGACATGTCGGGCCTGCTGGTGATCTGGTCGGCCCACCACTCCCGAACCCACGAGGAGACGTTCCTGTCGATGCAGGCCTTCGCCAAGCGGTCGAAGGTGGCGCCGTTCATCAAGCACGTCCACACCGGGTCCGGGGACGAGGAGATCGCTTTCCTCAATGGCTCCCGGATCCTGTTCGGCGCCCGCGAGGCAGGCTTCGGCCGGGGCATCGCCGGGGTGGACGTCCTCATCTTCGACGAGGCGCAGATCCTGTCGGACAAGGCGCTGGCGAACATGCTGGCGACGATGAACACCTCCCGACTGGGCTTACATATCTACATCGGCACCCCGCCGAAGCCCGAGGATGCAGGCAAGGCCGAGGTGTTCACCCGGATGCGACAGCAGGCTGCCGCCGAGGAACTCCCCGACGGGGCGTGGATCGAGATCGGGGCCGAGCCCGACGACAAGCCGGACGACCGGTCCGTGTGGCCGCGCATGAACCCGTCCTACCCGACCAGAACCTCGGCGCAGTCGATCATGCGGCTGCGCAGGAAGCTCACCGACGGCGACTTCCGGCGTGAGGGTATGGGAATCTGGGACGCCGACCCGAGCCTTGGGACCCGCCTGATCCCGGTCGCTGCCTGGGACGCCGCCAAGGTCCACGCCGCCCCCGAGGGCGGCATCCGCAGCATGGCGATGATCTTCGACTTCGACGCCCAGCGCGGCGCCCTCGCCGGGGCGGTCAAGCACGACGGCGGCGTCCACCTCGAGCTGATCGACTCCGGTCCCGTCAACATCGAGGCCTTGGCCGACTGGCTGGCCGACAGGTGGCGCGACCTCGGGATGATCGCCATCGCAGGAGGGGCGGCCCGGTCGGTGCTGCAGCAGCAGTTGCGAGACCGCAAGGTCCCGGCCAAGGCCATCCGGATCCTGACCACGCCCGAGTACATGGCGGCGTGCGCGATGCTGCTGGACGGCATCACCCAGAGCCGTAACGTCACCATCCCCGCGCCTGCCGACCCGGGCCTGGATGCGCTGGAGGCCTCGGCGGCGATCTCGGATCGGAAGGTCACCCCCACCGGGTGGCGCTGGCTGGCGACGACCGCCACCGGCGACCGGCTCCCGATGGAGGCGATCAGTGTGGCCCTGTGGGCCGCGCGTACCAACAAGCGACGACCAGGACGAAAGCAGGTGGTGTCATGACGGCCATTCCGATGGCGCTGCCTCAGTCGATCAGGGTCATGGGGCTCCACGAGGACGACCAGGGGAAGCTGGATGCCCTACTGAGGCAGTGGCGGGCCAAGCATCCCCGGAACTTGACTCGCCTGTCCTATCTCGATGGCCGGAACCCTCTGCGTGACCTCGGAGCGGTCCTGCCGAGGGACCTCGTCGATCAGGTGGATGCGGTTCTGGGTTGGCCGACGAAGGCGGTCGAGGAGCTGGCCAACCGGATCGTCCTGGACGGCTTCCGGGGCCCGGATCAGAATCCGCACGGCCTCGGCGACCTGCTGGAGGCCAACAGTTTCGACGTGGAGCTGCCGCAGGCGATCACCTCCACCCTGTCCCAGTCGGTGAGCTTCACGACCGCCACCCCCGACGACGAGAACCCCGCCGGGGTGCTGCTGCAGTTCCACTCGGCCGTGTGGTCCACCGGATTGTGGGATCGCCGACGCAGGGCCCTGTCCGCCGGGCTGGTCATCGCGGATGCTGATCCGCTCGGCCGTCCGACCCGTCTGCTGCTCCTCGTCCCGGGCGAGATCGTCACCTGCGCCGCGTCGGAGTCCGGCTGGATCATCGAGGCGGTCACCCCGTCCCGGACGGGGCAGCGCATCCCGATGGAGATGCTGCCGTTCCAGTCCACGCTGGAGAGGCCCTTCGGCCGCTCCCGGATCGACCGTCAGGTGATGTCGGTCACGGATCGCGCCATCCGCGCCGCCGTGCGCCTTGACATCCACGCGGAGCTGTTCTCCGCCCTGAAGCTCATCCTCATGGGAGCCGACGAGGACGCGTTCTCCGGTTCGAAATGGTCGTGGCTGATGGATCGGATGAACACGATCAGCAAGGACGAGGATGGGGATCTCCCTCGTCTGGAGAAGGTGTCGGCTGAGTCGCCGGAGCCGCACATCGCGGTCCTCCGACAGCTGGCCTCCGAGTTCTCCGGCCACACCGGCGTCCCCCTGTCGAACCTCGGCATCTCCACCCAGAACGTCGAGTCCGCCCAGGCGAAGCAGGAGGCCCGGGAGGACATCGTCGGCCATGCCGAGCGCCAGCACAAGGTGTTCGGTGCCGCACTGAAGCGGATCTTCGGTACGGCGCTGATGATCCGCGACGGCCTCTCCGAGGCCCCGGACCTGCGCGCTCTCGCCTTGGCGTGGCGTCCGCCGAACCGTCCCACCCTGGCGGCCCTGGCCGACGCCGGGGCGAAGCAGGTCGGGGCGGTGCCGGATCTCGCCTCGACGTCGGTCGGACTGGAGCTCGTCGGCCTCTCCCCGGAGCAGGTGCAGCGTCACCTGCTCGAGAAGGGCACCAACCCCGACCCCCTGACCGCCCTGGCCGGGGCCGTCGGCAGACAGACCGATGGCACGTCGGGGGCCACAGAGCTGAAGGCGAAGTTCGACGCCTTGGGCGTGGCCGTCCGTTCCGGGGTGGACCCCGACGACGCGGCCACAAAGTTGGGCCTCGAGGGGCTGGAGTTCACGGGCGCGGTGCCGGTCAGTCTGCGCATGCCGGAGGCTGACGCCAAGCAGCTGGAGGACTGAGCGTGGATGCAGGCCGGGTGATCGCCCTCGCCCACCAATCCGGAGAGATCAAGGCCTCCGCCGCCCTGTCCGGGCTTGTCTACGAGCTGCTGAAGCGGTGGGCGCGCGGCGACTACAGCGACCGCGACACGATCGTCGGGTACATCGCCGCCGCACAGATCGCTCATGCCGGTTCGGTGCAGCGGGCCATCGAGATGATCGAGGCGATCCGTCGCCTGGAGGCTCCTGGCCGGGCTCACGCGGCCCCGGTGGCCGCGGAGTTCGACGAGGGAGCCGCCTATGGGCGGATCACCGGGGTGATGCAGGATGCAAAGGCGCTCGACCCGAGGGCGCTCACCTACTCCCGGGATCTGGAGCTCCTGCTCCAGGCAGCGGCGGTCACGGCCCAGCGGCATGTCCTCAACGCGGGCCGCAGGACGGTGGAGGCCTCGACGGCGGCGAACGGTACGACGTGGCGTCGGGTGACCGACGGCAAACCGTGCGCGTTCTGCGCGATGCTCGCCACCCGCGACGACTACACCAGCCGGGAGGCAGCCCTCAAGGTCCAGGGTCGTCGTGGTCGCCCGCGAGGCCGCCGCGCCTTGGGTAGCAGCTATCACGACCGTTGCGGCTGCACCGCCGTGGAGGTGCTGGACACGTGGGAGCCGACCGAGAAGGAGCAGGCCTACCGGGACCTGTACTACGGAGCCCGAGAGGCTTGTGCTGAGGATGAGGTGCCGCCGACGACGGAGAACATCCTGGCCCGGATGCGCCGCGACGGCGGCGGCGTCGTCAACGACGCTCCGAAGCCGAAGACCTCCCCCGGGAAGGGCGGAGGCGGGAAGCCGCCACGGCGCGTCCGGGGCATGCTCGGTGCCGACGGCCCAGATGAGTTCCCGCGGCTCGGGGGTCGCAAGGTTCCATTCCGCCGGAGCGAGATCGAGGAGTTCGATCTTCTGGACGCCGAGATCCTCCTCGATGGTGACGGCTCCGGGCATGGACTGCACCGCCACGGCTCGGGAGCTGGCAAGTCGGAGTTCCCGCCCGGCTGGGGCGAACACGAGGTTGTGGATTGGGTCAACTCCATCATCGACAACCCGCACCAAGGGAAGGTCCTGGGCGACAATCTGGGGGCGGACTTCTACGGCATCGCGCAGGATGTTGCCGGGATGGTCGTCGTACGCAGGCATGGACGATGGTTCATCGCTACGGCCCACCCGCTCCCCCTAGACCGCTGGCCCTGATAGAATCAGGTCCATGTTCGCTTGGATCGAGGCACTGTATGCGCGAGTTCGCGACCTCATGCCCCGGACTCAGCGCGACTCCCTGGATCTGCATCTCGAGTACGGCGGCTACGGCGTGGTCTTCGGCGATTGTGTCGAGTTCGCCGCCAAGAACGGCCTCTTGACGGATGAGGACCGCGAGAACGTCGTCAAGACCCTCGACCTCGGCCTGCTCCGCAAGGCGAAGCCGCACTTCATGGAGCTGATCGCCGCCTGACGTCACCCCCGAAGAGGTAAGAACCCACAAGGCTTCCTTGTGGGTTCTTTTGCATCCCCTGATTTTCCGCCGACACGCAGCGGTCAATGCGTGGAACATCGACACTCCCCCAGGAGGAATCATGGACCCCAACAACCCCACCGAGGCCATCACCACAGAATCCATCCCGCCCGCCAAAACGTCGGAGGAGAAGGCTCCCACCTTCGAGCCGATCACCTCCCAGGAGCAGCTCAACGCCGTCCTGGCCGACCGACTCAAGCGCGAACGTGCCAAGTATGCGGACCACGCTGAGCTGAAGGCGAAGGCCGCCCGACTCGACGAGATCGAGCAGGCCGCGAAGAGCGACCTGGAGAAGGCCACCGAGGCCAACGCGAAGCTGACCGCCGAGCTCGAAGCCCTCAAGCTCAACCAGCTACGCACCGAGATCGCCATCGCCAAGGGCCTCGACCCGGCATCCGCCCGATTCCTCACCGGCACCACCCGGGAACAGATCGAGGCCGACGCCGACGACCTGGTGAAGTTGACGGGACCCGCCCCCAGAACCGCGCCCGGCTCGGTCCCCGGCATCGGGAGCGCGCCCGAGACGCGGAACCTCTCCCTCGCAGACCAGATCAAGGCTGCGGAGGCCTCCGGGGACAAACCCCTTGTCTCCGCGCTGAAGGCCATGCAGTTGGCCAACGTAGCAAATCCCACCACCTCCTGAGAGGAGTCCCACCATGTCCGGAATCACCGGTCTCGGCACCACCTACAATCTGCCGAACTATGTCGGAGAGCTGTTCTCCGCGTCCCCCGAGGACACTCCGCTGCTGTCCGCGATCGGCGGCCTGACCGGCGGCGAGTCCGTCGGCGCGACCCTGTTCGAGTGGCAGGGCTACGACTTGCGCCACGCCGAGGACAACCGGCAGCGCACCGAGGGAGCGGACGCCCCGGATGCGTCGGAGCGCGTCCGCTTCCGCGACAGCAACGTCCTGGAGATCCACCAGGAGTCCGTCGCCATCAGCTACACCAAGCAGGGCGCGGTGAAGCAGCGCACCACGGATGGCGCGCCGGTGGTCACCGTCGGCTCCACCGTGATCCCGGCCAACGAGTTGGCCTGGCAGCTCGATCAGCAGCTCAAGCAGATCGCGCGCGATGTCGAGAAGTCGTTCATCACCGGGACGTTCCAGAACCCGACCGACAACAACACCCCGCGCAAGACCAGGGGCCTGCTCCAGGCGATCACCACCAACACCCTGGCTGCGCCGCAGTCGGAGACCGACAAGACCAAGGACCCGCACGGCTGGGACGGGGTGACCGTGGACACAATCCTCGACCTGATGCAGAAGGCCTGGGAGAACGGTGGGCTCCAGGAGTCCGAGACCCGCACCTTGATCATCGGACCCACCGGCAAGCGCCGACTGTCCAAGCTGTTCATTCGTGACGCGAATTACCGGGAGACCTCCCGCGATGTCGGTGGGGTCAATCTCGAGACCATCATGACCGATTTCGGTCACTGCAACATCATGCTGAACCGCTACATGCCCGGCAACAAGCTGGCTGCGGTCTCCCTGGCGGACCTGAAGCCCGCCTTCCTGGAGGTCCCCGGCAAGGGGCATTTCTTCGCCGAGCCTTTGGCCAAGACCGGGGCATCCGACAAGGTCCAGATCTACGGCGAGATCGGCCTCAATTACGGCCTGGAGCGCAGGCACGCCGTCCTGACCACCACCCCGAAGGGCTGATCCACATGACCGAGGTTCGAGTCACCTGCCCGACGAAGAACCTCCTGATCTGTGCCATCCCCGTCCAGTTCGTGGGCGGGGAGGCGCTGGTCAGCGAGGAGATCGCCGAGCAGCTGCGCCCCTACGCCAAGGCCCACGGGCTGCGATTCCCCGGCACCGACGACCAGAGCCCGGCTCCCAAGGAGAGGGAGCAACCCTCCGAGGAGAAGCCGGTCGAAGAGTCGCCCAAGGTGCCCCGCAAACCCCAGGGCAAGCGAGCCGTCAGCCCCTTCGGCAACTGATCCCAGGAGGGAATCGTGTCGTACGCGACGATCGAAGACCTGGAGCAGCGATGGCGAAAGATCTCCGACGGCGAGCGCCCACGGATCGAGGCGCTTCTGTGGGATGCGGCCGTCGAGATCGACGCCATCGCCCCGCGCCCAGGCGAGATGACGGACGCCGACTGGGCCACCCGGAAGGTCGTGTCGTGCCGCATGGTCAAGCGCGCCATGCAGCAGGAGGATGTTGGTTCGGGCGTGGAGCAGCTGTCACAGACGGCCGGCCCCTTCGGCATCCAGACCCGATTCGCCAACCCCACAGGAGACCTTTACCTCACCAAGGCGGACCGACGCCTTCTCCTGGGGAACTCCAAACAGCACGCCGGAAGCGTGCCATTGAGAGGAAGGTGACATGATCCCCGCACCGCACCGCCTCGGCCACCAGCGCCACGCCTGGGGCCCGCCCGATGGGCGCGGCAATCGCACCGACACCTGGACCGATGCCGGGGAGATCGCCGTCCACTCGATCAGCGGCCCAGAGGGCGAGCTGGCGGACCCGGCGCGCCCTGGGGGTCGGGTCGATCTCATCGCCCACGGCCCTGCCGCGCTGTCCGGCGTCATCAACCCGCGTGACCGCCTGGTGATCGACGGCACGACCCACACGGTGGTCCAGGTCCTGGACTGGACGAGGGGGGCGTGGCGCTTCCCAGCCGCCGGGATCGAGATCCATCTGAGGCAAGTGGAAGGAGCCCCAACGCTGTGACTGAGGATCTGACTGGCAGGTGCACCCTGCCGCTGATGATGGAGGTGGATGGCAACCTCGTCGAGGTCGGCACCACCCAGGTCGATCTCGATCTCCGGGCCCTCAAGATCGGTGACGACGGGCGCCTGTTCGCGGTCGTCGATCTGAGCGCTGAGGACTGACCCGTGGCGCGCAAGAGGACCAGGATCAGCTGGCGGCTGGCGGGCTTCAAGGAGCTGCGTACCCACCCGAAGATGCTGGCCGACCTGCAGGCCCGGGCCGAGCGGATCGCCGACAAGGCGGGCCCAGGCTTCAAGGCCGCCCCCGTCGGGGTGACCGGAGGGCGAGGGCGAGGGCGGGCCGCCGTCGTTGCAACCACCCAGAACGCGAACCGCAAGAACGCCCGGGAGCACACCCTGCTGCGCAACCTCGACGCGGGAGGCGACGATGGCATTTGACGACCCGATCCGCATCATCTGCGAACACCTGAGAGGAACCCCCGCACTGTCGGGGGTTCCTGCGTTCTCGAGGGTTCCTGCCCCTCGGCCGCCGAAGCTCATCCGCGCCACACTCACCGGCTCCCGCCGCAGATCCCCGATCCATCGGGATGTGCGCGTGACCGTCGAGTGCTGGGCCCCCACCGACGCCGAGGCCTACGAGCTCGGCGCCCAGGTCGAGGAGGCCCTCAGCGGCCTCGACACCGCCTGGGTGTTCGTGCCCGGCGGCGAAGGCGGCTGGGTGGGCGGACCCACCGAGCTACCTGACCCCGACTCGGGATCCCCTCGGGTCGTGATGACCGTGAATCTGAGACAGAGGAGCCACTGATGGACACCGTGCCCACGCCGCAGCCGAAGGTCCGGCTCTGGCACCCCACCTTCCCTGACGTCACCCAGGAGGTGACCCAGGAGGACAAGGGCGCCTGGATAGAGCAGGGCTGGAAGGCCGAGAACCCCCGCGAAGCCGCGCAGGAGACCCCGACTCAGCCCGACCAGAGTCGCCACCGAACCGCCACCGAGACCACCCCCAAGGAGGACTGACCCATGACCACCAACGCCCGCAACGTCGCCATCGGCAAGCCGAAGGTCGGCGGCGCGATTTTCTTCGCCAAGGCCTCCGAGAAGGCCCCACTGCCCACCGATGCAAGGGCCGCTCTCGACCAGAAGCTCAAGTCGATGGGTTACGCCGCGGCCGAGGGGCTGAGGCGCGCGATCAACAAGGCCTACGAGGCGATCAAGGCGTGGGGCGGCGACGAGGTGGCCCGACCTCGCACCGAGCTGACCGTCACCTTGAGCTTCGTGCTGATCGAGTCCCGCAACGGAGATGTCGCCAAGGCCGTGTGGGGCGAGGAAGCGGTGAGTATCACCGCCGCTACCACTGAGCATGGAACCAAGATCGACGTCGCCTATGCCGGGCAGGACGGCCCCGACGGGTGCTGGGTGATCGACATGGCCGACGGTGACGGATTGCACCGCATCGTCATTCCCAACGCCCAACAGGTCACCGAGAGTTTCGAGCAGACCTACGGTGACTCCGAGGTGATCGCCTACCCGGTGGAGCTGACCCTCCGCCGCGACAACAGCGGCAAGTTCTTCTACGAGTACACCGATGACGGAGTGAAGTCTGCATGAGCAAGAAGAAGGCCTACCGGCGTCCCGCAGGAGCGCCCAAGCTGCAGGACCACAAGCCCAAGCAGGGCGCCCCGGAAGTGCTCCAGGTCGAGGCCCTGGGCCGTACCTGGGTCGTCGATATGGCCCTGTTCGACGACGACGAGCTCCTGGAGCGCCTGGGCGAGCTGCGGGAAGGAAACCCCTTCGTCGCGCCGAAGATCGGCAGGACCCTCCTCGGTGACGACTACGAGGTGGCGCGTGACCTGCTGCGTGACCCGGAGACGGGCCGCGTCAAGGCCAGCGACATACTCGAGTTCATCACGACCCTGCTCCAGGGAGGGGCTGGCTGATGTCCCTGCTGCGGCTCCACCGCATCCTCCGGGAGCACAGGGGGCCGCTCAGGGCAGACCTTAGGCGCGAGTACGGCATCGACCTAGATGCCGCACTCGCGCCGGATTTCCCCGACCACATTCCACCCCCCGTCCTGCTGGACCTCATCGACGGCCTGTCCCCGCAGGCCACCTACTGGCGCGCAGTTGATCCCGATCGCGCGACCTGGGGACTCACCGACCACCTGCTCGCCACCCTCATCGACGATCTACGCGTCTTCATGTGGGAATTTGGCGGAAAGAGGGGAAAGAGGCCAGACCCGATACCACGGCCGGGGGTCGAATCACCCGAAGAAGTCACAGTCATTGGGGCATCCAAGGGCTTCGACTCGATCGAGGAATTTCAGGCCTGGTATCAGGGACGACGCAACAACTGAAACCGAATGAGAATGGAGGCCCGAAATGGCAAACGGTGTCGAACTCGGCAGGGCCTACATCTCCATTCTCGCGTCGACGAATCAGATCGCCCCGGCGGTCAAGAAGCAATTCGAGGTCATCGACTCCGATGCCGGGAAGCTCGGCGCGAGGATCGGTGCCCAGATCAGCGGAAAGCTGAAGACCGCCCTGAAGGTGGGGGCCGGGGCCGTTGCCGGTCTCGGTGCTCTCGTCGGTGGCCTGGCAATCAAGGGCGGTATCGACCGCGCCCTGAAGATCGACGCCGCCCAGGCGAAACTCAAGGGCCTCGGCCACGACGCCGACTCGGTGCAGGCGATCATGAAGAATGCCCTCGCCTCGGTGAAGGGCACCTCTTTCGGGCTGGGTGAGGCGGCCACCACCGCGGCCGGTGCCGTCGCCGCCGGGATCAAGCCCGGCGAGCGCTTGGAAAGCGTCCTCAAGGCCGTCGCCAACTCTGCCGCCGCAGCCCAGGTTGACATGGGCGAAATGGGCGGCATCTTCAACAAGGTCGCTTCTCTCGGCAAGGCGCAGAACGACGTGCTGCAGCAGGTCGCCGACAAGGGTTTGCCGATCTATCAGGCCCTCGGGAAGCAGATGGGGTTGACGGCTGAGGAGGTTTTTCAGGCCGCCTCGAAGGGAAAGATCAGCTTCGAGCAGTTCGAGGCCGCGATGCGGGACGCATCCGGCACCGTCGCCGAGGAAATGGGGCAAACCCTCCCCGGCAAGTTCGCGAACTTCAAGGCTTCCCTGTCCCGCCTTGGCGAGTCGGTGGTCTCCCAAGCGCTGCCCCATATCGCTGATGGCTTCTCCTGGCTGACCGAGAAGGCCGACGCCCTCGGCCCTGCCGCGAAACGCGTCGGCGAGGCCCTCGGCCGGGCCATCGGCGAAGCCGGGGAGTGGATGACGGGAACCCTCATCCCCGCGACGAAGGACGCCGTGGCCTGGCTCCAGGACCATGCCGCGCCCGCCGTGGAGACCGTCTCCGGGTGGCTGCGCGACCACCTCGTCCCGGCGCTGCGCGACTCCGGCACCTGGATCCGCGACACCCTCGTCCCCGCCCTGAAGGACACGGTCACCTGGATCAAGGAGAACTCCACCTGGCTGGAGCCGCTCACCGCCGCCGTGGTGGGCGGGGCGACCGCATGGTACGGCTACTCGAGTGCCATCACCCTGGCGAAAATCGCCGCCGGCGGACTCACCGCCATTGGTGGGGGCGTGATCGGCGTACTCAAGGGGATCGGCGCGGCAATGTCCGCCAACCCGATCGGCGTGATCGTCACCGCCATAGCTGCCCTGACTGCCGGCCTGGTGTGGTTCTTCACCCAGACCGAGCTGGGGCAGGAGATCTGGGCGAAGGTCTGGGAGGGGATCCAGGCCGCTGCCGCCTGGGTCGTCGACTGGTGGAACGGGACTCTCGCCCCGGCCTTCTCCACCGTGTGGGATCTCATCACCCAGGGCGCGGAAGCTGCCGGACAGATCCTCGGCGACGTGTGGGACGGCATCATGCAGGCTGTCGCCCCGGTCATCGACTGGTTCGGCCAGCACGTGGCCCCCATCTTCCAGTCTTTCGGAGACCTGGTTGTCGCCGTTTTCGAGGAGCGCGTCAAGCCCGCAATGGCCTTCCTGGCGGGGCTGGCGCAGGTGATCGGCGAAGCGTTCAGCACGATGTGGAACGCCTGGCTGAAGCCGGTGCTGGACGTCATCGGTGCCACATGGCAGCTGCTATGGGGCAACCTGATGGCGGTCTGGCAGGCGGTTGGCGCCCCGATCCTCACTGCACTGTCTGCGGGCTTCAGCGTCGCCCAGGCGATCATCGGCGGGGCGATGCAGGCGATCTGGTCGGTCATCCAGACCGTCTGGAATGCGATCAGGATCGTCATCGAAACCGTCCTCGCCGTCATCGACAACGCCATCAAGACGGTCACCGCCGCGATTCGTGGCGACTGGGTGGGAGTCTGGGAAGGCATCAAGAACCACTTCCACATCATCTGGGACGGCATCGTCGCCTACATCGGCAACCTGCTGAACGGGCTCGTCGGATATTTCGCCGGGGTCTGGGCCGCGATCTCGGGGGCGTGGAAGGCGCTGTGGGATGGCATCAGTGCGGTCTTCCGCAGCATCTGGGAAAGCCTGTCAGGCCACGTCTCAACCGTCATCGGGAACTTCAAAGCGTGGCTGGATGCCGTCTGGGCGGCGATCTCCGGGGCGTGGAAGGCGCTGTGGGATGGCGTGCAAAACGTTGCCACCGCGGCCTGGAACTGGATCAGCTCCACCGCATCCGGAATCTGGAACGCCATCAAGGGCACCATCACCGGGATCTGGAGCGCCATCTCGAAGGCGTGGACGGACACATGGGAAGGCATCAAGGGCGCAGGCAAGGCCGCGTGGGACTGGATCAGCTCCACGATCTCGGGCGTTTGGACCTCGATCGAGAACGCCGCCCGCAGCGCTTGGGAGGCCATCGTCACCACGATCGGCGGAGCCTGGGGCAAGATCAAATCCACTGTCGCCTCCCCGATCAATGCCGTCATTCGATTCATCAACGAGGGCATCATCGGCTCCTACAACTGGGTAGCCGACAAAATCAAGATCATCCCGCCGATCAGTGGGACAATTCCCAAGGTGAAGTTCTCCCGTGGCGGTATTCTGCCCGGGCAGTCGTCCTGGCGAAATGGCGACGACCAGCTGGCGTGGATGCGTCGCGGCGAGGGCGTCACCGTCTCCGAGGCGCTCAGGGATCCCTACGAGCGGACCCGGCTGCTGGCTCTCAACAAGGCCGCGATGTCGGGGATGTCCCCGGCCCGGTTCCGGGAGCAGTTCGACGGCGCCCATCTCGCTGGATGTGGTTGCGGAATTCCGCATCACGCCATCGGTGGCGTCATCGGATTCAGGGGACACCGATTCACCCCGACCTTCGCCGCCCGCATCCTCCAGGCGGAGAAGATCGCAGGCGCCCGGATGCACATCTCCCAAGGAGGCTTCCGGCCCAGGACGTCCTACTCCGGCACCAGCCACGCCGGTGACGCCCTCGACATCACCGGCGATTTCCGGCGGTTCATCGAGCCGCTGCGCCGGGTCGGCGTCGCCACCTGGGACCGTACCGGCAAGGGGCGGTGGGTGCCTCACGCCCACGGCGTCCCCTTGCCGGGGCACGGCTCCCCCGCAGGCTCTGCCGTCTGGCAGGCGCAGGACTACCTGCGCGGCGGCGACGGTCTGGGTGGCCGCGACAACGGCCCCCGAGTCGCGGTCCGGTCCACCGACATCGAGGAGGCGATCAAGAAGGGTGCCGACAAGTCCTGGTGGGAGAAACTCGCCGACTCGGTCGGCGAAACCTGGGACAAGATCAAGAACTGGTTCAACGATCTCGTCAACAAGATCGCCGGCCCGCTCGAGACATTGCAGGGTCTCGTTTCCGGCGACGGCCCCTTCGACAGCCTCGTCAGAAAGCTTGCCGAAAAACTCGGCAAGGACCTGAAGAACTGGGCCGCCAAGAAACTCGGCCTCCCCACCGACGAGGGCTACGCAACCGGCACCCGCAACGCCCGCCCCGGATGGGCGTGGGTCGGGGAGCGCGGCCCGGAGCTGGTCAATTTCCGGGGCGGGGAGCAGGTCCTCACCCACGAGCAGTCGCTCAAGGCCACCTCCGGCGGCGTCCACATCGGCACCCTCAACCTCGAGCTGCCCGAGTGGGTGCACACCCTCGAGGACCTCGCCCGATTCCTTCGCGACCTGGAGCTCCAGGCCCACTACGCCTGACGAGAGGAGCCGACCTTGCCCACCACCTACGGGGCCTGGACGCCCAGCGGGAGCGCCAACAAGAGGATGCGACTGCGCATCGACTGGTCCGTCTCGGTCTCCGGCACCACCGCCACCGTCGCAGGCGGCATCCACGTCGAGGCGGGCTGGCGATTCTGGGACTCGTCGAACTCGTTCTCGATGGGCGGGACTCTGGGGCCGAGCGCCTCCGGGTCCCGCTCCGTCAACGTCGCCAACGGCGGATCCCAGCTCATCCAGACGTTCAGCCAGCAGGTCCCCCTCGGCACCTCCCCCCAGACGAGGACGGTTACCGCGAGCCTGTCCGGCATCGGCTACATCGGCGAGTCCGCCCGGGCCACTGTGAGCGCCTCGATCGACATCCCCGCCGGGGCCCCTGCCACGACGGCCCTGCCCAACACGCCGTGGGACGTCACCGTCATCCGACACAACGACACCCGCCACGAGCTGCGCTGGACAGTGACCGCCCCTGCGGGTAAGCCCATCGACGACGTGGTGATCCAGCGGTGGTCCCGCCGCTCCACCACCGGCTGGCAGGCCATCGCCATCATCCCCGGCGCCGAGGGCACCCGCGCCTGGGTGGACAACACCACCCGCGCCAACGACTGGTACATCTGGCGGATCATTACCCGCAACGCCTACGGCTCGGCTCCTCCGGCGGAGTCCGCGGAGACCCCCACCAGCCCGGCAGCGCCGTCTGACGTCACCCTGGCGCGCAACCCCGCCGGGGACATCATCGTCACCTGGTCCCGCAACGCCCCCCTGGCCCCGAGGCAGGACGTGCAGATGCAGTCCTCCCCCGACGGGCTCGCCTGGGACTCCTGGCGCAACGTCCGCACCCATCTCGCGGACTCCATCACCCAGGTCGTCGTGAGCGGCCTCGACGGCACCAGACTCTGGCGAGCCCGCGTCCAGGCCGTCGTCAACGCCGAGCACAGCTGGGGGGTCGGCACCTCCCAGCCCTCCGCCCCGGTCCAGCCCCTCACTCCCCCAGCACCCCCCACCCTGCTCGGGCCCACCCGGACGCAGTCCTCCCAGGAGCCCGTCACCTGGGTATGGCGACACAACCCGAGGGACCACTCCGCCCAGACCTCCGCCCAGCTACGACACCGCCCCGTCGGGTCCTCGCCCTGGGCGCAGACCCTCACGGTGTGGGGAGACGCCCAGCAGCTCACCAGTGCTGCGCCTCTCGTCGTCGGACTCCACGAGTGGCAGGTCCGCACCAAGGGCGCAGCCAGCGACTGGGGCGACTGGTCGCCGATCAGCACCCTCGAGGTGGCTAACCCGCCGACGGTCAACATCACCAAACCCACGGCACAGCTCCACACCAACCGGCTGCGGCTCGAGTTCACCTACCACGACGGCACGGGGGCGTCGATGGTCGACTGGGTGTGCCAGCTGTGGCGCGACGGCCTCCTCCTCGAGGAGGCCACCGGCACCGGGCACCCGGCATCGATCACCCTCAACACCGTCCTGCAGGATCGCACCTCCTACCGCGTGACACTGGTCGCCATCTCCGGCACCGGGCTGCGGTCCGTCCCGGCTGCGGCCACGACCCGCACCAGCTTCCTCCCGCCCCCCGCCCCAGCCCTGGCGGGCGAGTGGGTGGAGGTTGAGGGCCTGGCGCGACTGTCCGCCACCAACCCCCCGAAGGGACCCCGGCAGGACACGGTGGACCACAACCGGATCGAGCGCAGCATCGACGGCGGCCGCACCTGGCAGGCCATCGCCGACGGTCTGGGCCTCGGCCCGGACCTGAACGACAACCGGGTGCCGCTCAACCAGGCGGCCGCCTGGCGCGCGGTGGCGGTCACCCCGCTGGGCGTGGAGGCCATCTCGGCCGAGCTCCATCTCGCCACTCCCTCGCAGTGGGTGTGGTTGGTCGGCGAAGATGGCGTCGGTTTCACGATCAGGCACAACCTCGGCCTGTCCCGGGAGCACGGCCACCACCGGGTGGCGGAGCACTACTTGGGGCAGCGCCTGCCCGAGGTGCACTGGGGCGAGGGCCGCCCGACCAAGGTCGCCGTCTCCGGCGTCCTCATCGACGGACACGGCATCGACCAGGACCTCTCCTTGCTGCTCGGGCGACCCATCCACTACCGCGACCCCGAGGGGGTCGCCCTGTGGATCGCCCTGTCCGAGGGCGGGATCCAGATCAGTCAGCGCGGCCCGGGGATCCGGCAGATCTCGCTCAGTGGGGAGGCGGTCGAGCATGATGCGCAGTGACTCGTGGCGCCTCGAGCTGCTCGACCGCTCGGGCCACGCCAAGGGCGACCTCCCCACCGCCGTCTCCGGCTCCCTCCAGTGGTCGATCTTCCGATCCGTGCAGGGCACCGGCTCCGTCGAGCTGACCGCCGCCCCCGGCGTCGAGATCGACTGGCTGCGTGACCGTGTGCGCATCTCCCACATCGGCGCGGGCCGTACCACCCCGATGGGTGTGTGGCTGATCTCCATGCCCGGCTGGAAGCGCGAGGGGCCAGTCACTCGAACCACCCTCGCGCTGGCCGACAAAACCGAAGCATTGAACACCCCCATCGGCTCCTGGGTCACGGTCCCGACAGGGATCCCTGTCGTCGCCAACGTGGTGGAGGTCATCCGCGGTCGCGGGGAGCAGGCCATCGCCTTCACTCCTTCGACGGCCGTCACCACGGTCGCAATGACCTGGGAGCCGCAGGACACGTACCTGAAGTTGTGCAACGACCTCCTCAAAACCATCAACTACAGCCCCCTCTGGGCTGATCTGGACGGGCGGCTGCGCATCGACCCGTACATCCTCCCGGGGGACAGGCCGGTCGTGGCGTCCTACGGGGGCGGCGATGATCAGCTGCGCATGCTGCCGGACTGGGAGGATGAGGCGGACGTTTTTCGCCTGCCGACAGGCGTGCGGATCTACGTGCCGGGCAGCGACAAGGCGCCGGGGTTCGTGGGGCGCGCCGACCTGCCGCGGGAGCACCCGCTCTCCGCCCACTCACGAGGCCGGGAGATCCTCCTGGTCGAGCAGGCGGAGGTGGTGTCCCAGCAAGTGGCCGACGCCCTTGCCCAGCGCCGCCTGGCGGAGACCATCCAGGTCACCCGCCGTGTGACGATCACCCACCCCATCGACGGAACCACACTCAACGACGTCGTCCTGCACGACCCCCTGGGGCTGCGTGCAGCCATCGTCGAGCGGACCGTCAAGCTCAGCGTCGGGGCGGTCGTCACCAGTGTCCTGCGCCACATCCACACAGGAGGTCAGCTGCCGTGGACATGAGTGGACTCGGCGCCCTCGCCGCCCTCGTCGCGACCGCGCCCACGCGCAGCGAGACCCCCACCCACCTGTGGGGCGAGGTGGTCGCCACCGACCCCCCGACGGTGATCCTGGAGCACGACACCGACGCGGAGCCTCGGGAGGTCTCCTCCGTGGCGGTCTCACGCCTCGCGGTTGGATCCCGGGTCCGACTGGAGCTGCTCGGGCAGCGCCTCACCATCCTCGGCCCCGAGGCCCCCGCCCCGCCACCCCCGGCAGCGACGCGCGGTAGCAACGCGAACGGCAACTGGTGGCGGCACCCCTCCGGGCTCCAGGTCTGCTGGACCAGCTACAGCGGCACGGGCAGCACCAGCCCCTACGGCGCGCTGCACCTTGCCGGGAGCCAGTGGAACTTTCCGCTCCCGTTTCTCGACATTCCGACCGTGACGTGCGGCCAGTTCCGCATGGGCACGGGCGCGGCGATGATCGGCTCCCCGCTGGAGGTGACGAGGACCTCCGTGCGCCTCACCGGCATCGATGTCGTGGCCCGTCCCCCCGGAACCCCCGTCCAGATCCAGGCCCGAGCCGTCGGCCTGTACCGATGAGAGAGGAGGCCCCGCATGGGCCGAAGAGACACCAACCACTTCCCCCGGCAGACCGCCCGGATCTGCCACGACCTCGCCTGGCATGTCATCAGGACCGGCCCGGCGTCGCTGTGGATCGGCCGCGCCTGGCAGGCCGACGGCAGCGAGCACCAGACCGGCAGGGCGGTGGACATCATCGTCTCCGGTCAGGTCGGTCGCCTGCCCACCCCGTCCGAGAAGGCCGCTGGTGACCTCCTGGCCGCCTGGCTGACCCGCCACGCCCGTCAGCTCCACATCCGTCATGTGATCTGGAACGCGCAGATCTGGAAGACCCGCTACGCGTCCCAGGGTTGGCAGCCGCTGTCCGGGCCACGATCCGGTCTCTCCGACTGGCACCGGGATCACGTCCACGTCCTGATGCAGGACGCCGACGGGTCGGTCCCCGCCGACCCCATCACATCCACCACCACGCAAGGAGACGACATGCCCCTGACTCAGACCGACCTCAACAACATCGCCAGCACCACGGACCGGCAGGTCTGGGGTGCTGCCTTCGGGTCTCGCAAGGCCGGGGAGATCTTCCGGGAGATGGCCGACGACGCGGAGCGCTCCCGCGTCCAGTTGGTCCACACCAACGAGCGGATCGACGAGCTGGAGGCCAAGATCGACCGCATCCTCGACCTGCTGACGCCGGATCGAGCGACCGAGTGATCGTCCTGCTCGACGCGGCCCCCGCCGCGGTGCCCGACGGATTCCTGGCGGGGGTCGCCCTCATCATCACCGCCATCGGCGGCGTCCTCACCGTCCTCGTCGGCGCCTGGCTCAAGCGCCTGGAGGTGGGGCAGCGTCGCGCGCAGCAGGTGACCGACGAGATCCGCGACCAGGTATCGAACACGCACTCGACCAATCTGCGGGTGGACATCGACGGGATCACGCGCAAGCTCGACACCGTCCTCCAGGAGCAGCGCACCCAGGGGCGGGAGCTGGGCAGAGTCCATGAGCGACTCGACCACCACGACGCCCGCGTCACGGCCCTCGATCAGCGGATGACTGCCCACAGGCAGGGCGTCGATCACGCCCTGCACGACCACTCGACCCGCCTCCGCGACCTGGAGAAACCGGACTGGAGGGACAACCCATGATCCGCCCACCCCGCCGCCGCCCTCGCCCGGAGCTGTTGGCCTACCGCACCTATGGCGGCTGGTCCGTGCAGCGGCCCGAGTTCGGGACCCTCGGGCGGTACAGCCCGGACATGACCCGCCTGCTCGGCGATGGCCGCACCTTCGAGTTGCGACTACGGCTCGACCGGGCCGCCTACCAGCTCCACCGTGAGCACGGCGTCGATCACGAGACCGCGCTGCATCACTCCCTGCTGTGCCCGTCATGGGCGGGCCTGCACAACGCCCCCGCCCGGGGCGTGTGGGAGATGGACGTCAAGGCTCCCGACACGGACCGGGTGGAGATGGTTGCCATGCTGTGGCCCGAATCGGACGACGAGTGGCCCCTCGGCGAGATCAACTTCCTCGAGGGTCGCATCGGCTCCGGGGAGACGATGACGAACCTCCACTGGCCCGACGACGAGGGCCAGCCCCAGCATGATCCGGCGATGATCCCCGTCGATGTCACCCAGTGGCACCGCTACCGGGTCGAGGTCCAGCCCGGACGGGTGCGGTGGAGCATCGACGGCCGCACCGTCCGCACCCTCCACACCCCCCACGCCCCGCACGACGTTCCCGTCCACATGGTCGTCCAGGCCGGAGTGAACCGCGCGTTCCTCCAGGACTGGCACCCGAACATCGAGTGGGAGGAACGGATCCTGATCCGCCCACTCCGAGCACCCCACAACACCCGAAAGGAAACCACCCATGCCTGAGATCACCGCCCTCGCCAGCCCGTTGGCCATCCTCGCTCTCGTCGAGCTGGCCAAGAGCCTCGGCCTCAGCGGCCGGGCTGCGACCGCCCTGGCTGTCACCCTCGGCGTCGTCCTTGCCGTCACCGACCACCTCCTCGCCGGGTCCGCCATCTACGGCGCGGTCACCCAGGGCCTGGTCCTCGGCCTCGGCGCGGCCGGACTGTGGGACGCCGCCGGACGCGTCGGCAAGGCCGGGGCCCCCGGAGCGAGCCAGTGACCAGCCCAGACCTGTCCTCGATGTCCTCGACTGACCTGCTGGCCCTGCTGGAGGACGCCCAGCAGGCCTACGTCGATGCCATCGAGCGCGAAAGGGCTGAGGCCGCGACGGCACAGCAGCGGCTCGTCGCCTTGGCCGAGAGGCTCGGGCAGCAGATCGCCACCCTCACCGCCATCGTCGAGGCCCCAGCCGAGGGCCTGGACCCCGTGCAGGCGGTCCGGACGATCGCCGGGGCACTCGGACAGGTCACCGAGCTGGCCCGGCAGTCCGTCCTCATCGGCGCTCAGGCCACCGAGATGCACCACTGACCCGACACCGCACAGAAGAAGAGCCCCCACCCGCAGCAGGGTGGGGGCTCTTTTTCGTGTTCCCTCCTGGGGCCTCGTCGGGGCCTGAGGACCCCCCGGAAACCCCCTTGGGGCCTCTCGGGGCCTGCGTTTCGGAGCATTTCCAGACATTTCGAGACGATTCACAACGGCGGCAAAACGCCTTGCCAAAACCGATTTCTGCCCCGGACAAGCCCCTATGTCTGACCGATTGGGGGACGAGTCGGCCTGTAAGCCGGATCCTGTGGTCGGTGATCATCCATCTAAGGCCCCCCGTCGCCGACGGGCTCATGCAACCTACCCGAGAACCTCGCGCGAGCAACGCTCAACCGGTTCCCGCGGCCAGCGGACTGGCCTTCTTGGTCTTGCTCCGGGTGGGGTTTACCTAGCCGCCCCAGTCACCTGAGGCGCTGGTGGTCTCTTACACCGCCGTTTCACCCTTACCCGGCCGGAGCCGGGCGGTCTGTTTTCTGTGGCACTGTCCCGCGGGTCACCCCGGGTGGGCGTTACCCACCACCCTGCTCTGCGGAGTCCGGACTTTCCTCAGCCCGGTTACCCGGGCCGCGATCACCCAGCCGACTCGTCCGGGAAGATTCTAGCCGCTCGGCGAGAAAACGAGCCTGCCGTCCGCCAAATCAGCACCGGCCAGCCGCACCCACAACCGATTGGCCTCCTCAGCGACGGGGGTCGGTACCGAGTCGATCCTGACGCTGCGGCTTGGCATCAGAGCCCGGAGTCCGCGGTCCGCACCAGAATGCGGTCGCACTCAACGCACCGCAGCACCTCATTGGCGGGGGTTTTCCGATAGCCGTCGAGATCGGAGACGGTGGCCTCCAGCTGGCATCCGGTGCAGCGGCCGCGATGTAGCTTCGCCGCACCCAGCCCACTGTGGGCCCGCAGTTTCTCATATAGGTCCAGCAACGGGGCAGGCAGTTTCTTGGCCTCAGCGGCTCGGGACCCGCTGATGGCTTTGGCTTCGGCGCTCAGTTTGCCGACCTCGGCGTCACGCTCGGCCACATCTGCCCGCAGTTGCTGCTCTACCTCCGCCTTACGCGCTGTCAAGCGATCCCGTTCCGCCGCCGCATCCTCCAGCTGTCCCATGAGTTCCAGCTGGGCGTCCTCCAGTTCCCCGATCCGGCGTCGGATCCGGTCCACTTCCTCGGTAAGCCCGCGCAGCACCTTCGGGTCCGCTATGGAACCATCTTCGACTCGCCGAGACTCCCGCTCCAAGCGGGATCGGACGGGCATTAGATCAGCCTCTGCTCGCCGCACGGAGACCTCCAAGTCGCCGGCCCGTGTGGTCGCCGCCACCAAGTCGTCGGTGACGGCCTGCCGCGCCCTCATCAGCTCCGCGATCCTGGCGTGCTGCGGCAGATTGCGCGCGGTATGCTGCAGCCTGCCCACCTCACTGTCGAGCTCGGCAAGCGTCAGCAGGCGCTGCTGGTCAGCGGGATCGGCAAGCATGCGGGTCCTTCCGGTGGATGTGAGGCACAAATCTACTAGGCCAACCAACCGCATACGTGCAAGACATCAGCTACCCAACCCCAGCCATCTGGGTTTCCGCGAGGCTGACGGCGTAGACTCGGGCCGTGAGTACCGAGAAGGCTGATACCGAACGCACCGATAACCGCAAAGCCCCCTATTCTGAGGCGTTCAAAAAGTTCATCGTCGCCGACTGGGCTCCCTATTCCGACACGCCGCCGACACGCCTTGGGGCAGCGGATTGGACTCCGGCCCGGCAGCAGAAGCTGCGCGAGGCCTTCCCTGGAGCGACGCTAGTAATCCCCGCCGGCCCGTACAAGGTGCGCTCCAACGATTGCGACTACCGGTTCCGCCCCCACTCAACCTTCGCTTGGATCACGGGCTTGGGTGAGGATCGCGAGCCCGACGCGGTCGCCGTGGTCTCGCCCTCCGACGTCCGTCTGTACTTCCGCCCCCGGTGCCCCCGCACCGACGAAGAATTCTACGCTTCCAGCCGGTATGGCGAAATGTGGGTGGGCCAGCGCGATTCGTTAACCGAGATGGCATCGCGCATCGGTTTTGCTTGCCACGACATCCGTGAGTTGCGCGAAGACCTGAAGGGCGTTTCCGGCCTACGGGTGGTTAGGGACTCTGACCCGGAGGTCACCCAACTCATCGACGAGGCGCGCGGTGCGGCCCTTGAGGAACAGGACGCCGAACTCGCCCAGGCTCTGTCGGAACTCCGCCTGATCAAAGACGACTTCGAGATCGGCGAGCTACAGCGCGCCTGTGATGCCACCCAAGTGGGCTTCGAGGCCGTCGCTAGAGAACTCCCCAACGCCGTCGCCAAGGGGCGGGGCGAGCGCTGGGTCGAGGGCGTCTTCGGTCTGCACGCCCGGCACCTCGGCAATGCCGTGGGCTACGACACGATCTCAGCGGGAGGGGACCACGCCAACACGCTCCACTGGATCCGAAACGACGGAGACCTCGCCTCCGATGAGCTTCTGCTGTTGGACGCGGGCATTGAGGTCAACTCGCTGTACACCGCCGATGTCACTCGAACCCTCCCGGTAGGCGGGCGATTCTCTCAAGCGCAACGTCGCGTCTATGAGGCTGTCCTAGCGGCCCAAACCGCCGGGATCGAGGCGTGTCGGGCTGGTAACGGATTCCTCGCCCCGCACAACGCGGCCATCCGTGTGATCGCCGAGTTCCTGGACGAGATCGGCGTCCTCCCCTGCTCGGTTGAGGAGACCCTGGCGGAAGACGGCGGCTACCACCGGCGCTGGATGGTGCATGGCACCTCTCACCACCTTGGGCTGGACGTGCACGATTGCGCCGCGGCCCGCCGGGAACTGTATCGCGACGCGGAACTCGCGGCGGGGATGGTGATCACGGTGGAACCGGGCCTCTACTTCAAAACTACCGATCTGCTGGTCCCCGAAGAGTTCCGGGGTATCGGGGTACGGATTGAAGACGACATCCTGATCACGGATAGTGACCCCGTGAATCTTTCAGGCGCCCTGCCGCGCCAGGCCTCGGAGGTCGAGGCCTGGCTGTCCCGGTTGCAGAGCTAGCCGACGCTAGTCGTCGTTTTGGGCGGTCTTCGTGTGGCGCGTGACGCGCTCCACGAAGCGCCGCAGCAGGTCGGCAACCGCGTCTGGGGCGGCCACCGTGACCTGGTGGGAAGCTCCGGGTACGATGCTCAATTGTGCGCCGGGTACGGTCTCAGCCACCAATTCCTGATTCGCCAGCGGCGTCGACGAGTCACGCTCACCCGCGACCAGCAACAGGGGGCAGCGGATGTCGGCCAGATCCGCGCGCAGATCGTGGTGGGCTAGGCACCGGCACAGCTGGGCATATGAGTAGTCATCCGCCGCTGCGAGACCCTCCATGATGGTGGTCGTGACCTTTGGATTAGCGGCCTTGAACGCCGGGGTAAACCAACGCTTCGAGGTCTCATCCACAAGCTGCTGCGTCCCCGCTGCCTCCACCTGGTCAGCGCGCTCAAGCCAACGGGCAGGCTCCCCCACGGTCGCGGCTGAGCACAGCACCGCCACCCCGGCGAGTTCGTCGGCATGGTCACGTGCGAGGTGCAGGCCCGTCGCTCCGCCAATCGACAGGCCGGCATACACCACGGGTAGTTCCCCGACCTGAGCCCGAACCTCCCGAATCACATCGACAATGGCGGAGGCGATCGTATCGAGTGTTGGTTCGTCGTCCTGCCACACCGGGCTCAATCCGTGCCCGGGGTAGTCGACGAAGACCACGCGCGTATCTTTCTTCAGCAACTCCGCCACTTTCGCCCACTGATGCGAGCAATTCCCACCCAAGCTGGGGGCCACGACGAGGATGCGATCAGCCTCACTGGCAGGGTTGTAGAGATCCCAAGTCAACTCCATGACTCAGCACCCTACCCGGCGGGGCACTCCAACCGGTACCGACCTCCGAGAGCCCACCGCATCATTCGAAAGCTGCTGCCCGGGCCCCAGGTCGCTTGGCCAGCATCTCCCGGGCTTCAGCCGCCACCTTATGCTCACACAGCACCTCATATCCCGTGGCCACCACCTGTCGCATCGACTCGAAGTCGCGCCGACCTCCGCTGAGTGCGTAGGTCAGGGCAGACGACAGCACCCCGAAGGTCATGCCCAACGCCAAGCCGGCAAGCAGCAGCGTCAGAAAAGTGGCCTGGCTGTCAAGGAACAGGTACAACATGATTCCGACGAAAAGCCCAGTGCCGAGCCCGGACATTGCCCCCTGGGTGAGCACCGTACTCCAGGTGCGGCGCCCCGTGACCCGTTCTATCGATCGCAGACCCGTGCCGACGATCATGAGGTTCTCCACGGCGAACTTCTCATCAGCAAGGTAGTCCACCGCGGCCTGCGCCTCCTCGTAGGTGGGGAAGGTGCCGACCTGCTGGGGATAGTCCAGTTCGAAGAGTCGGCTGTTGTGGCTGGGAGGATTCATGGCAGCTCCTGACATCATCTGTATGGGCGATAAGTCGCAGTCAAGTGTAGATTCAGGCACATGAGCACCAAGGATTCAGCGGTTTTCATCTCCCGCGTCATTGGTCTTCCTATCGTCGATGCGATCGGTGACCAGGTGGGTCGCGTCAAAGATGTGGTCTTCCATTTACGCACGGGAAACCTTGCACCGCGGGTCCGAGGGCTCGTCGTGGAGCTCTTCGCTCGGCAGCGCATCTTCGTGCCGATGGTCCGCGTCCACAACATCACAGCCAGCCAAGTGGCGATCCTCGGGCAGGTGGACACCCGTCGGTTCACGAAACGCGACACCGAATGGCTGGTGTCGGCCGATCTGTTCGACCGGCCGGTGCCGCGGGAGTTGCCAACTCATATCTACGACGTCTCCATGGTGCAGGTGCGTAACCGTGAATGGGAGTTGTTCCAGGTAGCCATCAGTTCGCGGGCGAAAGTCAGCCGATTCGGCTTCGGTGGGCGTCACGTCACCGACATCATCGACTGGAACCAGGTGCCGGATCTCGTGCTGAACAAGGGCCTCACCGCGGCGCACCTCGTGGCGAAGTTCTCGGACATGAAGCCAGCCGATATCGCACAGGAACTGCACGACCTCGACCCGGAGCGCCTCGCCGCCGTGGTCAAAGCTCTCGACGACGAGACCTTAGCCGTCGCGCTGGAAGAGCTTCCGGAGGATGAGCAGATTCACCTGATCTCGACGCTGGACACCGAACGCGCCGCGGATGTGCTGGCTGAGATGGACCCCGATGATGCCGCCGACCTCATCAAAGAACTACCGGAGGCGGTCGCCGAGGATCTTCTGGAACACATGGAACCCGAGGACGCTTCGGACGTCCGCCGCCTACTGGTCTATGGGGAGTTCACTGCCGGCGGCATGATGACGCCCGAACCCGTCGTGCTGGCCGCCGACGCCACTGTCGCCGAGGCTTTGGCTCGCGTCCGGGAGGAGCACTTGACACCGGCCCTGGCCTCAATGGTCTTCATTACGCGACCGCCCTTGGAAACCCCGTCGGGGCGCTACGTGGGCGCGGTGCATTTCCAGCAACTGTTGCGCGCCGCCCCGACTTTGATGATCGCAACGATGATGGACCACAACCTGGAGCCCCTGTCCCCCGAGTCCCCGCTGGCGCAAGTGTCGCGGTTCTTCGCGACCTACAACCTCGTTGTGGCACCTGTCGTAGATGGCGACGGTGCACTGTTGGGGGCCGTCACTGTTGACGATGTGCTCGACCACATGCTTCCGGATGACTGGCGTGGCACCCAGATGGACGAGCCGACGGAGGTGACCCATGGTTGAGCGCAGCCCCCTATCGGAGCCCAGAGCCCGGCGCCGGAGCCTGCTGCCCAAGGTTTCGCTGGACTCGGAGAGCTTCGGCGAGTTTGCCGAGGCCTCAGCCCGATTTATGGGCACGGGAAAGTTCATCGCCTACATGACCGTGTTTGTGGTCACCTGGGTCACCTTGAACATCGTTGGGATCTTCGGGTTCAAGTGGGACGCCTACCCATTCATCCTGTTGAACCTGTTCTTCTCCACCCAGGCCTCTTACGCGGCGCCGCTGATCTTGTTGGCGCAGAACCGGCAGGAATCTCGCGACAAGCTCTCGCTGAATGAAGACCGCCGCCTGGCCGCCCAGTCGCGAGCCGACATGGACTTCCTGGCACGTGAGATTGCGGCCATCCGGATGCATCTCGGGGAGCTTGCTACCCGAGATTTCGTGCGCTCCGAATTGCGATCAGAACTGCGTGAGCTGGGCGAGCGGCTTGACCAGGTCACCATCGAACGGAAGGAGCTGCCTTGACCGAACAGCAGCCCATCAGTTGGTACGCCATCGTTCTTCTTGTCGGCCACGCGCTCCTGACGGGGGTTGCCGCCTGGTCGCTGTGGGTGCTGGGTTCCGGCCTGTGGCTCGGTGCCTGCGCGGCCCTGGCCCTCATCGTCGCTTACGGCTTGCTGTGGCGGCTGCGTCTGGCGCCTGCCGCACGCAAGCGCTTCAACTTCAAAGAGCGGACGACGGTGCATCTGATCCTGGGCCCCGCAATCGCAGCGCTAGCAGTTCTCACGAAATCTTGGCTCATTGCACTCGTCGGGATCAGCATGGTGCTGCTTGGTGACGCCCTGGCACCTCGGGCAGTGGATTCTCGCTAGCACCTGAGACAGTATTGGAGGGTGACCGATGAGAACCCCCTCCTGCCCCTAGTCCGCGCCGCGCTCCACACCGTCGAGGATCCCGAGATCCGCCGCCCCATCACCGACTTGGGCATGGTGGACGAGTTGAGCGCCACTGACGACGGCAAGGTCTTCGTCCGGGTCTTGCTGACCGTCCCAGGCTGCCCGATGCGCACCGAGATCAATGAGCGCGTCACCCAGGCGGTGGCAGCCGTCGAGGGCGTGACCGGCGTCGAGATCGAGTTGGGTGTGATGAACGACGAGCAGCGTTCCGCCATGCGGCAAGTGTTGCGGGGCGGCCAGCCCGAGCGTGAGATTCCGTTCGCCAAGCCCGGTAATCTCACGAAGGTCATCGCAGTGGCCTCCGGCAAGGGCGGGGTCGGCAAATCCTCCGTCACCGTCAACCTAGCTGTGGCTCTGGCCAAGGCAGGCCGCAGCGTCGCGATCCTGGATGCAGACATCTACGGCCACTCCATACCTGATCTTCTTGGCCTTGGCGACGCCCGCCCGACGGTGGTCGACGACATGATCTTGCCCGTCCCAGCCGCGGAGGGCCTCAAGGTGATCTCCGTAGGGATGCTGAAGCCCTCCCGGGACCAAGTGGTCGCTTGGCGTGGCCCCATCCTGGATCGGGCCCTGACGCAGCTGCTGGCCGATGTCTTTTGGGGGGATGTCGATTTCCTGTTGCTTGACCTCCCCCCCGGCACCGGTGACGTGGCCATGAGCCTCGGTCAGAAGATCCCAAACTCGGAGGTGCTGGTGGTCACCACCCCTCAACTGGCCGCCTCGGAAGTGGCGGAGCGCGCGGGCACGATGGCACACATCCTGCAGCAGCGGGTGATCGGGGTGGTTGAGAACATGAGTTGGCTGGAGTTTACGGCCCCGGACACGCTGAAAAGCTACCGAATCGAGTTGTTCGGAGCCGGGGGCGGCACGATGGTGGCTGAGGCCCTCACTGAGCGGCTCGGCTACGAGGTCCCGTTGCTCAGCCAGGTGCCCTTTGACGAGGCACTGCTGGCCGGTGGCGACCGCGGCGAGCCGATTGTGCTCAGCGCCCCTGAGCATCCTGCCGCTCAAGCCCTCCTTGGGCTAGCCCAAGATGTAGTGGCCCGCGGCCGAGACCTGCTAGGCCGTCGTCTGCCCGTCAGCCCGGCCTAACGCCTAGGTTGCTTCCAGGTCGAAGGGGGCGCCCGCGGGCAGCGCTCGTTGCGGCGCCTCCGCAGGGGTGGCGGCCGAGACCGGCTTCGCCGAGGGGGTGGGATCCGAGGGCAGCGTCGTGGCGCGTTTCGCGGCCTGCCCGGCCGCGGTGATCTCCCGTTTTGCTTCGTCGAGGGCCGCGATCTCCTCCCGCATGTGCTTGGCGACGAAGGTCTTGGGGTTGAGGTCCTGGATCTTCAGATCGGAATACTCGGGGCCCAACTCCTGCCGCAGTTGAGTTTGGGCGTTGTTGGCGATGTCACGGATGGCGACGAAGACCCGCGCCGCTTTCCGGGCCAGGTTGGGTAGCTTTTCGGGACCGAACATGACAACGCCGAGTATCAGGATCAGGATGAACTCGCCCGCGTCGATGTTGAACACAGGATTAGGCTACCGCCGGATGCGACCTCACCCAATCCCTAGGAGTCGCTGAAAGCCACTACCAGCCCGCTCCCACAAGCCGAAATGGTACTCCTCGGCCCCGGGAAGCTCGTCGCAGGCAGCTGCCAGCAGCTTACGAGAGCCGCCAGTGGTCACGGAGAGCACCCCGTTGCCCACCTGCCAGACCTCAACGAGGGGCTGGCCTGGCGAAGCGTCTAGGAGGCGTTTGTCGCCTTTCAAGACGCCTTCGGTCCAGGACACGCTCAACATGCTCACCCCATCGGAGTACACCAATCGCTGTTGCCGGACCTCCCCTTCCTGGGACTTGGCCAGGCCGACGAGTGGCAGCCCTGCCAACTGCATGGGGCACTCAGGCATCCCGACACACCAACCGGGTGTTCTGACCGAGGCGGTGGTTTCCAGTTCACTGGGTGTGGTCGAATCGGCAGCCAGCTGGGCCTGCCCGTAGCTGATGTGCAAGAACCCGGCCGCGAGTGTCGGATGGCCGGTGGTGTTGTAGCGCTCGGTCCACAGCAGCAGCCCGGTTTCCTGATCCATCCACCACCGTGCCGCAACGTAGCCGTCGTCGACGGCGTCGATCACTCTCGCCGGGCGGTTGGCAATGGTGTCCAGCACCTCGTAGGTCTGGAAGGACCAGCCTGTGCCGTGGCCCGGCGAACAGCAATCCATGGAGGGCATGAACCAGGATAGGAACCGCTCCCCGCGCGCGTCCAGGACGGTGAGGGATGCCCCCTCACCTGCAACGACGTTGATCTCGACGTCACTTGGGCGATGCACCCCGTCGCCGTCCACGAGCCAGACCCGTTGCAGGCCTGAGAAGGTGAGGGCCGAGTCGTCCGCAGCGAGTTGCTGGAGGGCGGAGTCCTCGTCCATCGCCGTTGGCGCCCCCAGCGCTACCCCGCGGGGACCGAGTTGCGTGGCGGTCCCGGGCTCTGCGCCCTGTTCCCGGGCCCAGAGCACCGCCCCGACCCCCTCATTCACGTTAATCGCCGCGAGAGACATGTAGTACTGTTCCCTGGCATCGCGGATCGGCTCAGCGATGCTGGTCGGCTCTTTGCCGAGCGCTAGGGAGATCACCAACAGCGTCACCAGGGCGACCGACACCGCTAGGCCGCCCTGCACGACACGGCGTTCCAGACCTTTCTGACGAGTCGGTAATTCGCAGCGGGACCCGGAGGTCAGGTAGAGGGGCTGGTCCAATTCACCGCCGGCGATCGACTGTAGCCGCTCGGTCAGGGAATGCGGGGGCGGGGCCGCATCCCCACACGAACTCAGCCGCGAACGAACCCGACGTAGGTCTTCCACCGTACTGGCACATTGGGGGCAGCGAATCAGATGTTCGCTGACCTGCAGGAGACGCTTGTCGGACAGTCGCCTATCGACGAACCCGGAAAGATCGTCGAAGTATCGGCGGCAATCCCGGTCCGCAGGCACCTAGGACACCCCGAGGTACCGTGCATGGGTGCGGCTGGGGGCGCGATGCGCGAGGGCGTCGCGCAGTTGTGCCCGGCCGCGCGCAATTCGGCTGCGCACCGTGCCGAGCTTGATGTTGAGCACTTCGGCGATTTCCTCGTAGCTCATGCCCTCAATGTCGCAGAGGACGACTGCAACGCGCTGCTCTGGCTTCAAAGCTGTGAGGGCAGCCGCGACATCGGCATCAAGCAGACCTTCAGCGTGCAGGTCTTCCGGGCTCGGGTCCTGACCCCAGACATGCTCTGGCGCGGCGCTCAGGGCGTCCATACGGATGCGCTGTTTGCGGCGCGCCGAGTCGAGGAAGAGATTCGTTGTGATGCGGTGGAGCCAGCCCTCCAATGTGCCGGGCTGGAAGCTGTGTATGGACTTGAATACCCGCACGAACACGTCTTGGGTCAGGTCCTCTGCGTCATGGCTATTGCCGGTGAGTCGATAGGCCAGCCGATAGACCTGGGCGGAGTGGTCCCGCACCAACTCCGCCCAGGTGGGGGCCACCCACTCCTGGGGGGTGGTTTTCGCCTTGCTGCGGAACACGCTTGGCCTTTCCATAGGGTTCAGTCTGGCACCCCAACCTGTGAGGAGCCTGTGTCTACCTGTCTTCCCTCCAATCCAACGTGCAACCGCAGGGTTTTGTTCCCGTCACAACGCGGCTTCCAGCGTGGCGACGAAGTGATCCACCGTCTCGGGGGCGACCTTTCCCATCGGGGGGCGACAATCGCCGACGCTGAACCCCCGGCGGTTGAGCACCGCCTTGACCATCATCGCGCCCTGAGTAGCAAAGACGCCCCTGAACACCGGCAGCAAGGTCGCGTTTAGCTGTTGCGCCCGCCCAGGATCCCCGTCAAGGAAGGTCGTGATGATGTCTCGCGTGGGCAGCCCCGCGAAATGCGTGGAGGTGCCTACCACGCCAACCCCGCCAACAGCCAACAGGGGCAGCAGGTATGCGTCGTCGCCGGCATAGTAGGACAGGGTGGAGTTTGCGATCACTGTCGCCGAGGAGCAAATGTCCCCTTTAGCGTCCTTCACTGCGGCGATTCGGGGATGGTCGGCTAGCCGGATGAGCGATGCCTCCGGGATCGGGATCCCAGCGCGATGCGGTATGTCATAGAGCATGACCGGCAACTCGGTGGCCTCTGCGACACTGACGAAGTGGTCCTCCAGGGCCTCGACCGGCGGCCGGGAATAGTAAGGGGTAACCACGAGCAGACCATCGGCCCCAGCCTCGGCGGCCTGTCGTGCCAAGTCGACGCTGTGGCGCGTATTGAACGTGCCCACCCCGGCGACGATTGATGCCCGATCCCCCACAGCGGCGACGACGGCACGCAGTAGGTCGCGCTTCTCCTGGTCGCTGGTGGTCGGGGATTCCCCGGTGGTCCCGTTGATCACCAATCCGTCGTGTCCCTGCTCGTCGACGAGATGCCTCGCGAGCCGGGCAGCCTCGACTAGATCAAGTCCGCCGTCGGGCCCGATCGGAGTGATCATTGCAGTCAGCAGCCGCCCGAAAACAGGCTGCGTGGAAATGTCGGTCACGGTTCTGGCCTCCTCGCCGGTGCCTGGTCGCCTTCCTGCATTATCTCGCGCAGGCCAAACCCAATCCCCGCTCCCCCATCTCGGCGGACCGGTTCATAGCTCACCTCGCGACTCATGGCGTTCAGAATAGAGCTTCCTGAGTATCAGGCATGGATCTGGGTAGAGTTGCGGTGTGAACCACGCAGCTGAATCCCCGATCCCGGCACCAACGGCGGAGAGCTGGAGCTTCGCCGAGGGCCACTCCCCTATTCCCGACGCCCACATGGCTGCCCGCGAGGAAGCCGAACTGGCGGGCATCACACCTATTTCCCCAGGCGTGGCCGCCACACTCACCGTGCTTGCCAAGGCCACGCAGGCTCGCGCCGTCGTCGAGATCGGCACGGGGTTCGGGGCCTCCGCGCTGCCGCTGCTGGCCGGCATGACACCCGACGGAGTCATCACGAGCATCGACCCCGAGGCTGAGAATCAGATTCCGGCGCGCAATTTTCTCAACAACGCCGGCTACCGGGCGTCCCGGTGCCGCCTGATAGCCGGCATGCCCTTGGAAGTCCTGCCGAAGCTACGTGACAACGCCTATGACATTGTGTTCGTCAATGGTGACAAGCTTGAGTACGTCGAGTATGTCGTGGAAGCTCTACGGCTGCTGCGCCCCGGCGGCCTGCTAATACTCAACGACGCCCTGTGGCTCAACACCGTCGCTGACCCGCAGCGTGAGGACGATGAGACAATCATCATTCGTGAAGCCCTAGAGGCAGTGCGCACCGCCGGGGGTTACACCTCAACGCTACTGACCGTCGGCAACGGGCTCCTCGTCGCCGCCAAAGACTGACCGGGATGCTCAGCACACAGTAGGGGAGGTAGCCGCGGCTACCTCCCCTACTGTTCTGCTCAACTCATCGTCGCGATGTCCCGTCGGCGGGATCGGTCGGCTCAACGGATGCCATGCCTTGCCAGGCACATTGCCCTTGGGTAGCCCACGACGGGCCGTGCAACTCGTTGTGTCAACCAAGTGGCACGGCAGTCTCCCGCACGCCTCGCGATGAGCCGCGGCGATGGGTCAGTCGCGCGGAATCTCGGCGTCTTTACCGATGACGACAATCCCGTTCGCGGAGACATGGAAGCCCCGGGCAAGGTCGTGTTCCCGGTCCACGCCAATCTGCACCCCGTCGGGCACGACCACATGCTTGTCCAGGATCGCGCGACGCACCACGGCGTCCCGGCCGACGCGTGCGCCATCCATCAGCACCGAGTCGGAGACCTGGGACCACTTGTCGACGCGCACGTTGGGGCCCAGCACGGTCCGCTCCACCTCACCACCGGAAATGATGCAGCCGGGGTTGACGATCGAATCCTCGGCCTTACCACGGATAACGAACTTCGCCCCTGGCGACTGTGACTGATTGGTCAGCAGCGGCCAGTCGTTGTTGTACAGATTGAACTCGGGGTCGACCGAGACCAGATCCATGTGGGCCTCGTGGTAGGCGTCGATAGTTCCCACATCGCGCCAGTAGTTGAGATCCTTTTCGGTCGCGCCGGGAACTACATTGTCTTTGAAGTCGTAGACCTGGGACTGCCCCTGAGCAGTGAACCACGGGACGATGTCGCCGCCCATGTCGTGCTTCGCCGTCGGGTTCTCAGCGTCAGCACGAAGGGCCTCGACCAGTGCGTGCCGACTGAAGATGTAGTTGCCCATAGAGGCGAAGGACTCATCCGGCGAGTCCGGGAGGCCCGGCGGATCAGCTGGCTTCTCCAGGAAACTCTTGATCCGGTGGTCCTCCGACGCATCAATGATGCCGAAGGCGCTGGCCTCACTGCGCGGCACGCGAATGCCGGCGACGGTGCAGCCCAAGCCAGAATCGATATGGGCGTCCACCATCTGCTCAATGTCCATCCGGTAGATGTTGTCCGCCCCGAAAACCACAACGTAGTCGGGGTCCGCATCCCGGATCAGGTTGAGCGACTGGTAGATAGCGTCTGCCGACCCCTGATACCAGCGCGGGCCAAGCCGCTGCTGCGCCGGCACCGGGGTCACATACGCCCCCATCAGGGTCGAGAACCGCCAGGTCATAGAAATGTGACGGTCCAGGGAGTGGGACTTGTACTGGGTGAGTACCGCGACCCGGGTCAGCCCCGAGTTCGCGAGGTTGGACAAAACGAAGTCGATGAGCCGGTAGCTACCACCGAACGGCACTGCGGGCTTGGCCCGGTCGGCGGTCAACGGCATCAACCTCTTGCCCTCGCCGCCGGCGAGGACTATGGACAGGATCTTCGGGCGTGCCACCATGAATGAAACCTAGCGCCTCACCGGGTCCCTCACAACAGAATCGGAAAGATATCATTGCGAAGTATGAAATTGTCGCTGTTGACTCGTGAGTACCCCCCATCCATCTACGGCGGCGCCGGGGTCCACGTGGCCCAACTCGTCCCGCAACTCAAAAAGTTCATCGAGGTCGATGTGCACTGCATGGGTGAGCCCCGCGACGGCGCCGCTGCCCATCCGGAGACCTGGCCCGAGGAGGCTAACGCTGCTCTAAGAGTGCTCGGCGCGGACCTGTCCATGGCTGCCGCCGTCGCCCCGGACACTGATGTGTTGCACTCGCACACGTGGTACGCGAACATGGGCGGCCACCTCGCCGGCCTGATGCTGGACCGTCCACACGTCGTCACATCCCATTCTCTTGAGCCTCACCGGCCGTGGAAGGCTGAACAGCTGGGTGGCGGCTACCGGGTCAGCTCCTGGGCGGAGAAGACCGCTTTCGAGGCCGCTGACGCTGTGATTTCTGTCTCGGCGGGGATGCGCCGCGATGTGCTCGATTCCTACCCCAACCTGGATCCCGATCGGGTCTACGTCGTCAAAAACGGCATCGATCCCGACGAGTTCCAGCCGGATCACGGCACCGATGTCGTATCGGAGTTGGGGATCTCCCTGGATCAACCGACCGTTGTGTTCGTGGGGCGCATCACGCGGCAAAAAGGCTTGGTGCACCTGGTGCGGGCCGCCCAACAGTTTGATCCTGAGACCCAGGTAGTGCTGCTGGCCGGCGCCCCCGACACGCCGGAGATTGCGGCCGAGTTCGAGGGCGCCTTCGCGGAGTTGCAGAAGCGTCGCAGCTCCCCCGTCATCTGGATCCAGGAGATGCTGCCTCGCGCCTCAGTGCGGCAGGTCATGACCCATGCGACGGTGTTCGCGTGCCCCAGCGTCTACGAGCCGCTGGGCATCGTGAACCTTGAAGCCATGGCGTGCGAGACGGCCGTCGTGGCCTCGGCCGTCGGTGGCATCCCGGAGGTCGTGGTCGATGAGGCCACGGGGCTCCTCGTGCCCTACGATCCCGAACAGGCTGGCGATCCAGAGTTCATCGCTAGCTTCGAAGCGGACTTCGCCACCAAAGTGAATCGCCTGACGCAGGATCTAGCCCTGGCAGAGCGGTTCGGCAAGGCTGGCCGTCAGCGCTGCATCGACGAGTTCTCCTGGGAACAAATCGCCAAGGAAACCATCGCGGTGTACGAGAAGGCCATCGCCTACCACGGTTCACGCTGAAAGCGCCATACAAAAACCGCCCGGGATCATCCCGGGCGGTTTTCGTTATCGTTCTGGATCAGCCGACAACGCCTTTCAGCGCATTCAGCAGATCAGTGGCCTCCACTGCGTTCATCTCAACGACGAGCCGCCCCCCACCATCGACCGGTACTCGCATCACGATGCCACGGCCTTCCTTCGTGACCTCCATCGGTCCGTCACCCGTGCGGGGTTTCATCGCTGCCATGTGCCAACCTCAATCCTTGCAGTACAAGCGAACTCCTCTATTATTCCGCATCTTCAAAAACAACGGGAGAATCGCTGACCTCAGCTTGAGTTGTTTCCGCACCCATCGCCCGGCTAGCCGGGCACAGCGCCGACCCGTCGGCCAAAGAGCGGACATGGCCGTGGACCCGGTCGACTACCTGATCCACGGCCTGCATGTCGTAGCCGCCCCCGGAGGTGTCGAAAACCGGCACCTCGGACGAGGGGGTACGAAGGGCGGCCTTGATGAACTCATCCACCTGCGTCCGGTCATAACCGACGGCGACCACCGGTAGCCGCAGATCCGCGACGAACTCCTCTCCGAACGGCAGCTTGGGGAGGTATCCCTTCGGGCGGTCGTTGACCGGTTCCGGCATCTCCCCCAAGTTTCCCGCTCCCGCCCAGGCCGCGAGGGCGAGCACCACGACGGCTGACAGCACGATCACCCACACCATGGGACCGAGCCTAACGCCTAATCCACTGGCTCCTAGCTAGCCTAGGGAGTTCCGAGCAGACCGATCGAACGAGGCCCGCAGATGTCAGTTGCACTGCAATCCGCTGAACATGTTGCCGCGGACCAGGGGGTGAAACCAGAAACCGGTCTTTCCACCGCCGAGGCCGAGCGGCGCCTGGCTACCCACGGCCCCAACGAGTTACGCTCCGCACCTCGCGATCCGGCATGGCTGCGATTTCTGCAGCAGTTCAAGGATCCCCTGGTCTATCTCCTGCTGGCGGCGGTGGCCATCTCCGTCATTGCTTGGGCTCTTGAGGGGGCGCACGGTTTCCCCGTGGAGGCCGCCGTCATCCTGGCGATTCTGGTAGTCAACGCCGCACTTGGGTTCGTGCAAGAGAACCAGGCGGCCGATGCCGTGGCTGCGCTCGCGGACATGACGGCCTCCCGGGCAACGGTGTTGCGCGACGGGCGACTCGTTGAGTTACCCGCCGCGCAGGTAGTGCCCGGCGACGTTCTGGTGTTGAGCGAAGGCGACGCAGTGGCCGCCGATGGACGACTCGTCTCGGCCACGGCCCTGCAGGTGGCGGAATCATCGCTGACAGGCGAGTCTGCCGCCGTCACCAAGGACACCGCTCCCCTCAAAGAGGAAACACCGCTGGGAGACCAACGCTGCATGGTCTTCAAGGGGACCTCGGTGGTCCGGGGCGTTGGCCGAGCCGTCATAACTGCCACAGGGATGGCGACTGAGATGGGACGCATCGCGACCCTCTTGGACGAGACAGAAGACGACCCGACGCCGCTCCAGCGCGAGATCGCCACGATCTCACGGAGCCTGGGCATCGCGGTCATCCTCGTGGCCCTAGGGGTGATGGCTACCCTCGCCGCCGTTAACGGGGTGTCGTCGCCGCAGGACCTGGCGGAGATTCTGCTGATGGGGGTGTCACTGGCGGTGGCGGCCGTTCCAGAAGGGCTGCCTGCGATCCTCTCGCTCTGTCTGGCCATCGGGGTACGCGCCATGGCGAGCCGGAATGCGGTGATGAAGCAACTGCACTCGACGGAAGCACTCGGCTCGACCTCCGTTATCGCCTCCGATAAAACGGGAACGCTGACCCGCAATGAAATGACAATCGCTGAAGTCCGCACCGCCTCGGGCCGCGTGCGGATCGAAGGCACGGGCTACACGCCCGAGGGGGCCATCCAGCCGAGCAGCCCGGAGGCCCTGTTGGAGGCCCAGTTGACGCTCGTCGCCGGGTCCCTAGCCAACAACGCCCAACTCAGCCACAGCGACGGCCGCTGGAGCATCCAGGGCGATCCGACCGAGGCGGCTTTCCTGGTGGCTGAACGCAAGTTGAGGCGCACCAAACCCAGCCGCCCGCCGCAGCGGCTGGCTGAGGCGCCGTTCAGCTCGGAGCGCAAGCTCATGTCGGTGCTCGTGCGAAGCCACGACAGCTACGAGGTTCTCGTCAAGGGGGCGCCTGACGTGCTGCTGAACCGCTGCACCCACGAGCAGGTGGGCCAACACGTGCGTCCCCTCACGGCGGAGCGGCGCCGGGCGTTGGAGGTTGAGACCCTGGAACTGGGGCAGCAGGGGTACCGCACCCTGGCCGTGGCGTGGCGACACGGCGATCAGGCGGAGACGGCCGACTTCTCCGAGGCCAGCGAGCACGATCTGATTCACGCCGGCGTGGTCGGCATCATCGACCCGCCCCGCGCTGAAGCAAGGGAGGCTATCGCCCAGGCGCATCGCGCCGGCATCCGCACCGTCATGATCACGGGTGACCACCCCGTCACGGCTACGAAAATCGCGCACGACCTTGGGCTGGGGGGCTCTGAACGAGCCGTTACCGGCACTGAATTGGAGGCCATGACGGAGGCGGAACTTGTAGCAACCGCGAAGGAAACGACCGTCTACGCACGCGTCTCCCCGGAGCACAAGCTCCACATCGTCGATGCGTTACAGGCCGATCGCCAGATCGTCGCGATGACCGGTGACGGCGTCAACGACGCGCCGGCCCTGAAAACTGCAGACATCGGCGTTGCGATGGGCATCACAGGCACCGAGGTAACCAAACAGGCCAGCGATATGGTCCTCGGCGACGACAACTACGCCACCATTCTCGCCGCGGTCCGGCAGGGCCGGGCAATTTTCGACAATATCCGCAAGTTCATGCGGTATCTGCTCAGTTCCAACATGGGTGAGGTGATGACGGTTTTCCTGGCCGTGGTGCTCAACACCGTGATCGGCCTAGCTGACCCGGCCAACCCCACAGCAGCCTTCGTGCCCCTGCTAGCAACCCAGATCCTCTGGATCAACCTCGTCACCGACTCCGGTCCTGCGCTGGCAATGGGCATCGATCCCGAGTTGGATGATGTGATGGCCCGTCCGCCGCGCCGCTATGAGGATCGCATCATCGATGGCCACATGTGGTGGCGGATCCTGGGGATCGGCACTTTCATGGGCGTAGTCGGGTTGCTGATCTTCGATCTGACGTTGCCGGGCGGCCTCATCGGCGGTTTTGAGGCGCTCACCCCCACCGAGTCGCAGGCGGCGGTTGCCCGCACCACAGTGTTTACCGCACTGGTATTGATGCAACTCGCAAACGCCCTCAATAGCCGTTCCGACCTGGGCAGTGCCTTCCATAACTTATTCAGCAACCGCTGGCTCTGGGCCAGCCTGGTGTTCGGGCTGGTCTCACAAATCGCCGTCGTCAACGTTCCATGGTTGCAGGCGGCTTTCGGCACCGTTGCGCTGCCCCCCGCCCACTGGGCCTTGGCTATTGGCGCGGGCTTGGCGGTCCTAGGCTTCGAGGAGGTGATCAAAGCCGCTCGGCGTGCGCTGGGCCACTAACGTCGCGGCTCCCCCATCGCTTGAACGGCCTCCGCAACGTCATCGGTCAAGGTGATGAGATCCAGATCACCGGGGCTGATGAAGCCCCCACCTTCGACGGAGCCATGGATCCAATCGATCAGCGGTCCCCAGAAGCGGGTGCCGAACAGCACGACAGGGAAATGGGTCACCTTGCCGGTCTGGATCAAGGTCAGGGACTCGAACAATTCGTCGAGAGTCCCGAAGCCGCCTGGCATGGCGATGAACCCGTGGGAGTATTTGAGGAACATCGTCTTGCGTGCGAAAAAATAGCGGAAGTTGATGCCGAGGCTGACATAGGGGTTGAGGCCTTGCTCGTGCGGCAGTTCGATACCCAGACCTACCGAGGTGCCGCCGGCCTCACGGGCTCCCTTGTTGCCTGCCTCCATGATCCCCGGGCCGCCACCCGTGATGACGGCAAATCCCTTCGCGGCAACTGCGGCCGCGATCTGTTCAGCCGCCTGATACATGGGGTCGGCGGGATCGGTGCGGGCCGATCCGAAGATGCTCACGGCGGAAGGCAGGCTCTGCAGGGTATCGAAACCCTCAACAAACTCAGCCTGGATACGCAGCACCCGCCACGGGTCCTTGCTAGCCCACTCCGCTCCATCGGAACCGAGCAGAGCTTCGTCAGCTGTGGGAGCGGCGTGGGCTTCGCCACGCAGAATGACAGCTCCCTGACGGCGTTCGGTCATGTAGTTCTCCTTGGAATCACATCGTGGAAAGCCAGCGGCGCAGACCGTCGGCGCAACTGGTGAGGTCGGCAACGGGGCAGTATTCATCGTCGCGGTGGGCTAGCGACGGGTCAGCCGGACCGTAGTTGACGGCTGGGACGCCGAGGGCAGCGAAGCGGGCGACATCGGTCCAGCCATATTTGGGTCGGGCGTCACCGCCAACCGCGACCACGAACTCGGCCGCGAGCGGCGCATCCAGGCCGGGGCGTGCAGCGGGTGAGGAATCCACCACATCCAACTCGGCCTCGGGAAACACCTCGGCCAAATGCTCCAGTGCTTCTTCGGCACTCTTATCGGGAGCATAGCGGTAGTTGATCTCCACCCACGCTTCAGGGGGGATGACATTGCCCGCCACGCCCCCGCCGATCCGCACCGCGTTGAGCCCCTCCCGGTATTCAAGTCCTTCGACGACAATCCGTCGCGGCTCGTAGGCGGCCAGCCGGGCCAGCACATCGGCGAGGCTGTGGATGGCGTTGCGTCCCATCCAAGACCGTGCGCTGTGAGCAGCCTGGCCTGTGGTGTGGATTCGGAAGCGGATGGTGCCTTGGCAGCCGCCTTCAATGTGAGCGGCAGTTGGCTCCATCAGCACGGCGAAATCCCCCGACAGCAGGTCAGGCCGATTGCGGGCCACGCGGCCTAGCCCGTTCAGCGAGGCATCGACCTCTTCATGATCGTAGAACACCCAGGTGACGTCGACGCGGGGTCTGGTGAGTTCGCACGCCAGCTTCAGAGCCACAGCGACGCCCCCCTTCATGTCACACGCGCCGCGACCATAAACCCGCGGACCATCGGGAGTCTCAGCCAGGGAACTTGGCAGGTTCCCAGCAACGGGCACCGTGTCCAGATGTCCCGCTATCACGACGCGCTGCGGGCGCCGCAATCGGGTGCGTGCGATCACGCAATCTCCGTCCCGCTCAACCACGAGGTGGGCCTGAGCGCGAAGCGTCGCCTCAACGAGATCCGCGAGCTCCCTCTCGTTGCCCGAGACGCTCTCGATATCGACGATGGCTCGCAGCAAACTCACGAGATCGGCGTCGGGGCGGAGAGGTCCCGACGGCGAGACCCCAGCAGCCTGCGCCGCTGCATCGTCGGCAACACGGACGCCGGAGCGCTCTTCGCCGCGGCATGCGGCTGTTGGATCCTCGCCTACACTGTCGCCGTCGCTTACAGCAGAGTCTCTCCGGGTCATGCTGGTGAGCCTACCGTTCAACACATCGTTACCGAGCAGTTCATTACACTGATCCGCATGACTGATGCGCAGCGCAAGGCGTGGGGCTGGGGCCTCGCAACTATTCACGCCTCGGGGTCCACCCTTGATGTGTTCTTCCCTGAGCCCGCCCTGGGTGACGACGTGACCGAAGAACCCCCGCCAGGCCTGGCTGCGGCCCGCTATGAAGACCCAGTCCGGCGCACCACTACCCAAACCGTTCGCATCGTCATTGACCTGGATTCAGCCCCCGAAGGAACGGCAGATGCCTACCTGAGGCTGCATCTTCTCAGCCACCGCCTGGTCAAACCCCACGGGCTGAACCTGGAGGGTATCTTCGGTCAACTGCCAAACAATGCTTGGACCACCCGGGGCCCGCTCCCTGTTGAGGACGTTAACCGCGTACGCACCGTCTTGCGCGGCCAGGGTGAGCTCCTTGGCGTTTTCGGCATCGACAAATTTCCCCGGATGACGGACTACGTGACCCCCACTGGGGTGCGGATTGCCGACGCCGACCGGGTGCGCCTCGGCGCCCACTTGGCCCCCGGCACCACCGTCATGCATGAAGGCTTCGTGAACTTCAACGCAGGCACCCTGGGGTCCTCCATGGTGGAGGGCCGGATCTCCGCGGGCGTGATCGTGGGCGACGGCTCCGATATCGGCGGTGGTGCCTCGATCATGGGCACCCTCTCCGGCGGCGGCCAGGAGGTCATTCGCATCGGCGAGCGTTGCCTGCTGGGGGCTGAGGCGGGCATCGGCATCTCTCTTGGCGATGACTGTATCGTGGAGGCTGGGCTATATGTCACCGCTGGCACAAAGGTGGAACTCACCGACGGCCGGATCGTCAAGGCCCGGGAGCTTTCCGGGGAATCCGGCTTACTGTTCCTGCGTGATTCCCAGACCGGTAAGGTCGTGGCGCGGCAACGCGGTGGCAACACGTTTTCCCTCAACAAGGAACTACACGCGAACTGATGCGCAAAACACTCATCACGATCGTCATCGTGGCCGTGCTGCTTGGCGCGGTCGGTTTCGGCGCCTGGAAAGGTTACGAGTGGCTGGAGGCCAAGTTGACCCCGGAACACTGCTATCTGAATGTGGACGGGGATGATGAGCCGCTCAGCCTGACCTTCGAGCAGGCGGAGAACGCCTCGATCATCGTCGCCGAATCGTATCGCCAGGGCCTGTCGGAACAGGCGGCTGTCATCGCGCTGGCTACCGCCTGGCAGGAGTCGAGCCTGCGTAACCTCGACTACGGTGACCGTGACTCGCTGGGACTGTTCCAGCAACGCCCCTCCTACGGCTGGGGCACCGAGGCAGAAATCATGGACCCCTGGTATAGCTCCGGGCGGTTCTACCAGGAGCTGGTCAAGTTCCAGGGCTGGGAGACCAGCGATGTCAACGACATCGCGCAGGAAGTGCAACGCTCGGGTCATCCCGAGGCCTATCGTAAGCACGAAAGCAACGCTCGGGCGCTAGCGGGCGCCCTGCGCGGCTCCCGTCCCGGCACTCTGGCCTGCGTGAACCGAGAGCCAGCCGCTACTAGCCACGCCACGCTCGACCAGGTGGTCGCCGCTGTACCGGGGCTGACTGCCGAAACCGGCGACAACGGACTGACGCTGCGCGCAGACGACCCGACCGTCCTGTGGTCGGGCGTTCAACTAGCCATGGCAAACACCGCGGAAGCCGGAATCGTCCGGGCCAGCGTCGGGGATCGGCAGTGGACCAAGGGCAACCGAGACTGGCAGCAGGCCGACGAACCCGGTCAGGAGGGCGTCGCCACCATCGAGTTCGCCAGCTAATCATGGGCTCACATCGTGAGGCGTTCAGCAGCTGCCGTAATGCGCTCATCCGTGGCAGTCAGCGCGATACGGACATGTTGTCCCGATGATCGGCCATAGAAGTCCCCAGGAGCAGCCAGGATGCCGCGTTCGGCTAGCCACACGATGGTCTCACGGCAGGGCTCGTTCCGTGTCACCCACAGATATAGCGACCCTTGCGAGTGCTCGACGCGGAATCCAGCGGCCTCAAGAGCAGGCCTGAGCACGTCGCGGCGAGCCAGATAGCGGCTCCGCTGTTGCTCAACATGTTCCTGATCATTGAGCATGGCAACCAGCGCGGCCTGGATCGGCCCCGGAACCATGAGACCTAGGTGCTTGCGCGCTTGCACTAGCCTCTGGACCAGGTCGGCGTCTCCGGCGACGAATCCCGCTCGGTAACCTGCGGCGTTGGAACGCTTCGAAACCGAGTGGACCGCAAGCAGAGCGGCAAGGTTGCCGTCGCTAACGCGCGGATCCAAGACGCTGAAGGCCTCGGCATCCCACGCGAATTCCCCGTAGCATTCGTCGCTGGCCAGCACCGCCCCCTGACGGCGTGCTGCGGCCACCCAGGCCCGCATCTCAGGCAACGCCAGGATGCGACCCGAGGGGTTCGCCGGCGAGTTGATCCAGATCAACCGGGCACCTTCCGGCACCGCGTCCGGATCGTCGCAGGGCACAGCGCGGGCTCCGGCGGCGAGCGCCCCCACCTCGTACGTGGGATAGGCCACCTGCGGGTATACGACGACATCCTCCGGACCGAGGCCAAGCGCGGTCGGCAACCAGCCCACTAGTTCTTTGGTGCCGATCACCGGCAGCACGGACTCGTGGGCGAGTCTGGTGACGTTCCAGCGACGCTCAAGGTAGCCGATGATGGCGTCCCGCACCTCCGGGGTGCCCCAGACCGTCGGATAACCGTGGGCGTTGGATGCCGCCGCTAAAGCGTCACGCGCCACCTGTGGGGTCGGGTCGACGGGCGTCCCGATCGACAAGTCGACGATCCCGTCGGGGTGCACAGCGGCTAGGCGTCGCGCCTCGGCCAGCGAGTCCCATGGAAACTCCGGGAGCCGGGCCGCGAGAGTCATCACTCCCCCTGTGGAGGCAGCGCTTCGACCACGGGGTGGTCGTAGTCGACCGGTCCCAGTCGGGCGGCTCCGCCGGGCGAACCGATGTCGTCAAAGAACTGAGCATTGACGTCGTAATACTCAGCCTGGTCGGCTGGGAGGTCGTCTTCGTAGTAAATGGCCTCGACTGGGCAGACCGGCTCGCAGGCGCCGCAGTCCACGCATTCTTCGGGATGGATGTACAGCATCCGGTTGCCCTCGTAAATGCAGTCGACGGGGCACTCCTCAACGCAAGCTCGGTCTTTAACGTCAACACACGGCAGACCGATGATGTAGGTCACTTCCACTCCTTCAGGTTGTCAGCGCACAGCTTAGCGCGCGCCGCCCCTTGTCCCCCACGGCGATCAGACCCGATCAACCATTATCCCGGGGAGCACGTGATGCGATCGCCGGCTGAATAGGTCCAGGAGTAGTCCTCGGTCTTGGCCACCTCCCCGTTCTTGTAGAACAGCCGCTGCCAGGTCGCGGTGAATCCCTGGATAGGTTCCTGCGGCTCGCAGTCGGGAGTGTCCAACACCCGGTCGGTTCCCGAATAGAAGTTCGACTTCACGGGTTCGGTGGACTCCACCTTGTCCCAGGTTGGGATGGACCAGATACGGAACGTGAGGCTGCCGTTGTTTCCGCTACTGGACGGGGTGTTCAGCCCCTCAATGTAGGCCGGATACTCCGTGTTGTTCTTGAACTTCATGTCGAAGCTGCCGTAGTAGATGGTGGCTTCCCGCCCGGCCGGATAGCGGGGGAAGTACAGGGTGTGGGGCCGGTGCTCAATATCCTCGTAGCCCGCGAAGAACCCCGCGTTATACATCGTGGTGGACGCTTGCGAGATGCCTCCCCCGGATTCCTTGACCAGCACCCCACCGTTGATGACGTAGCCGTCCGTGAAACCGTTCTCCGCCGTGCGGGGCCCAAGAGTGTCGTTGAGGCTGAAGATGTCCCCGGGCAGCAGCACCTTCCCGTTGATCAGTTCCGCGGCCCGCCCCAGGTTGGTGTTGCGGTAGTCGGCGTGTGGATACTCCGTGGTGAACTCACCGATAACCTGCTGAGGCTTCAGCTTCTCGGCTTCCTCGGTAGAGAACTCCGCTGGCCCGATGATGACCTCGGCGGCAAACGCCCGTTCCGCCCCACTCTTCGTTGCGGCTTCTTTCACCCCATTGGCCAGGCCCTCAGGATCCACCTGCTGACCGTCCTCAGCAGGCACGACCTGGATAGCGCCACCGACCATGGTGTATGAGGCATTCTTACCGGTGGTCAGGCCCAGGCTGGCTCGCGCCTCCGCTGTCACGTTGAGCAACTTCTCCGCGTCGACGTGCGGTACCAGTTTGTCCCCCTCAACGGCGAACGTGGTGGCGGCGCCAATCTGCTCCGGGGTGACATCAAAACTGACCTCACCCACAGTCACTGAGATCGGAGCCGACATCGCTGGCGCCCCGAAGCTCTCGACGGCCTCATCAACCATGGCTGAAGTAACCGCGGGCTGCTGCACCTTCAAGACGGCCGCGGCCTGGTCTTGACCAGCGCTCATCGCCTGCGCAACGGACTGGGTGGTGGCTTCGACGTCGAGCACCGTCGAGTCGGTGCCCTCGGTGCGCACCACCTGCCCAGCCTCGAAGGCTAACGTCGCATCACTCCCCTCGACGGCGAAGGCCGCAGCATGGCCCTCCAACGTCGCTGCCAATGCTGCGTTATCCACCGACGTGGCCAGCGCTGTATCGCCGCCGCCGAACAGCCGTTTAAAGAGGTCGAGGGGGTTGGGGCTGGCCCCACCACCTGCATCAGCAACCGTGCGAGCGTAGTCGACGCTCAGGCCGCTTTCCGAAGGCGTGAGCGTGATCTGATGCCCAGCCTCGTCGGCTACGGTCAGGGGTGCCGCGAACTTCGCGGCCAGGGACTCCTCCAGCTTCTGTTGGGCAGCCTCGGGAGTCATGCCGCCGATAGCCACCCCCTCAACGCTGGCATTAGCCGGGACGTTATCGCCCACGATGACATAGGCGGCGGTGTATCCGCCCAGCAGCAGGGCGAGTCCAACGCCCCCGCCGATGATCCATCTTTTTCGGCGGGAGGAGGGCTTGTTCTCGGTCAAGTCAGGTCCTTCGTTCTCAGCTGGTCGGGCGCGAGAGCCTGCCCCATGGTACGCGAGGACCTCGCCATGTTGGCCACCCGGTCATGATCGCTGATATTCGCCGCCGCCAGTTAGGAGATCTGGATGGCGTATGGCAGGCTGAGCGCGCCCTCAATGCGCAGGCCGAGGAACTCTGCTGCCCTGACCAGGAGGTCGTCGGTGGTTGGGATGGCGATCCGAGAAGCCCCAGCGCGATGTTCGCTGGAACGCGCCGTGCGGAACTGGTCCAGGAACGATCCAGTGCCAATCCGCTCTTTGACGGCCTCGTCCGGATCGATGTCAGCCAGTTCGCAGACTCGATGCCACGCCAGGCGCCAGCCGCCAAGGTGATCCACGAGGCCCCGCTCATGGGCGTCCGCTCCGGTCCACACTCGGCCGCGGGCGAGTGGCTCCAGCTGCTCATAGGTCATGGCGCGGTCGGCAGCAGCGAACTGCGTGAACTGCTGGTAGATCCGGTCCAGTTCGGCGTTTAACCGCTCCCAGTCCTCCGGGGAAAACTCCGTCGCCGAACTGAGCAGGCCGGCGGTGCCACCAATCCTGATGGGTTCGCGTTTTAGCCCAAGCTTGTCGTAGAGGCCTTGGGTGACGAACTTGCCGGCGACCACACCGATTGATCCCGTGAGGGTGGTGGGCTGCGCGACGATCTCGTTAGCGGGCATGGCTACGTAGTAGCCACCGGAGGCGGCGACGTTGTCCATGAGTGCCACGACGGGCCGACCGGATTCCCGGACCCGGAGCACGCTGCGCCGGATAAAGTCCGAGGCCACGGCGGAACCTCCGGGGCTATCGACCTCTAGGACAACTCCTTTGATCCGGTCATCGCGCAGGACCGCGCGCAGATGCTCGTCTACGACATCGGAGCCGACATTCTGGCTCCCTGCGCCGTTAGGACGCCCCCGTCCCGTGACGATTCCACCCCGCAGTGACACGACGGCCACGTGAGGCCGGTCACGCCGCAAGGCTCGCGCCAGGTTCCGGCGCGGCTGGAACCGGGAGACGTACAGCAACTGCTCCGGCGTGGCGTCCCACTCCCCCAAAGCCCAGGCGTAGGCCTCGTCGCGATAGCCGAGGTTATCGACCAGCCCGAGATCCTGGGCGCGTTCGGGCGTGAGGGGCGAATCGTTCACGGCGTCCCATACTCGTTCGGGGATAACGCCGCGGCGACGCGCGATGGTTGCGACCGCATCGTCGACGATGGACTGCCCAAGGCGCTGGATCATCTCGCGGTGTGCCTCGGTGACTTCGTCTGCTGCGAACCGATCCCCAGCTGTCTTGTACTCGTGGCGTTGCCCAAATTGGGGGGTGATGCCCGCCTTGTTGAGCAGTCCCTTAAACAGGGTGATGCTTACCTCGACGCCGCCGATCCCGATGGCGCCGGTAGGTTGGAGCCACACTCGCTGACACGCGGTAGCGAGTTTGAAAGCGGCAAGCGAGTTGCCCAACTCGCCGAAAGACTCCGCCCAAGCCATGGTTGGCTTGTGTTTACCGAAGTGCTCTATGAGGGTGCCGATCTCATCCATGGCAGGGTTGGGCAGCCCACAATCGACAGCGTGCACGATCAAACCTGCGACACGCTCGTCGTACGCGGCCTCATGAAGCCGGGTACGCAGATCGGCCATCGCGGTGGATCCGACCAACTGCAGCAGTTGGAAGGGGTTCGTCGGGGTGGTCTCCAGGACCCCGCGCGCTAGGTCCAGTTCAAGGACGATGCGCCGGGCGTGGCTTGGCCGCTTGTCGAGAAGGATCTTGAGCACCATGTCTCAACCCTACCCGGCTCGCTCTTCTGCCCCGCCCGGCGCGAGTTCGCCGCGAGGTTCAGCCCGTCACAACACGCCGCGGGCGGTCGCCACGACGTTGTCGACCGTGAAGCCGAACTCCTCGAAGCACCGGCCCCCGGAGGCGGAGGCCCCGAAACTCTCGACGCTGACGCTGGCCCCCTGGTCACCAACGTACTTGGCCCAGCCCATGGCGATCCCAGCCTCGACGGAAACCCGGGCCGTCACGGCAGCGGGCAGCACGGACTCGCGGTATTCGGCGTCCTGCTCATCGAACCATTCCATGCAGGGCATGGACACCACCCGCGTGGGGACACCCTCCGCCTCCAACCGGTCAGCTGCGTCGAGAGCCAGCGCGACCTCTGAGCCGGAAGCAATGAGGATGAGTTTCGGCTCGGCTGAGGCATCCCTGAGCACGTAGCCGCCACGGGCCACCCCTTCGGCAGAGGCATAGCCGTCGCCGCGGGGCACGGTACGCAGGTCCTGGCGGGACAAGATGATGCCGGCGGGACGGTCAACGCGGCGGAGCACCTCGCCCCAAGCAACGGCCGTTTCGTTGGCATCGGCGGGCCGGACCACGTCGAGGTTCGGGATGGCTCGAAGCGCCGCGAGATGCTCAATGGGCTGGTGGGTCGGGCCGTCCTCGCCGACACCAACGGAGTCATGGCTCCACACGAAGATCGACGGGATCCCCATGAGCGCGGCCAGCCGGACCGGCGGACGCATGTAGTCGGCAAAGACCATGAAAGTTCCGCCGTAGGCACGCGTCAGGCCGGAGAGCACGATGCCGTTGATGATGCCGCCCATTGCGTGTTCGCGGATTCCGAAGTGCAGGGTGCGGCCGTAGGGATGACCGGACCAGTCGTGAGACTGGCGTTCTGCGGGCAGGAAGCTGGGTTCGCCCTTCATGGTGGTGTTGTTGGAGCCGGCCAGATCAGCCGAGCCACCCCACAGTTCCGGGAGTTGGGGAGCAAGCGCCGTCAGCACCGCGCCGGAAGCCTTGCGGGTTGACATTTTGCCTTCTTCGAAGATCGGCAAGGTCAGGTCGGCTGGGAGCTTACGGGCGCGAACCCGCTCCAGTAGCGCCGCACGTTCGGGGTTCTGCTCGGCCCATGCGGCGAACTTCGCATCCCAGGCCTCGCGAGCAGCTTTACCGCGCGCAGCGGCGTTCTCCTGGGCATGGCGGACGGCGGCGTCGTCGACGACAAAAGGCTCGGCGGGGAAGCCGAGCTTCTCTTTGAGTTGAGCGATCTCCTCAGCCCCGATCTTCGAACCGTGAATGGCATGGTCGCCGGCTTTGTTCGGCAGTGGCCAACCGATGATGGTGTTGAGTTTGATGATCGACGGTTTGTCGGTGACGGACTTCGCCTCCTCGATAGCGGCAAACAGCGCGTCGAGGTCTTCGGCGTACTCGGTGCCGCCGTTGGTCCAATCGACCTCGACGGTGTGCCACCCGTAGGCCTGGTATCGAGCAAGGACATCTTCGGTGAAGGCGATGTTCGTGTCGCCCTCGATTGTGATCCGGTTCGCGTCGTAGATCATGATCAAGTTGCCCAGGTTCTGGGTGGCGGCGAGCGACGAGGCTTCTGCGGACACGCCTTCCTGAAGGCACCCATCGCCGACCAGGCAGTAGACGTGATGATCGAAGGGGGACTCGCCCTCGGGCGCCTCTGGGTCGAACAGACCACGCTCCTTACGGGCAGCCATGGCCATGCCCACGGCATTGCTGACGCCGGCGCCGAGTGGCCCCGTGGTGCACTCAATGAAGCGCGTGTGACCGTACTCGGGATGCCCCGCGCACTTCGACCCCCAGGTGCGCAGTGACTTCAGATCATCCAAAGCCAGGTCGGCCCCGGCCAGGTAAAGCTGGCAGTACTGCACGAGTGAGGCGTGACCCACCGACAGCACGAAACGATCGCGGCCGATCCACTTGTCGTCTTCTGGGTCGGTCTTCATGACTTTCTGATAGAGTAGATAAGCCACGGGCGCGAGGGAGATCGGCGTGCCAGGGTGGCCGTTACCCACCTTCTCCACGGCGTCGGCGGCGAGGATGCGAGCCGTATCGACGGCTCGGGCGTCCAATTCGGTCCATTCGAGGGTCATGTCCAGTCCTTAGGGTTCCGAGAGTGGGGGCTTCTGCGCCCGGCGTTCACATTATCGAAGTGTTAACGCAAACACCCGTTACGGCTTGAAGTCGGAAATGTTGATGCTCAACTGCGAGAGATCTGGCAGATCCGCCGGAGATGCGGAATCTGCTTCGTCGGCCTCGTCCTGGGAGACGACGGGTGGCGCGGTTGCGCCTGGCGCGATGGGCCGGATGGTCTCCCCCAGCGCTTCGCGGACGAGGCGCCCCAAATCGGAGCCACCTTCGGTGTCGTGAGTGCGGATTTCAGCCATGTTCGCAGTTTAATGTGACGGCCGGGTTTACCCCAGGGGGGGTTTATCCGACCAGGGGAAGACGATCCACTTATCGGTCTCCCGCCAGCGGAAGTCGGGGGTCACGATGGTCGTGGGTTTCGTGTAGAGCACGGCGCTACGCACGTCGGCGCCGAACCCTCGCAGCAGCTTCACGACGAGCGCGAGGGTTCGGCCTGAATCTGCCACGTCGTCGACCACGAGCAGTTGGCGCCCCGCGATGGATTCGGTGTCCAGCATGGGGGCCAACAGCACCGGATCAGGCAGGGTGCGGTTGACGTCGGTATAGAACTCGACGTTGATGGCGTCGGTCAGCTTCACGCCCAAGCGATAGGCCAGGGCCCCGGCTGGGATCATCCCGCCCCGGGCAATCGCGATGATCACGGCAGGCTTGAACCCTGATTGCTGGACCTGCCGGGCCAAGTCCTCGATCACCTCGCCGAGGCCTTCCCAGGTCAGCACTTCCTTGTCCTCGTGGGTGCTCGCGTCAGCGTGGTAGGCCATGGCGGAATGCTACAGGACCACGCCACGTGGTCGATGTCGCGGGTTCCGCCGCTCCGTCGGCTATCCGTCAGTCGAACTGGTAGGTCACGAAGACCACGTCCAGCCAGCGTCCGAACTTGAGTCCCACCTCCCGCAGCACCGCAGATTCGGTGAATCCCAGCCGCTCATGAAAGGCCCGGGAGGCCTCGTTGTCCGCGTCCAGCACACCGACCATCACGTGGATACCCCGGCCGCGAGCGTAGTCCAGCAGCGCCCCGAGCAGCATCCGCCCTACCCCGCCGGAGCGCTGTCCCTCAGCCACATAGACCGAATGTTCGACGGTGTGCGCATACCCTGCCTTGTCACGGAATGGTCCGTAGCTGGCGAACCCCACCACCCGGTCCTCGACCACCGCTACCAGGACCGGATAGTCACGAACTCGTAACCGCTCAAACCACTGAGTCCGTTCGGCTAGGGTCACCGGCTCAAGGTCGTACGTCGCGGTGGTGGCCACGCCGGCTTCGTTGTAAATCTGGACGATGTCGGGCAGGTCGTCATGCGTGGCGGCACGGATGGTGAGCGGCATGCGCCCATGGTAAAGATTCACCGCGGCTAACACCGGGGATGTCCACGCTACGACAGGCTCTTCGTCACTCTATGCTTGGCGCCATGCCGAGCGACGCCGAATGGTCCCGCGCCGGGCTGCGCCGCGTCGACACTCCACACGCCCAAGGCACAGCGCTCGACTTGGGCGCCACCGTGTTGTCGTGGCAGCCAGCGGGCCAGGACGAGGTGTTCTTCGTTAGCCGCGCCGCACAGGTTGGCCCGGGGCTGGAACTCCACGGCGGGGTGCCGGTGTGTGCCCCCTGGTTCGGCCGCGGCCGCCCCGGGATTGATGTCCCGCATCCCCACGGCTTGGTGCGCTGGCTGCCCTGGCGTCTGGTCAGCGCGGGGCATGACGAACTCATCTGGGAGGTCACCGGTGACGAACTGACCCACATCCCGGGGGCGGACCGCTACCCCAGCGACATGATCTTCCAGCTGCGGGCCATCTTCGCCACCCAATTGAGAATTGAACTAACCGTCATCTCCCCCACCACGGGATTCATCCTGGACGAGGCGCTGCACGCTTACTTCCGGGTATCGGACCTCACGAGCTGCCAACTGCTGGGGCTGGAGTTGGCCGTCTTCCGGGACTTCGCCGCCTCCGGTGAACCCCAAGTGGCGGGCGAGCCGCTCAGGATTCGGGGGCGGATGGACCGGGTGTACGCCTCAGGTGGGCCCGTCGTACTGCTCGACGGGGAACGCCGCGTCGAGTTGCTTGCTTCTGGCGCGGACAGCACCGTCGTCTGGAACCCCGGCCCGGGACCCCAGCTTGCCGGTCTCGCCCCAGACGAATGGCGTCGCATGCTGTGCATTGAGGTCGGCAACGTCCAGGACCGGGCGGTCTGGGTACCGGCCGGCGGCAGCCATCGGCTTGGGCTGCTGATCCGGGTGTCGGCCGGACGCTGAAACCTCCGCTTTCCCGGCCTCCGTGGGAGGATGGGGGCGCGATGAGATTGACCGACCGACTTCCACCCGACCCGACCCCGGATGCACTGCTCGACGCGTTTACCCGCCACGCCGAGGCCTCCGGCATCTCGCTATATGACCACCAGGAAGAGTCCTTGCTGGCGATCCTGGCGGGTGATCACGCGATCGTCACCACGCCAACGGGCTCCGGCAAGTCGCTGATCGCGCTGGGGGCACACTTCGCAGCCCTGGCGACGGGCATCCGCACCTACTACACCGCCCCTATCAAGGCCTTAGTCAACGAGAAATTCTTCGCGCTGTGCGAGGCCTTCGGTGCCGAGAATGTCGGCATGGTTACGGGCGATGCCTCAGTCAACGCCGACGCACCCGTGATCTGTTGTACCGCCGAGATCCTCGCAAACCTGGCGCTCCGGGAAGGCCAAGCCGCCGAGGTTGGGCAAGTCGTGATGGACGAATTCCACTTTCTGGCGGACCCGGATCGTGGCTGGGCGTGGCAGGTGCCGCTGGTGGAGCTTCCCCAAGCGCAGTTCGTCATCATGTCCGCCACTCTCGGGGATGTTTCGGCATTGGCGAAGGAGCTCACCCAGCGCACGGACCGGGAGACCGCGGTGATCGGTGGGGTGGTGCGGCCGGTGCCGCTGACCTATCGCTGGTCGCTCAGCCCGATCCACGAAACGATCACCGAGATTGTCGAAACCCACCAGGCCCCTGTGTACGTCGTCCACCCGACTCAAGGCGCAGCAGTGGACCAGGCTGCTGCCCTACTGAGCCAAGGCGTAGTGCGCAAGGCCTCGGCAGCCGTGCCGGAGGAGTTGAGGTCGGCGTTGTCGGGATTTCCATTCGCCGGGGGCTTCGGTGCCACTTTGGCGAAGCTCCTGCGGGCCGGTATCGGGGTGCATCACGCCGGAATGCTGCCGCGCTACCGGCGTCTCGTCGAGCAACTCGCTCAGCGGGGTTTGCTGGCGGTCATCTGCGGCACCGACACCTTGGGAGTCGGCATCAATGTGCCGATCCGGACGGTGTTGTTCAGTTCGCTAACCAAATTCGATGGTCGAAGGCAGCGGGTGCTGCGCAGCCGCGAGTTTCACCAGATCGCCGGCCGCGCCGGCCGCGCGGGCTTCGACACCCTCGGCAACGTTGTCGCGCAGGCCCCCGAGCACGAAGTGGAAAACGCCCGCATCGCCAAGAAACATGAGGGTGACGAGAAGAAGCTCCGTTCAGTGCGCCGCAAGAAGCCCCCGGAGGGGTTCGTCAACTACACGGAAGCGACGTTTACGAAGCTGATCGATTCGATCCCCGAGTCGCTCCACGCCCGGATGAAGATCAGCCACTCGCTTCTGCTGAACCTGTTGCAGCGTGACGAGGAAACCAGCGTCGCGGTGGCCCGCTTGGTGGATTCGACCAGCCCCGAACCGAAGGTGCGCCGAGCGCTGCTCCGCCGGGCGGCGGCCCTCGGCCGTTCTCTGCTGCGCGCGGAGGTCGTCACCCGGTTGCCTCAACCCACAGCGGGTGGGCGGCGCTACCAGCTGGCCGTCGACCTCCAACGCGACTTTGCCCTGAACCAGCCATTGTCAGCCTTCGCATTGGCCGTGATCGAGACCATGGACATGGCTGCTCCCGACTACGCCCTCGAGGTGGTTTCCGTCGTTGAGGCCACGCTGGAGGATCCGCGGGTGGTGCTGCTGGCGCAGCAGTTCAAGGCGCGCGGACAGGCGGTCGCCGAGATGAAGGCGGACGGCTGGGACTACGAGGAACGCCAGGAGGCTCTGGAAGAGATCACCTGGCCCCAGCCCCTGGCGGAGTTGCTGGAGCAGGCCCACATCGAGTACTCCGTAGCGCACCCGTGGCTGTCTGAGACCCCGGTCAGCCCGAAGTCAGTGGCGCGTGACATGTACGCCCTGGGCATGACTTTCGGGGAGTACATCGCCCACTACAAGCTACAGCGCACTGAGGGTTTGCTGTTGCGCTACCTGACCGACGTTTACCGGGCGCTGCGGCAGAGTGTGCCCGAGGCGCTACGCACCGAGCAGCTAGAAGATCTCATCGCCTGGCTGGGCGAGGTCACCCGCATGGTGGATTCGTCGCTGCTCGACGAGTGGAACGAACTGGCAGAGCTGGCGGGTGTCCCCGGGGAGCAGCGGGCTGAGGCCGCCCCACCGTCGCGTCCAGTCACCGGGAATGCCCGGGCGTTTCGGGTGTTGGTACGCAATGCCATGTGGCGCCGAGTCGAGTTGTGCGCCGATGACGACGTGGCTGCCCTCGCGGCGCTCACCAGCGGCGACCCCATGACCCGGCAGCGTTGGGACGACGCTCTCGGTGCCTACTGGGACGAGCACGAAGATATGGGGGTCGGTTCCGATGCCCGGGGACCGGCGTTCTTCGTAGTGGAGGAGCAGCGCGGCGGCCGGGTATGGCAGGTGCGGCAGATCATCGATGATCCAGCGGGCAACCGGGACTGGTCGATCCTGGCGACGGTGGACTTGGATGCCTCGGACGAGGCTGGGGAACTGGTGCTGACGACCCTGGACTTCAGCCGCCTCGACGGGTGACCAGGGGCAGAATCTCGGCGGTGAACAACGGCGCCCAGTGCGGCTCTGGGCGACTTGGGTCGACGAAGACAGCCTCGGCGATCTCGGCCCGTGGCGTCGGTTGATGGTCTAGGGGCTCGGGGGCAAGGAACACATCCGCCACCACGACGGTATCCGTCTCGTTGGCGGCGGGCGCGCGGAGGCGACCCAGCGGAACCAGCCGGGACGGGTCAAGTTCGATCTGAAGTTCCTCGGCGACCTCGCGGACGGCACACGCGACGGGCGCCTCGCCCGGTTCGGGCTTCCCGCCGGGATTGAACAGGGCGCTGGTTCCACGTTTGCGCACGAGCAGCACCCGCCCCTCGTTGTCGGTGAGTACGACCGCGCTGACCCGGATCTCCGTGGGGCTCACTGCGCGCGCCGCCCCTGGCGCACCATAAGGACATGCGGCAGGCCCGCCTCACGATACTCCGGGCCGCGCCGTTCGAAACCCAACCGCTGGTACAGCGGGGCGACATAAGTCTGCGAATGAATCACCAGCCGCTCGCTTCCACACCAATCGAGCACGGCGGTCACCAAGCCCGCGCCCAGACCCTCGCGGCGGCGGTCCCGGCGCACCACCACGCGCCCGAAAGACCGCGTCGCCCCCAGCTCCGGCTCCCCCAGAACAACCGTTCGTAGGTAGGCAGCACATCCCTGGTCGTCCGCAAGCCACCAGTGCAGGGTCTGCGGATGGCGATCCATATCGTCGAGGTCCGGGACGTCGATGCGCTGCTCCAGGAAAAACACCTCGCTGCGCAGCCGGGCGATCTCGAAGAACTCATCCGCCGTCAGTTGCGTCCAGGCTTTGATTTGAAGCTCTTCAAGCACGGCAGCCTCCTCATGTGAACGGCCCGGCCGACTCTAACCGATGCCCCGCGCACCTGCCACAGGCAATGCTCAGGCGGCTCTTGGGTGCGTGGCGTAACCTTGATAAAGACGGGTAATTGGTAGGAGTGATGGAAGTGAGCTTTAGCGGGCTGCTCGTACTGTTCATCGTGTTTGGGCTGATGTTCATGGCCTTTCGCGGTACTCGCAGCAACGCCCTGTTCCAGGGCAATCAGCCAAGCATGCTGGGGGCTGCCCCAGGGGAGGCCCAGTTGGGTGACGCAGCACGTTCGTCCCTCGACGCTGACATCACCCGGTTCGGGGACGAACTGCGGGAACTGGACCTGGATGTCGTGGGCTACGAGTTGGATGAAAAAGCCCAGGAGCAGTACACCGAGGCCCTCGACGCCTATGAAAACGCCAAGCAGGCGATGCACCAGGCTCGATTCGAGTCGGACGCCACGGCTATCGCCCACATCCTGGAAGAAGGCCGTTACGCCATGGCCTGCGTCAAAGCCCGCGCGCACGGCAAAACCGTGCCCGACCGGCGTCCCCCGTGCTTCTTCGACCCGTCGCATGGCCCATCCACGCGCAATGTCATGTGGGCCCCGGATGGGGGCGCTCCTCGCGAGGTTCCGGCCTGCGCACTGGACGCAGCTCGCGTGACCTCAGGCGCAAACCCCCACATCCGCATGGTGCAGCAGGGATATCAGGCGGTGCCTTACTGGCAGGACCAGGGCCATGCCGCCTATGCCCGCGGCTATTACGAGCCTTATGGCCTCGACCCCGTCGTGCGTGGCATGGCTCAGGGCGCCCTGATGTTCGGTGGTTTCTCGCTCCTCATGGGACTGCTCGACGACTAGACGGCGCGTCGTAACCACGGGCTGAGGTACGCTTCCTCGCCGTATGACTTCCTCTGCGTTCGAGCATCTGTCGCCTGCTTTCCCGCAGCGTGCTGCGTGGGGCACCGCGCAGCACCTTCGTGCCTGGCAGGTCGCGGCGATGGAACTCTACGAACAGCGTCAGCCACGCGACTTCCTCTGCGTCGCGACCCCGGGCGCCGGCAAGACGACCTTCGCTCTCCGGGTGGCCCACCAATTACTGCACGCGCGCGTGGTCAAACGGGTCGTGGTGGTAACCCCCACCGAGCACCTCAAGACCCAGTGGGCCGACGCCGCAGCCCGGGTCGGGATTCACCTGGATCCGGGGACGGGTGGCGTCAAGCGGGGCCGTTCCAAGCAGTTCGACGGCTCGGTGGTGACCTACGCCGGAGTATCGATCCGCGCCTACGCCTACGAGACGCTGTGCCACCAGGTGTCGACGCTGGTGATCTTCGATGAGATCCACCATGCGGGCGATGCCAAGAGCTGGGGCGACGGCATCCTGCAGGGGTTTTCTGCAGCGACAAGGCGTCTGGCGTTGACCGGCACCCCGTTCCGGTCAGACGACAACCCCATCCCGTTCGTGGCCTATGAGGAATCCGCCTCAGGGGTCAAGACATCCCGCGCGGACTACACCTATGGCTATCGGGAGGCGCTGGCCGACCATGTGGTGCGGCCCGTGATCTTCATGAACTATGGCGGGCAGATGCGCTGGCGGATGCGTTCGGGCGAGGTGTTGGATGCCGATCTCGGCACGATGCTCACGAAGGACCTGACCGCGCATGCCTGGCGCACCGCCCTCTCCCCCACCGGGGAATGGATCCCTGCGGTGTTGCGCGCCGCTGACCAGCGCCTGACCCAGGTGCGACGACACCTGCCTGACGCCGGCGGCCTAGTCATCGCCACCAACCAGACGGTGGCCCGCGCCTACGCACGGCTCCTCACCGAGATCACCGGAACTCGCCCCACGGTGATCCTCTCCGACGATGCGAAGGCAAGCAGCAAGATCGAGCAGTTCTCCGCCGGCCAAGACCGCTGGATGGTGGCGGTACGCATGGTCTCTGAGGGAGTGGATGTGCCGCGCCTGGCTGTCGGGGTTTACGCAACCTCCACATCGACGCCGCTGTTCTTCGCCCAGGCTGTCGGGCGGTTCGTGCGCTCCCGGCGCCGCGGGGAGGTAGCGACGGTGTTCCTGCCGACGGTACCCATTTTGCTGGCCCACGCCGCGACCCTGGAGCGGCAACGTGACCATGTGCTGGGGCGCCCCCGCTCGGAGGAAGCCGATATCTGGGCTGAGACCGAGGCCTTGATCGACGCAGCCAACCGGCAGGAATCGGCTTCCGACGATCTGCTGGGCGAGTTCGAGGCCCTAGAGTCGCAGGCCACCTTCGACCATGTGCTGTTCGACTCCCAGGCCTTCGGCATGCACGCTGAACCCACGTCTCAGGACGAGTTGGACTATCTCGGATTGCCTGGTCTGCTGGAACCGGAGCAGGTCAGCACCTTGTTGGCCGACCGACAGCGACGGCAGCTGCGGCGACGAGAACGCTCCGACCCGAAGTCAAAACCCGAGGTGCCGCTGCATCGGGCGTTAGCGAACCAGCGCAAGGAGCTTAACTCCCTAGTTGCGCAGCTAGCCCGCATTGAGCAACGCCCTCACAGCCATGTTCACGCCGACCTGCGGCGCGAATGCGGTGGCGGCCCCTTGGCCCAAGCGACGACGGAGCAGGTCGCTGAGCGCATCGCAAAGGCGCGCCAGTGGCTGCGGCGCTGATTCAGCAGCATCGCACCGATACGCTGGATCCATGACGCACGACCCCAAGCAGCTGGCGCGCGACGCAGCTGTTTCTCTCGCCTCACATTTTCAGGTGAGCAGCATCGATATAGCACTGGTATTGGGCTCTGGCTGGGCTACCGGAGCCGACCAGCTGGGTGAGCCACTGGGTGAGCTTCCGCTCGCGAAGATCCCCGGGTTCGCTGCCCCGGTGGTCAGCGGCCACGGCGGCGCACTCAAGGTAGCGCGGACTCGGGGCGGGAAGATCGCAGCTGTGCTGACCGGCCGCACCCACTTCTATGAGGGCAGGGGTGTTGCCGCCGTGGTGCACGGGGTGCGGACCATCGCGGCGTGGGGTGCGTCGACGCTGGTGTTGACCAACGGCTGCGGCAGCCTCAACACCGCGTGGCGTCCGGGCACGGTGGTGCTGATATCGGACCACATCAACCTAACCGGCGACACCCCGCTCACCGGAGCAACCTTCATCGACATGTCCGGGGCTTACTCCCCACGGCTGCGCGACGTGGCCCGTTCAGTGCAACCGGATCTGCCAGAGGGCGTGTACGTGCAGTTCCGCGGCCCCCAATACGAGACCCCGGCCGAGGTACGGATGGCGGGTCTACTGGGCGGTGATCTGGTTGGCATGTCCACCGCCCTAGAGACCATCGCGGCACGGGAAGCGGACCTGAAAGTACTGGGCCTGTCCCTCGTAACGAACCCCGCGGCTGGGTTGTCCGAATCCGGCTTAGACCACGCGGAGGTCCTACAGACCGGACGCGACGCGGGCCCACGGCTGGCACAGCTACTGGCGGGGATCGTGGAGGCGTTATGAGTCTGCTCGACACCGCCCGGGCCTGGCTCGCCGTGGACCCCGACCCCGATACCCGTGCCGAACTCGCCGCGCTCATTGAAGCCGGCGAAACCGACACCCTCGCTGACGCCTTCCACGCTCGCTTGACCTTCGGCACCGCCGGGCTTCGGGGAGCCATGGGCCCCGGCCCGAACCGCATGAATCGCCTCGTGGTGGCCCAGGCTGCGGCCGGCATCGCGGACTGGCTGATTGCCCACGGACACGGCGCCGGCCGGGTACTCATCGGCTTCGATGCCCGCCGGAAATCGGACGAGTTTGCCCGCGAAACCAGCGAGCTTCTCCAAGGAGCGGGCCTTGAGGTACTGCTGGTGAATGCGCCAACCCCTACCCCGGTGCTGGCCTTCGGGATTCGGCACTTCGGGTGCGTCGCCGGGATCGTCGTTACTGCCTCCCATAATCCGGCAGCCGACAACGGGTACAAGGTCTATCTGGGGGACGGCTCGCAGATCATCCCGCCGACCGATGCGGAGATGGCTGAGCGGATTGCCGCCCATCCCATCGAGTCCCTAGCGGCGTTACCGCGCAACCGCGCTTACCGACGCGTGGCCGATGAGTTACTGTCCGCGTACGTGGCACAGTCCGCCACGCTAGTTCGGGCAGGAATACCGCGCGAGGTGGTGTGGGTGCACACAGCCATGCACGGCGTAGGTGCCGCGGCCCTGCGGCACCTGGCGAACGCCGCGGGATTTCCACCTCCTCACGAAGTGGCAGAGCAGGCTAGCCCCGACCCTGATTTTCCGACCATCGCCTTCCCCAACCCCGAGGAGCCAGGCGCCATCGACTTGGCGCTGGCGCGAGCCAGGCAGGTCGAAGCGGACCTGGTGGTGGCGAATGACCCGGACGCCGATCGCTGCGCCGTCGCGACGATCGTGGATGGTCAGTGGCGAATGCTCTCGGGCGACGAACTAGGGCTGCTGCTGGGCGACCACATGATCCGGCGCGGGGCAGGTGGCGTGCTCGCCAGTTCGGTAGTTTCTTCCCGCGGACTCGCCGCGCTGGCCCAGGCCCGGGGGCGACAACATGTCACGACGCTGACCGGGTTCAAATGGATCGGGCGGGTCCCAAACTTGGCCTACGGTTACGAGGAAGCCATCGGGTTCTGTTGCGACCCACACACCGTACCGGACAAGGATGGCCTGACTGCCGCTTTGCTGGTGCTGGAGTTGGCTGCGATGCTCAAGAGCCAGGGCCGCTCCCTAGCCCATCGTCTGGACCAGTTGACGGCGGAACTCGGCCTATACGCCACTGCTCCCCTGTCGATTCGCGTATCTGACCTCGGTCTCATCGGCGACGCCATGGCACGGCTGCGGGCTACCCCGCCGAAGGAACTGCTGGGGGTACCCGTCGCCTACCGTGATTTGGCGACGCCCTCCCGGGACCTGCCTCCCACAGACGGCATAGAGTTCGTCAGTGACACGGTTCGCGCAGTGGTGCGCCCGTCAGGAACCGAGCCCAAGCTGAAGTGCTACCTGGAGGTTGTGCTGCCGCCGGACGAGTCACAGGTGGGGTCGGCCGCACGGCTCGCCGCGTCGCAACGACTGGCTGCCTTGCAACTGGAGGTTCGGGACCTTCTCGGCCTGGGTTGAGCGATCACGAACGCGGCAGCCATGGAAGATCCCCGTTACCCGTAACCTAAAAGGCATGCGGAAACTGATCCGGACGCTGTTGGCCACACTGCTCGCGACGATGGCACCTCTCATCGTGGTCCCCGTCGCACATGCCGATGGGTCGGCCCCCATCAACTGGTGGAACGTGAATGTGACGCTGACCGACGATGGCGTCGCCCATATCGAGATGGAGTGGCAGATGGACTTCTCTAAGACGGAGGGACGCGGTCCCATTCTCCAGTTGGGCACTCGACAGGCCAGCAATCAGCCTGGACAGTGGTACATCTTCGATATCAGCAACATCCAGGTCACTTCCCCATCGGGGGCCCGCACCGACACCGAGACCACCAACTGGAACTCAAGCATTCAACTCAGAGTGGGTGACAAGGACGTCGTCTATCACACCCCGCAGACTTACCGCATCACCTACGACATCAGTGGCATCGTCGCCCCCAACCATCCCCAGAGCGGCCTGGACGAGTTCAACTGGAACCCCATCAGCAACATGGACTCCGACATCCGCAACTTCAAGGTAGCCATCACCGGCCCCGCTGCCGTGTCCAAAGCTGCCTGCTTCTACAAATCCGGGTTGAGCACCCCATGCGACTCCTCGACCTCCGGCACGTCCGCCCAGTACAGCGTGCCGCAGGTTCCTCGCAATACCCCAGTCCAGGTGGTGGCGGGCTTCCCGGCAGGCACCTTTCCGCACGCCACCCAAACCGTCCACGAGGACCCCTCCGTCGCTGATGCCTTTCAACTGACCCCAGCTACCGGGGCGACGACGGGAATTCTCGGCATCGGCGCGATCATGGGGCTGGTGTTGCTCGGACGTCGCCTAGGGCGCGACGAGGTCTTTCTGGGGTTGACCCCCGGCCTCAGCCCAGCCCCGGGTACACAGGCACTCGTCGGTCGCCGCACCGGCAAGACGGAGGTTGCCGTGGCCTTCCAACCCCCGAAGGGAGCACGTCCCGGGGAGGTCGGCACCTTGGTCGACGCCACCGCCGATAACGTGGACATCTCAGCGACTTTGATCGACTTGGCTGTCCGCGGTTATCTGGTCATTGCGCCCTCAGGAGACGATGGCTATCTGTTGACCCGCACCCCCAAGGACGCCGCACATCTCACCGAATATGAGCAGTGGCTGCTCAACGGCGTCTTCAAACACGGTAGCCGGGTGACGCTCTCCCAACTACGCGGCAGTTCCTACGGGAACCTCCGGTCGGCAGTGCGAGCTGCGCTGTATCGGAGGGTCGTTGAACTCGGCTGGTTCCGCAAGAGACCCCGGGGTGGCCGACCAGGGTTGCTTGTCCTCGGTCTGCTGTGCGGGGCTCTGAGCCTCATCGGCGGTTTGATCGCGGGACTTCAGCGTGGCTGGGCGCTGCCGTTCATTCCGCTCGCGGCGTTCGGGCTCGGTCTGATCGCGTTGTCCTTCCTCCCGGCGCCACGCACCGCGCAGGGTTCCGCCGCACTCGCCCAGGCCCGGGGATTCGAGCTCTATCTGCGCACCGCCGAGAGGGAACAGTTGCGCTTCGAGGAAAACGTCGACATCTTCAGCCGCTATTTGCCCTATGCCCTGATCTTCGGTCTGGCGGATCGCTGGACAAAGCTGTTTGCGAAGCTTGGTGAAGAAGGCGTGTATCAGGCCGATACCTCCTGGTATGACGGCCCCAGCCTCTTCACCTCAACAGCCCTGTTTTACGGGACCCTGAATAGCTTCACGCACGACTTCTCCCATGCCATGTCGAGCGCCAGCATGTCGGCTTCGACAGCCACCTCCGGCAGTTCCGGGATGTCCGGCTTCTCGGGTGGCGGCGGCTTCTCGGGCGGCGGAGTCAGCGGAGGGTCCTGGTAGGACGGTGGGCGGCTATCCAGGCGACAGCCGCCCACCATCGTCGGCGATCATCCCCGGCAGTTCTGACTTCGCCTAGGGCAGAGAGTTGCCGGGCCGCCACGCAGCACGCCAACGTCCCGGCGCATCAGGGACTGATGCCTTGTCAGTTCTCGATTGGAGCCCAACTTGGGCCCGTGGTGCCAAGCTTTTCGTCGAGCTTCTTGAACAGCGGCGTTGGCTTGGCCAGCGGGGTGCCGGGCACGATGTCACGGCGCTTCCACACGGCCTGCTGGGCCGCGTAGTCGCCCGTCAGGATCGGGTAGCTCAGGTCCCCGTCTACGACCTCACGCAGCTCGGGCTGCGCAGCCCAGATCCCCTGACCACCGAGGGCCTCGAAGACCGCCTGAGCGGAGTGCGGCAGATAGGGAGTCAGCAGGGTGTTGCAGTCGGAGACCACCTGCAAGGCGACATGCAGCACCGTGTCGCGGCGCCGCGCATCGTCCTTGAGCTTCCACGGCTCCTGGTCTGAGAGGTACTTGTTAGCCAGCGACACGATACGCATCGCCTCCGTGATCCCGGCCTTGAAGCGTCGAGCCGCGATGTGCTCCCCGACGGTCTGGAAAGCCGACGCAGCGGCTGCCAGCAGCTCATGGTCCACATCAGTGAGGTCGTGGGCTTCGGGGATCGCGCCGTTGTTCTTATGCGCCATGGAGATAGAGCGATTGATCAGGTTGCCCCACTCGTTGGCCAATTCGAAGTTGATGCGCCGGACAAACTCCTCCCACGTGAAGTCTGTGTCCTGGTTTTCGGGGCCAGCGACGGCGATGAAATAGCGCAGCGCGTCCGGACCGAACTCAGCCAGGAAGTCACCGACGAAGATTGAGGCCCCACGGGAGCTGGACACCTTCGAGCCGCGCATGGTCATGAACTCCGAGGACACCACCTCCGTGGGAAGCTGAAGTTCCCCGAGGGCGGGCCGAATCTCGCCGCCGACGGCGCCCTCCCCGTTGGCGCCAAGTAGGATGCCGGGCCAGATCACGGAGTGGAAGACGATGTTGTCTTTGCCCATGAAATAGAAACTCTGGGCGGTCTCCGCATTCCAGAAGCGCCGCCAGGCCTCAGGGTCGCCGCTGCGTTTCGCCCACTCGATGGAGGCCGACAGGTAACCGATGACCGCGTCGAACCAGACGTAGATCCGTTTCATGGGAGCGTCGATCCAGCCCGGTAGGGGCACCGGGACGCCCCAATCCAAATCGCGGGTGATAGCCCGGGGCCGGATTTTCTCTAGGAGGTTGTGGCTGAACTTCAACACGTTGGGACGCCAGTCCTCACGGGAGTCGAGCCACTGCGTGAGTTGCTCTGCGACCTTCGGCAAGTCCAGGAAGAAGTGTTCAGTCTCCACAAACTGCGGAACCTCCCCGTTGATACGGGAGACTGGGTCGATGAGATCCGCGGGATCCAACTGGTTGCCGCAGTTGTCGCACTGGTCCCCACGGGCGTTTCCGTAGCTGCAAATGGGACAGGTGCCCTCAATGAAGCGATCCGGCAGGGTACGTCCCGTCGACGGGGAGATCGCCCCCATCTGGGTTTGCGCTTGGATGTAGCCGTTCTCGTAGAGGGCGGTGAAGACCTCCTGAACCACCTTGTAGTGGTTGGGGGTGGTGGTACGGGTGTAAAGGTCGTAGGACAGCCCCAGACCCCGCAGATCCTCGGCGATTACCCGATGATATTTATCGGCGCATTCCCGGGCCGTCAGGCCCTCCGAGTCGGCTTTGACCTGGATAGCGGTGCCGTGTTCGTCGGAGCCGGAGACCATCAGCACGTTGTGTCCCGCCATACGCATGTAGCGCACGAACACGTCCGAAGGAACGCCGAAACCGGACACATGACCGATGTGGCGGGGACCGTTGGCGTAAGGCCACGCCACCGCCGCTAGAACGTCAGAACACATGGCGCGCATTCTATCGGTTGCTGACCGATCCCAAGGACTACGCGGACGATGGGTTTATGCCCGGGCGATTCGGAATCCTTTCCAGCCGACGCTGATGGCCGCGATCAGCATCGCCATCACCACCAGGGTGGCAATGTAGTACTTCAGTTGTCCGAAACCTTGAAGGAACGGCCACAGCACCACATAGAAGAGCACTGCCACAGCGCCCCAGGCCACGACGCTGACCCCGACACCGCGCAAGCCGTAACCGAGCCCGAGGGCACAGCCCAGCAGAAACAGCGCGATGATTGGCAGGCCGTAGAGCAGGAATGCTCCCTCGGTTCGGCCGCCGTCGGCCTGCCCGGTCGCCAAGCGGGTGAGGCTCCCCACTAGCTGCCAAACCATCGGAAGCAGCGTGCTGACGGCGACCAGGACCGGATAGACGCGGCGGCGTGCGTGGCCAAGGACGATGGCAAAACGCGCACCCCACAGCCACAGCACCGGCACCATCGCCACACACGCCAACAGCAGCACACCGGCCGGCTCCTGGACGCTGTCGCGACGGAACGTCGCCACCATGGCCAGGTCTGCCAGCCACGGCACCAACGGCCACCAGAACCGCCAGCCGAAACGGCCGCCCAATGCGGCGAGCACGGCACCGACTTCCCGAGTCATCGTGAGGCCTCTCCTTCTTCATCGACGAGGGCATCCCGTCGGGGTCCGATGAGTAAGTCCGCCAACTCCCGTAGGGTGACGGGTTGTCCCGTCAGACTGCCCTCGGAGCCCTTACGGACGATGGCGCTGGCATACGATCCAACGCGGTCAAGCCGTCCCAGGCGCGGTAGCGCGTCGACCTCTGTCACTGGCCCGCTGACCCGGGTGAAAGAGTTAACGAGCCCCGTCACAGTGTCGGCCGCCGTGATCCGTCCGCCCTCCAGCATCGCGACGCGATGGAAGAGCGGCTCGGCTTCATCCACCAGGTGGGTGGAGATCACCAGGGACCGCGGCACTAGCCGCAGTTCCTCCACAAGGACCCGGGTGAACCGGGCCCGAGCTGGCACGTCAAGCCCGCTGTAGGGCTCGTCCAGCAGCGTAAGCGGTGCGCGTGTCGCCAAAGCCAGGCTGAGAAATGCGGCGGTGCGCTGGCCGCGGCTGAGGGCCAACGGATGACGGCTTTCGGGCACGTCGAACCACGCGAGCAGTTCTTTGGCGCGTTCCATGTCAAAGTTCGGGTGCACCCGACTGATATGGCGCGCCACGTCTCGCACCCGCTGGTCCCCCGCATAAGGCCAGTGGTCCGCGGTCAAATAGACGGTGCCCGACGCCGCCTCTGGCAGCTTCCGGTCGAAGACCTTGGCTTCGCCGGTGTAGCGGGCCTCCCGCCCAGCCAGCAGCCGCAGCAGCGTCGACTTGCCGGCCCCGTTGCGGCCGATCAGCCCCATGACGCCACCGACCGGCGCCGCCAGGGTAATCTGCTGCAGCACGGCTCGGGACCCGAGTCCCACCTGCACGTTCTCCAACGAGAAAGCTGCATTAACGGGCATCGGAGACCTCCTTGCTCTGCACCGGAAGGTGCTCATTCCACCAGTCCAGGATTGCCGCAAATCGCTGGCGCCGATGCCAGGGAGTGCCGGAACGGGAGAGTTCGTGGTTCTCACCCGGGAAGATCAGCATCCGCGTGCCGACCCCACCGCGGCGCAGGGCCGCGAAGTAGCGCTGCGCCTGCTCTAGGGGACAGCGCAGGTCGTTTTCGGAATGAATGATGAGGGTCGGGGTGATGACCTGGCGGACCTTTTCGTATGGCGACTGCTCGGCGATACGTCGCGGATCGGTACCGACATAGGCGTCGGAGAAGAACCATCCGATGTCGCTGGTGCCAACAAAGGCCGCAGGGTCCAGATAGCCGCGCTCAACGATGGCAGCCGCGAAGCGGTGATCGTGCGCGATGATCCAGGCGGTCAGATAGCCCCCATAGGAGCCGCCCATGATTCCGACACGCGCCGGATCCAGATCCGGCAACTGAGTGCAGGCGCCGTCCAGGAAGGCTAAGACATCGGCCATATCGACGGTGCCGAGCCGTTCCTTGACAGCCCGGCCGTGGGTCACGCCGTAGGAGGCTGAGCCGCGGGGATTGCATTGCACGACGGCGTAGCCAGCGGCGGCGTACACCTGCGCCTCGTCAAAGAACGCCCAGTCGTAGTTGGCGAACGGGCCGCCGTGAATAGTCAACAGCACGGGGTGTGGGCCTGGCCCGGCAGGCAAGAAGACCCACCCGTGCACGGCCTGGCCGTCGGGGCCGGCCACCGTCAGTTCCTGGGGTTGCACCGGCGAGGCGGCCTCCAGCAGGGATCGGCTGAAGTCCGTGACGATGGCCAACTCCCGTTGACGCAGCACGGCGAGTTCGGCGGGGTGGCCGGGGTCGCTGACGATGGCGACGAGCGACCCGGCGCGCTCAGCGGCCGCCTTCACGACCCGGGGGCCGCTCGCTAAGTTCTCAACCGTTCCATCGGCACGGATCGCGTGCAACTCCCCCATTCCCCGCACCCGCGCCGGGGCCAGCATCGCGTCAGGCCCGTAAGGCTCCAGAAACCCCCATGGGGCGGTGTAGTCCACCTCGGGGAGCGTGAGCCGCTGCGGGGGGCGTGACCCGTCGGCGGGCATAGCCGCCACGGACAGGCTGCGCCCCACGAAGTCGAGACCATCCGGCCCCACCTCCTCGCAGAACATGAACAGCGTCACACCGTCCCGGCTGAACCTGGGGTGGTGGTAGGACCACTGGTCCGCAGGACCACCCGCCACTAGTTCGGGCTCACCACCGCCGATGGGCACCCGATGAACCATGACCCGCAGGTCGTCATCCTCCTCGGCGTGCAGCGCCGCGGCGAAGTAGACAAAGGCACCGTCGGGCGCAAACTCTGGCTGGTTGCAATCCGCTCCGGCGGGGGTTAGCAGGCGGCAGGTGGGCAGGCCGTTCCGGCCGCCGAACCCAGGGGGTGCTTCGGGCTCCGGGGCCCGCGCGGCCCGACCCGTGGGAGCCAGCCAGGGTTCCTCGTCGCGGCAGGGCACGTCCAGCACATAGATGCCACGCGGCCGGTCTCGGGTATATCCGAGCCCGTTCGCCTGGTATTTGTTGTCCGTGATGAGCCGCGGATCCTCTTGTTCCGCCCCGATCCCCTCGCGGGTGCCGTAGCGTCCGGGCTCCGGGTTTCGGGCGACGAAAGCTAGCCGATCAGAACTGGGGGCCCATGCGAAGCTCTCCACCCCGAGAGGGGCGTCAGTCAGGATGCGCGGTTCGCCACCATCAGCTTCGACCACAGCCAGCTGGGGCGAACCTGAAACGCCACGCAGAAAAGCCAACCAGGCCCCGTCGGGACTGAACTGCGGAGCAGAATCCGTGGTTCCCCGGGTGATGGGCCGGGGCCTTTCCGCACCGGACGTGGGCACGCTCCAGAGCCTGCCGATGGCCCGATCCACCTCAAAAGAGGGCCGGGAGGTAGCGAAGACCGCGCGATCTCCAGCGGGGCTCACAGCAGGCGAAGAAAGTATGACGACCCGGTCGAGATCATGCGGTTTCACACCCCATACCGTAAGGGGTCACCGCTTGCGGGCGCCACGCGGGCCCAGTGGACGACGCGGCCAGGGCAGCCGCCGGATTGGCACGGACATCGGCCGGGCCAGCGCGGCCCCCGCCGCCACCCCCGCTGCCAGCACGAAACCGATGGCGGCAGCGGTCATGAGATCCTGCTGGCCGTCAAGGAAAGCCGTGTATCCGCTCCCCAGGGCGAGTTTCCTCACCCCCGCCCAGGTCACCAGCCCCGGCAGCACGGGCACGACTGAAGCGGTGGAAATCGAGTCGAGTTGCACCTTCAGCACACGCGACGACAACGCTGAGGCGACGCCGATGGCCAAGGCAGCCATGCCTGTGGCTGCGACGGCGGGCCATTGCTGAGCGTCGAACCACAAGTACAGTGCCCAGCCCGTTGCCCCGATCAGCCCAGCACTGACGGTAGCCCGGCGTGAGGCTCGGGTGCAGAAGGCCCAGCCGACTCCGACGACTCCTGCCCAGGCGATGGAGGCAGGCCAGTACAGTCCCCTCAGGCTGAAGTCGGCATCCATTTCGATGGGAAGGCCGAGCCAACTGGTGGTCGCCACTACGACGCTGGCTCCCAGCACGAGCCCGACGGTGACGATCAGGCCGTGCAGCGCATGGGCGGTGCTGGTGACGTACAGCCCGGAGATGGCGTCCTCGGATGCGCCCACGATCGCCAGCCCTGCCAGCATCGGGATGATGGCAGCGATCACGACGATGCTGGGGTTGATACCTGTCAGGCCTGGAACGCCCCAGCCCATGGCGATGGCGACGATGGCGGCAGCCCCAGCGGCCATCGCCCCGCCAACGCATTGCTGGAAGAACACCGAGACGCGGCGTTCCGCCAGCCACACCTGAGCCCGGTGGATGCACCAGGCCACAACCAGAGCCAGCACCGCGACCACCATCCGGGCGCCCAGCATAAGGGCCGCCGCTAGGGAAACCATCCCGTAGCCGAGCGAAACGTCCAGCCCACCCCAACGTGCGGGACGCGAGAGGATCGCCTCGACACGGGTGCGGGACTGTTGGATGGTCTTACTGGCTGCCTCCGCTGCCACGCGCTGCAGGTGCGTGATCCTGAGAAAGTCCTGGTGTCCCACAGGAACCACGCGCATAGCGGTGATCGGGTCACTGTCAGGGGTGGCGCGGACTGAGACGATGATCGTGTTCTGGATAACATCGGCCTGGTAGTCGGTCATGCCGAGGTCTCGCATGGCGTGGCGAGCGGCCCGAATGGCAGACGACACGGAGGCTCCACAGGCCAACATGCCGCAGCCGACTTCGAGCCCTAGGTCCAGCACTTCTCGGGGCTCGGCGGTCATACCAGTTCGTCTAGCCCGAATAGGCCGGGCTGCTCCGGGGCTGCGGGACTGGCAGGCGGGGTCGCCCGACCGCCACCTGGATAGCCCGGCCCAGCGGCCACCGGCCGACCGTCGCGATGGGCGCTCGCGGCCGCTCTAGCTCGCTCGTCAGCGGCTTCGTTCAGGGGATGCCCAGCATGCCCTTTAACCCATTCAAAACGCACCTGGCGCCCTGTCAGAGCCTGATCGAGTTGCTTCAGCAGGTCGACATTCAGCACCGGCTTACCGTCGCCCTTGCGCCAGCCGCGGCGTTTCCAGCCGGGCAGCCACTTCGTCAGGGAGTTGATGACGTATTGCGAGTCGCACAGGATCAACAACTCGTCATCAATTCCGGCGGTCGCGAGCAGTAGGTCAAGTACCGCCATCAACTCGCCCATGTTGTTGGTGCCGCGGGGCCACCCTCCCGCAGCCCAGTGCTGCTCGTCAACGTACCAGGCCCAGCCAGCTGGGCCAGGGTTAGACAACGAGGACCCGTCGGCCGCAGCTGTGATCACTCGTGGGCCCCGCGACGAGCGGCGCGGAAGGCCGGGCGAATCAGGCCCTCAATGAGGGCTTCGCGTTCGTCATGGTGGAGGAAGGCGGCCCGCATGGCGGCGACCGTCGCTTTCTCGACCTCCGGGAGTCCCCAACCAAAGACCTGAGATAGGCGGGCGAACTCCTGGGATAACGACGTACCGCTCATGAGGCGGTTGTCGCAATGAATCGTGATGTTAAACCCAAGCTCGGCCAGCCGCCCGACCGGATGCTGCTCAAGGGCATCGGCGACGCCGGTCTGCAAGTTTGAGGTTGGGCAGACCTCTAGCGGGATCTGCTGGTCGCGCACGAACGCGGCTAGACGTCCTAGACGGGGACGAACTCCGTAGAAGTCCTCAATGTCGTCACGGATTCGCACCCCGTGTCCGATGCGCTGAGCCCCGCATAGCTGGATCGCCTCCCACATCGACTCGGGACCATCCGCTTCACCGGCATGGATAGTGAAGCGGGCGTTGTTACGGCGCAGCAGATCGAACGACTCGTGGAAGCGCGTGGGCCGGAACCCCAGTTCCGCCCCAGCGATGTCGAAACCAACGACGGAGTCATCGCGGTAACGCAGGGCGAGTTCCGCAATCTTGGTAGTCGGGTGGTCCACGTGACGCATGGCTGTCACCAGCTGCGTCGCGACGATGGCGCGGCCATGAGACTCGGCTTGGGCCATGCCTTCCGCTAAGCCATCGCGTACGGCCTCGACCGCCTCTGCTGCGCTGAGACCCCGCTCAAGGTGCTGCTCGGGGGCCCAACGAGCCTCGGCGTAGATGACGCCGTCAGCCGCCTGATCAAGCACGAATTCACGGGCAACGCGCTTGAGCTGGTCGCGGGTCTGCATGGCGGCGGTGGTGTGGGCAAAGCCCTCCAGGTACCGCACGAGCGACCCCGAGTCGGCGGCTTCGAAAAACCAGCGTCCAAGTTCTTCGGGCTGTGATGTGGGTAGTTCGTGACCGTTCTCCGCGCAGTGCTCAATTACGGTGGCGGGCCTGAGCCCCCCGTCCAGATGGTCGTGGAGGGCCACTTTCGGAAAGGCCCGTAGTTCGTCGAGGCTCAGCATGGGCTCATCCTAGGGGGTGCGCCGACGTGGTCAACGGATGTGCTCAAGGTCGGCTGGCCCGAAGGCCTGTGGAAGAACGTGGGACAGCGGCAGGATGCCGCGCGGAGTGTCCATCAGCAAGTCGTTTCCCCCAAACTCGAACAGCAACTGTCGGCATCGGCCGCACGGCATGATGCGCTCCCCCAGCTTGTTGCAGCAGGTAAATGCCACCAGCCGCCCGCCGCCACTGGCGTTGAGCTGCGAAACGAGGCCGCATTCGGCGCACAGTCCAACCCCATAGGAGGCATTCTCGACGTTGCATCCGACGACGATTCGCCCGTCTTGGACGAGGGCCGCGGCCCCCACCTGATAGTCCGAATAGGGCGCATAGGCCTTGAGGGCAACAGCCCGGGCCGCATCTCGCAGCTTCTCCCAGTCGATGGCCGGCATCAGTGCGTCTTCACGAAATGAGCCCCGTCTGCGGCGGGGGGACGGACACGGCCGACGAGCCCAGCAACCGCGATGATGGTGGCGAGATAGGGCAACATCTCAATGAACTGGCTGGGGATGGGCAATTGCATCAGCTTGGTGGATTGCGCAAAGGCGCGCGTGTAACCAAAGAACAGCGCCATCCCAGCTCCCCAGATGGGATGCCAGCGCCCCATGATCACGGCCGCCAGAGCGATGAAGCCGTTGCCGGCCGTGATGTTGTTGTCCTGGAAAGCACCGCCAAAACCAACGGTGAAGTAGGCGCCGCCGAGCCCCGCGAGAAGCCCGCCGAGTAACACTGCCTGGGTTTTGATGGCGATCACTTGGATACCGACGGTGTCGGCAGCGTGCGGATGCTCCCCAACTGCGCGAACCCGCAGCCCCCATGTGGTCCGATAGAGCAAGAACCACACCAAGAGCACAGCGATCAGCGCAGAATAGGACAAGGGACGTTGCGTGAACAGGACTGGGCCGAGGAAGGGGATGTCGGCGAGCAAGGGAATCGCGAAGGGCCGGGCGGGGGTTACGTTACCGAAGGCGCCGGGGTTGGGGACGACGAGTTGCTGGTAGATAAAGCTGGTCAGTCCGGTGGCAAGCAAGTTCACGACAACACCCATGATGACGTGGTCCACTAGATATTTCAGTGTGAATAGTGCCAAAACGCTCCCCATGAGCAGGCCGGCGAGAGCGGCCGAGATGAGGGCGGCGACGAACGAGCCGGTGGTTGAGAAGGCGATGGAGGCGGCGAAGGCGGCGGCCAGGAACTGGCCTTCGATAGCGATATTGACCACGCCAGCCCGCTCAGACAGCACACCCGCGAGCACGCCGAACAGCAGTGGCGTCGAGAACTCCAGGGTGAGGTTCAGTTGACTGGTGAGCGTGAAGGCGATCGTTGAGGAGGCCGCAGCCCAAACAATGAAGCCGATGAGAACCCCCAGCCCGGCCCCTATCCCAGCGGCAATCCGACCCCGATGGGAGAGCCTGCCCCCCAAAATGCCAATCCCAGCCGCCAGCGTCACCGCAGCACAGATCACGAGCATCGGCTGGCCGGGCACCTCCAGCCTCGGCAGCTGAACCTCGGCGAAGACGTCAGATAAAGCAATCTGGCCGGAAGTCCGAGTGGTGACGGCCATCACCAACAGCAAGGCTCCGAGCACTAGGATCAACACCCCCGCCGAGATGCGGGTGGCTCGGGCTTCGGGCGATTCCACCTGCTCCCTGGTCGGCGACAGTTCCGCGACGATGTCCTTAGTCATGCGGTTGCCTCCTGAGGCCTGACGGTACGGCCTCTTCTCTTGCTTTTCCTTCTCCAGGGTGGCAGCAGCCACACGACGAAGGCGGGGGCCGCTACGAACAGCACGATCAGCGCCTGGATGAGATCCGTCAGCTGATGAGGTGTGCCCGCCAGCGTTACCATGGCCCGCCGGCTGGCCTTCAGCGCACCGAACAGCAACCCGGCCAGTACGATCCCCAGTGGCCGGGAACGCCCCAGCAACGCCACTGTGATGGCATCGAATCCGAGTGTGCCGATGATGGCGCCCGTCATTTGCGGCGGAAAACTGGTCAGGATCTCCGGGGCAGTGACAACGATCACGCCACCCAGGCCCGCAACTCCACCTGCGAGAGCCATCGTGACGGTGGTGACGCGACCGACTGAGACACCCGAGGTTGCCGCCGCGCTGGGGTTGAGACCGACCGCCTGCAATTGCAGCCCAAACTTGGTCCGTTCCAGTAGCCACCAGCAGGCGAAGGCGGCCACGAGAACCAGTGCAAACCCGAGATGCAGGCGGGTGCCCACTACCCGGGGCAAGGTCGCACTCCATTCCAGCACAGGCGAAATCGGGTCGGACCGGCCCGGGGCCTTCATGAACGGCTGCATCATGAGATAGGTCAGCAGGATCGTGGCGACGTAGTTCATCATGATGGTCAAAATGACCTCATGGGCCCCGGTGCGGGCCTTGATGAAACCAACGACGCCACCCCATATCGCCCCGAACATGACGGCTGCGATCAAGACGAGGGGAAGGTGCAGCACCAAGGGAAGCCCTTTGACGCTGAAGCCAAGGAACGCACCGATCAGGGCACCCATCACGGCCTGCCCCTGGCCGCCGATGTTGAACAGACCCGCCCGAAACGCGATCCCGACGCCTAGGCCAGCGGCGATCAGAGGGGCGGCCTCGGCGGTGGTGTTTGTGATGGCACCCAAGCTCGCTAACGAACCCACATACATGGCATGGAAAGTGGTGGCAATCTTCGTTCCGGAGGCCATGAGGGCGTCCCCCGGCCGATTAAAGAACCACGAGAACTTCTCCATGATCTCGGCGTCTGAGATCACCATGATCACTGAGGCCACAGCGAAAGCCAGCAGCAGGGACACCACCGTGACAACAGCATTTTTGCCCCACAGTGGGTTAGGCCGCACGTTCATGCTCCCGCCCCTCGCGTCGAGATTGCTCCCTGTGCATCCTCGTAGTCGATGCCAGCCATCATGAGCCCCAGGACATCGCGCGGGGTATCGGATGAGACGATGCCCACGATACGGCCGCGGTACATGACCGCAATCTGATCAGCCAGCGACTCGACCTCGTCAAGTTCAGTGGAGATGATAAGCACCGCGGTCCCCCGGTCCCGTTCAGCGATGATGCGGTTATGTAGAAACTCAATTGCGCCGACATCGACGCCGCGGGTTGGTTGATTGGCCAAGAGCAGCGACAGCGGGCGCGACAGCTCGCGAGCAAGCACCACCTTTTGCTGGTTCCCGCCAGATAGAGATTTCACAGGTTGGGTGTGCGAGGTGGCACGGATGTCAAATTCGGCAATCCGTTCGACTGCGTTATCGTTGATCCGCTGAAGTTGCAGGTTTCCGTGAACGGAGAACTCGTCCAGGTTATCCAGGACAAGGTTTGAGGCGATCGAGAACTCCCCCACAAACCCGTCACGGTGGCGATCCTCCGGGACATATCCCAGCCCGGCAGCCAGAGTCTTGGCGGGACTGGCATGGGTGAGCGGCTGACCGTCGAGGACAATGCTGCCCTCGACTGGACGCATGGTACCCAGCAAGGCCTCCGCTAGCTCGGACTGCCCGTTGCCTTGTACGCCCGCGATCACGACGATCTCGCCGCCATGCACCGTTAAGTCAAGGTGGTCGACGGCGAGGGCGCCAGAAGCATTGGCTACCACCAGATCCTGAATGATGAGGCGTTCGTCACCAACCTTCGCCGCGTTCTTCGTGACCTTGAGTTCGACGGAGCGCCCCACCATCATGGCGGCCAGTTCAGCCTCGCTGCTGGTGGGCTTGGCCTGGCCGACCACCTCGCCGCGACGGATGACCGTGATGTCGTCGGCTACTTCGCGGACCTCGCGGAGCTTGTGGGTGATGAACACGATGGCCCGTCCCTCGTCGCGGAGCGCGCGCATCACGGTCATGAGTTCGTCGATCTCCTGGGGGGTCAGCACGGCGGTGGGCTCATCGAGGATCAGGTATTGGGCATCCAGAGCTAGGGATTTGAGGATCTCAACGCGCTGCTGGACCCCGACCGGCAGATCCTCGACGCGCGCATCTGGGTCCACATCAAGCCGGTAGCGTTCGGACAGTTCCACGACCTGACGTCGGGCCTGGGCGATGTCCAGCAGCCCCGCCGTGCCGGGCTCGTGGCCCAGAACCATGTTTTCTGCGACGGTGAAGGGCGGGATCAGCATAAAGTGCTGGTGCACCATCCCGATGCCCGCTGCCATGGCCTGTCGGGGGCTACGCAATTCCAGCGGCTCCTCGCCTAACCAAATCTCGCCGCTATCAGGAGTCAGTAACCCGAACAGGATGTTCATGAGCGTGGACTTACCAGCCCCGTTCTCGCCCAGAAGGCAGTGAATCCGGCCGGGGGTGACGTCGAGGCTGATGTCGTCATTCGCGACGAGATCACCGAAACGTTTCGTGATGCCCTGCAGCGACAACACGGGCGCATCAGGGAACGGCAAGGTCACGGTTTCCTCCTTACCTGGGGCAGTCACACTCTACCGTCTGGTGGCCTTTGCAGATGGGGTGGTGAGCCGATGATGAGGCGAGTGGCCGACCGGCGGGGCACCCCGGTGAGGGTGCCCCGCCGGTGGTCGGGACGGTGAGAACCGGTATCGGCCGCCGCTCGCCCCAGGTTCGGCTACTTCACAGGGGAATCGACGACGATCTTGCCCGCGATGATATCCGTCTGGATCTGCTCCAGCTCGGCCTTCGTCTCGGCCGAGATCTTGGCGTCGAAATCGTGGAAGTCCGCTAGGCTCACGCCGCTGTTCTCTAGGGTTCCGACGTAAGGATCAGCCGAGAGGTTACCCTCCTTGGCTGCCTTGATGGCTTCGAAGACGGCGACATCCATGCCCTTCTCAACCGAGGTGATGATGACATCCTTGTATTCCGGCGCCGAGACGTAGCCGTCGGTGTCCACCCAGATGGCGTTGACTTTGCCGCCGCTTTCCTGAGCGGCAGCGAGCGCCCCCAGCCCGGCCGGACCCGCCACGGGTAAGATGATGTCCGCTCCCTGGGCGGTGAGGGTGCTGGCGGTGTTCTTGCCGCCGGCCTGGTCACCGAAGGGATCGTTGCCGCCGATGAACTGTCCGTCCTTGGCGGTGCGGTCCCAGCCAAGCACTTGAACGCTGGCCCCCTTGGCCTGGTTGTAGTATTCGACCCCCTGGGCAAATCCATCCATGAAAATGGTCACGGTGTCGTAGTTTTGCCCGCCGAAAGTGCCGACCTTGCCGGTTTGCGTCATGGAGGCAGCCGCGTATCCCGCCATGAAGGCCGGCTGCGCTGTGTCGAAGAGAAGGCCCTTGGCGTTGTCCACCCCTTCGAAGGAGCTGTAGTCGACGATGACGAACTGGGTATCGGGGTTCTGCTTGGCGGCCGCCTCAGTCGCGTTGGCCAGGGCGAAGCCGACGGTGACGATCACATTGCAGTTCTGCTCAATGAGGGCCTGAATGTTGCCGGCATACTCCGCCTCAGCTTTGGATTCGAGCTCCAGGGTCTGGACGCCGAGTTCCTCTTTGGCGCGTTGCAGCCCCTTGTAGGAGGTTTCGTTGAATGATTTGTCATCAAACCCGCCGAAATCGGAGACCATGCAGGCCTTGAAGTCGCTCGCGGACGCCGACGAGTTGGGAGCGGTTGCCGATGAGGATGAGCTAACTGGCTCGGCGTTGGGATTAGTGGTGGGAGCCTGAGCGCATGCGCCCAGCGCCAAGGCGCTGGCAGCGGCGATCGAGGCAAGCTTGAGCAGGGACTTGGTCACTGTGCACTCCAAAGAAGGGTCAGGAGAACATGGGTCGTTTGACTCTACCGTGGGCAGCACAGCCGGGGTGGCTGGACTGGCCGAATCGTTATCAGCTTGAAACCTGTTTCACGAGCGCCAGCGCAGCCCGAACCATCTGCCGCGTCGACTCCTGCCACATGGGTTCCTGCCCACGGTAGGGGCCGGTCGCCAGCGAGATCACCACGGCGGCCGCGCGTAGGCGCAGTTCGACTGGATCGACACGCCGATCGAACACCGGCACCCAACGGGCTAGCACGTCTCGCACCTTGGCTTCCTGCTCTGGGTTCATCCGTTGGATGGTTGATAGGTGGGCGATAAGGCAGGCTAAATCGTCGGCACGACGTCCCGGGCCAATCGTGTCGATATCAAGGATCCCCACTACCCGCCCGTTGCGCACGTGAACCTGGCCCTCGTGAAAGTCTCCGTGGGTGGGCTCGTGCCCCCGAGGCAACCCCGCCAGGCCAGCCCGGATCTGTTGGGTGGCCCAGGTAAGGTCGCGTCTCACCTCGGGTAACGCCGCAGAGACGATATGGGCGTAGTGTTCGACGGCGTCGCTCCAGGGGGGGCGTCGCTCTAGCCGCGACACCGACGGGGGCATCGCGTCCAACACGGCGATCAGTTCTTCGGGGCTACAGGGATCGCCGGGGTCGAAGATGGCGCGGGCCAGCGGCTTACCGGGCAGTTCTTCAAGGATCATGAGGTGGTCACTGGTGGTATAGGCCACCTTCGGGGCAGGTACTCGCGCTGCTGCCAGCAGCTGGTGGCGCGACAGGACATCGTCGAAAAGCCGGGCTCGAATGGCTTTGATATAGAAGGTCTGGCCATGGGCTGTGAACCGCACCACCGCCCGGCGACGGGGCCGATAGCCGATGATCTTCAATCCGAGATCATCTCCGGTGACGCGCTGCGGGATAAGACCTGCATCATTGACGAGACTGGCGAGTTGGTCCGGAAAAGCAGCCCGCTTCAGGCCGGGCAAGTCCGGGTCGGCCGGGTAGATCCAGACCGCTACCTCCCGGTTGCCATCCGCAAACACCTCGGCGCCCCTGTCCGTATCGGATAGCTCTCCCCGGCGGGCGGAAACGCCAAGCAACTCCGTACGCTCACCATAAGGCCACTGCACCTGCGCTAGGTAGGTGGCGGTGGTTGACTGACTTGGGTTCGCGTCGACATGTTCCAGCTTCCAGCTGAGGAGCTCTCCCCCCGCGTGCTGTACCGCCGCGCTGAGCACTGGGCCGGCGCCGGGGCCGGTGAGCAGCTGTGACCCATCATCCATCGTTACCTCCCGGTGGCCGCCGTACCGAGATGCGGGATGCCCGACGACCATCCATTTCCTCAACCGTCATGACCCAGGTGGTCAGCGTCTCTGGATCCTCAGATGGTTCACGAGAAGCTAGCTCCACACTGATCTTCGCCCCCAGGCTAGGAAGCCTACCGAGTTGAGCCATCACATAGCCGGCAACTGTGTCGTACGGCCCCTCGGGGATGATGTGCCCCGATAGTTCGGCGAATTCCTCAATGGTGGTTAGTCCGTCGAGGTTTGCCAGGGCGTCCAGCTTCGAGGCGGCCTCCTCATCGTCGAGGTCGTACTCGTCGGTGATGTCGCCGATAAGCTCCTCGACCAGGTCTTCCAGGGTCACGATCCCCGCCGTACCGCCGTACTCATCGCGCACGATAGCGATGTGCGATTTGGCGGCGCGCATCGCCGATAGCGCCCGCAGCAGTTTGACGGTGTCCGGCAGGCTGAGGATGGGCCGCACGATGCTGCGCAGCTGACCGTCCCGGGCATCGTGATCCAGATCCATGAGGTCGCGAACGTGGCAAAAGCCGATCACCTTGTCGACTGAACCGTCCGTGACGGGATAGCGCGAATGGGGTGCGCCACGTACTTCTTTGTAGGCTCGCTGGAGCGGCATGTCAGCGGGCAGGAACTCCACCTCGGTTCGCGGCACCATGAGTTCCCGCAGACTGAGTTGCCCCGCGTCGAAAACCTCATCGACGATGTTGCGTTCTTCCGTTCCCAGCGTGGTGGACACCGACACCATCGCCCGGAGTTCCTCATCGCTGACGGCATCTTTCGATAGTTCCGGGTCGCCGCCAAAGATCCTCACGACGGCGTCCGTGGAGACGCCGAGAAACCAAATGACGGGCCGGGTCAGGGTGGCTATGCCTGCGACGAGGGGGGCCAAGGCCAGGGCAAAGCCCTCGGCGCGCTGCATTGCGAGGCGTTTGGCGCTTAGTTCACCGATGACGATCGAAAAATAGGAGATGACGATGGTGGTCACGACGAGGGCGGTGCCCTGGGCAATGGAGGTGGGTAGCCCCCAGCGTTCTAGGACCGGGGCAAAGCTGGCGGCTAGCGTCGCTCCGCCGAAGGCGGCAGATAGGAACCCCGACAGCGTGACCCCGATTTGTACGGCCGACAGGAACAAATTGGGGTTGCTGGTCAGCCGTTCAATGGCGCGGCCGCGTTTGCCTTTGGAGGCTAGCTGTTTGATCTGCGCTTCGCGCAGAGTGACCAGCGCCATCTCGGCCGATGCGAAGGTACCTCCGATGAGGATGAACAGCGCGATGAGCGCAATGTCCGAGACCGCTGACATCAGCGGAAGATCACCGTCCTGTGCTCATCGGCCAGTACTCGGTGCTCGGCAAACAGGCGCACTGCCTCAGCCAGAGTCTGTGACTCCTGAGCCTGACCCTTGCTCACAAGCTTGCTGACACTCATGGTGTGGTCGACCCGGACCACGTTTTGCTCGATGATCGGTCCCTCGTCAAGGTCCTGGGTGACGAAGTGCGCGGTGGCCCCAATCAGTTTCACACCGCGGGTGTGGGCCTGTCGGTACGGGTTGGCACCCTTGAAGCCCGGCAGGAAAGAGTGGTGGATGTTGATGGCCCGCCCCTCCAGAAAACCGCACATCTCTGGGCTGAGGATCTGCATGTAGCGGGCCAGCACCACCAGTTCCACATCGCGTTGCTCGATCGTACGCCGCACCTCGGCCTCAAAGTCCCCCTTGGTGGCGGCATCGACGTAGCGATGCAGGAACGGCACGCCGTAGAAATCGGCCATCGGAGCCAGCACATCGTGGTTCGCCATGATCCCAACGACATCAATGGGCAAGGTGCCGCCCCGCCATCGAAACAACAGTTCGTTCACGCAGTGACCCACTTTGGAGGCTAGGAGCAGGGTACGGGTCGGCTTGTTCAGAGGGTAGGTGTTGTAGTCGGCGTCGAAGACCTGGACGTGCTCCGCCATCGCCTGGTTGAAGGCCTCGGCCGATGGCACTACGACCTGGAATCGGGTGAAGAACTGCCCCGTGTCGGGCGAACTGAACTGCTGAAATTCGGTGATGTTGCCACCAAGCTTCACGATGACACCGGAGAGGGCGTGCACGATGCCAGGACGATCCGGGCAGCGCAGCGTCATGACGAGATCCTGCATGTGGCAAAGCCTAGGCCATGTCATAGCACTGGCCAGCGGCTCCGACTATGTCTACGGCAATCCGGTCACGCTAGACGCGACAGCCGTCCGTGAACTCATTGATGGCGCCGACCCACCACTACGTGACCACTCACCGCTGGTCGGCGAAGGAGTTCGGGGCCCACGCCGTCGTGCACATGGGGAAGCACGGCAACTTGGAGTGGCTGCCTGGCAAGAGGCTAGCGCTGGACTCCTCCGCCGGGCCGGATGCGGCGTTGGGCTGTTGGAGGTCATTGAGTCTGGAAACTGGCGCAGCGACGCTGACCTGGCCGAGGTATACACCGCGTGGGGCGGTTTCGCCTATGGCCGCGGCCTTGCTGGAGAGCCCGCCCACGTGTTTCGGGCCCGGGTGGTCAACCCAAGGTGGTTGGCCACAATGCGTCGGCACGACTATAAGGGTGCTTTCGAGATCGCCGCTAGCGTCGACTATCTCTTCAGCTTCGACGCAACCGCGCAGGTGGTAGGCGACTGGATGTATGAATCGGTCGCCCAGACTTACCTGCTGGATGACGAGAACCAGGCATGTCTGCGGCATGCCACCCGTGGGCACTGCGCAACCATGGTGGAGCGGCTCCAGGAGTCGGTGGATCGCGGGATGTGGGAGGATCCCGACCCGGAACTCATCAACCGGCTGCACGAACTGTATCTCGAAGTGGAGGGCGACCTGGAGGGCTGAGGTCTTCGGCCACCTGGTCAACGCGGCCGTGTTCCGTTGCACGATGGAACACGGCCGCCAGGGGAAAACTGATGGGCCGTGGTTGTGGGACATAGCGCCGACCTGGGAAGCACGCTCTCGGTGCGCCGCTATCTCCAGCAGGACGGATGTCCCCATTACCACGGTCTTTCCTGGGGTGATCAGGCTATTTCAGGACCGCGATCTCACTTTCGGACTCTCCTTCCAGGGTTTTGTGCGCAACGAGGTAGTTCGCATACCGCACGACACCGGTGTATCCGGTGATGGTGGTTTGCCAGAGCGGTTCCGCTTGCCCAGGCGTGATAGCGGTTAGCGTCACCCCGGCCTCGGCTGCGGAACTCAAGATAAACCGCCCCTCTTCCGCGCGAAACAGGCCGAGCACTTCCCCCACTTTGTAGGGGGTCAGTTGCACGCTGCCATCGTCGAGGTTCAGAGGGCCCAGGTTCTGATCGCCCTGGGGCTCCAAGAGAATCACCTGGTCCCCATGCGCTTCTACGTACACGTTGTTCCAATCAGCGCCGGAGGTCCATTTCACGTCCCCCGTCCGCAGGTCGATCCGGCTAGCCTTGCCGTCCTCGGTAGACCACGCCAGCAAAGCCCCGGCTTCTGCGGCACGCATATCTCCTGGGAGTTCTTTGGACCAGAGTTCTTTCTCGTTCCCGTCGAACACCGCCGTCTTCTGATCGGTCCGCTGCGTGATCACATACTCGCCCGTCACCAAGAACCAATCTGTGGCGCTGAACCACGGCGTCTTGGTTCCGTCTTTGGCGTGATAGGACCACCAGCAGGTGCCGACGTAGGCGTATTCAACGGAGCCCGAACACACGTCCACCCTGCCTTGGCGTTCGACGACCACTGGGTAGCTGCCCTCCTGAAAACCTCCAATGCCCTGAACATCCCACTGCTTGTCGAAATCCTCAAGGGACTTGTACTTGGCGAGGGTGCCGTTACCCGCCTCGGTCTGGTGGTAGTGGTAATAGGCTCCGGACGGAAGTTCATAGCCATAGCCGCCGCTGGCAACACGATGATCGTGCTTGATTTCGCCATTCTGGCTATCCAGCACGAGAAGCCTGCCCGGCCCGCTGCTGACCGAAACCACGACAGCCACATGCCCGGCTTGAACAAGGGGAATCACCTCCACCTGTGTTGCATCGGCCAGGTAGGAGTTGATGTCGGTCGACCAGCGTTGCGCGCCATCCGCCCACTCAAGCAGCCTGACGGTACCGCCCCCTTCTGCGCCCGCGGCGATGACGTAGCCATCCGCAGTTCCTCTGGCGGATTCCGTCGGAAGCACCGTCGCAGTCCACGCCACCGAAGGAGCCGTCGTCAGCCCAGTCAGATGCGGGAAGAGCGCCTTGTCCTCCCGCTGTCGGGCCAGATACCACCAACCGACGGCGGCAGCGCTGGCAACTAGGGCCATGACGAGCAGGATGGGCAGCACCCGGGCCCAACGGCGTTTGGGTTGCTCCGGCATCTGCGCCCCGGTGGCTGGCTGGTACGGCTGCGATCCATAGGGTTGCCCGTACCCGGGCTGAGGACCGGAACCAGGCGGCGGTGGCTGGTAGGGCTGAGCAGGGGGTTGGTTCATCACGGGGACATTGTGCAGCACGACCCCCAGCGGCAGCGAGACGGGAGGTGGGCTGTGTCAAGTTGTATGGACATCTTCTTTGTGGATCATGCCGCGGTCACGACCTGAGATTGGTGGGCAGCGAGCGCTTCGGCTGGGGTGTGGTGTCGCGCGTCAGAGTATGTGGCAGGGCCGTTGTGTAGGTCTTGAAGGAGTGTTTATGAGCATGGGGAGGCCACCGTCTATTCCGGCGGGGGAAGCAGACCCGGATCGTGCTCAGTGTGCTGGCTGGCGAGGTCTCGATTGCCGAGGCGGCGCGCAGGGAGAAGGTTAGCGAGCAGTCGATCGGGCGGTTGGAGGCTGAGGTCGCCGAGCTGACCCAGGCGCTGAACGAGGCGCACCTGGAGACTCGGGTGTGGAAGAAATCAGCGGAGGGTCGGCTGGGCCCCTCACAGGACCTGCGGGGGATCCGTATCACGGCGGACATGTCGACCGCGAGGTTCTGCCAGCTCTTCGAGGTACCCGAGCGGACTTGGCGCCGTAAGCAGGCCAAAGCCCGCACTGCGACCTCCTCGAAGGGACCGTGGCCGCGTCCTGCTCGCCAAAGGGGCTCGAGACTTTGCGCTCAAAGCATGCGCTGGCTCATCCAGCGTGGGGACACCGAAAGAACTTGGGCGATGGTACGTCACGACGGTCACGTGGTCTCCAAGGCGAGCGTGCTGCGCATCCTGCGTGACGAGGCTCTGATCCTGCCCGCGCAGTACCAGCGGGAACGGCGCCGGCTTGCTGAGCGGCGCGACGCCTGTGTTCGCCACCAAGCCGACGCGCCCGAATCAGGTATGGCAGCTGGACTTCACCTGGGTTCGAGACCACCACTGGCGGGATCTGGCGACTGGCCGAATGCCGGAACGACTACTCGAAATATGAGCATTGGTTCCATATCTCTCCCACCGCCAACCAGCACGACGCGATCGAGTTGGCCCCGGCGGTGATCACCGCGACCGACAATGACGGGCCGTTCCGCTCCTTCGGTTTTGAGTCCTTCATCACCGCCCACCCGAGCTGGCCCATGTGCGGACCCGGGTGAACACGCCTGGGCACAACAGATCCCGCGAACGAGGTTTCGGCACGCTGAAATTACGAACGGCTCTACCTCGACCAGACCGACGACGCGCTCATACTCACCGAGCGCGCCGAAGACTACCGAAGCCAGCACAACAAGCTGACGCCTCATAAGACCTGAGTTTCACATTTTTAGTGCCCAAGTGACAAGATGTGAAACTCAGGTAAGACCATCTCATGGAACCAGCCCAAAGAGATGCACCTCGGACTGGCCGACCCCACCACCCCCATATCCAAAACCAAAGAAACCCTGCCAAAAACTTGACGCGGGACAACACCCCACACTCAGATCCGAAGAGCCCGTTAACCACGGCAATTTGCGTCGTGATCACGAAATACCCAAGCACGAGGAACAGCGCGGCTACCATCAGCCATCCGAGGGCAACCCGAGTCTTGCTTGGCCCGGGTGCCTCGTGCCGGGCCTGGATAATCTTATCCAGCTCATTGACATCAATTAAGGGGGGCTCATCCTCCTTGAGGAGCTTCTCGATCCAGACCGTAGAGGCTGTCTCCGAAGATTGATATCCTCCCGGTGCCCGGCCATACATCAACTCCGTCCAGCCTGAATAACTGGCGTAGCGAAGTGCGCCAGGCGGCAAAAGGAATAGCAGCCACTGCACACCATCGTATTGAGCCAGGATGGAGCCAATGTGGCTGTGTGCCACATAGCGCGGCTGCGCCTCTCCGTCTATTCGTCCGATGCTCCTGAATGGCGTGCCCCGTCGGGCCAGCTCGTCGCGTAGGCGTCGCAGCCGCCGCGAAGCTCGCTTCAGATCCTGCTGTTCAGTCGGCATGGGGCTCCCTAGGCACTTTCACGGGAAGGCCAGAATCTGTGTAAGTTCAGCCAGCGGGTGGAGGAGTGGAGGTCCCAAGGGTGTCGGCGGTGCAATGTGTGGTGCCGCCGACTGAGGGACGATCAGACCGGATTCGGCCTGCACCAACCCTGAAGGCAACGGCTCGCTCAAGGTGGGGCTCGGCGCTGGGGGAATAGAAATCTCCGCCGGAAGTGCCGACTGCGGCACCACGAGGCCTCTTTAAAAGCACCAAACCATCTTGAGCTGGTCCTGCAGGGGAAGATGGAAGTGGCGGCTTTCGTTGGCTTTATAACGTCCTCAAGTGAGGTCAAGAATGATGTTGCGCCGCCGGAGACTCCTCCTCAAAGAGCGTTTGTGCCGACGGAGCCCCAGAAAGTCACTTCCAGAGAGTCCGTCTCGGAAAGCGATGTAGGCGCCTTCGGTGGCGCCGCCCGCTGCACCGGTCCCAGTGCCGATCGCAGTTTAGCCCCACCAGGATCGCGCGAAAGCTGCTGCTCCGCCTCCGAAGGCAGCGAAATGCTGACTCTTCTGAGGGTGGGCAGCTGTTGCGGCATGACCATCTTCAGGAGGATACCTAGCCGCCCATAGCGGACAGCACAAGCGCGACTTCCCTACCCCGGTCACGACAGCGCGACGAGACATAGGCCCCTCTTCCCGTCGTGCGATTCAGATGGCGCGATCCACATGGCAATGATGTCGCCGCTGGTATCGGCTTGAGGGCTGATCCGCTGTGTATGCGATTCCGCACCCTGGTTGGCTGCACTGAACTGCGGCGCCGCCTATTACTTGGGTGGAAACGCCCGAAATGTCTACGTTATTGGCCGTCACCGCGCTACCGCCAGTAGCCCCGCTACATCCAAGTGTTCCTCGCAGGCATCGGCGAGCCGCTCGATCATGGTTTCCCGCTGTGCCGCATAGCCCGGCGCTCCCGGGGTTGGCTGCCAATTGCTCCCCGCCAACTCAGCGGCCTCAGCTAGGAACGCGCGCCGGAACTCGTCGGACTCGAAAGCCCCGTGCCACATGGTGCCGAACGTCGCCCCGACCTGCTGGCCCTCGCAGAACTCCTCGCCCCCCGCGGCATGGACCCGGCCATGGTGGATGGTGTAACCGGTCACCTCATGGCCGCGCCATTGGCCCCGAGGCCGGCCAAGCACCTTATCGGCGCCGAACCGGACCTCGCCGGGGAGAAGCCCCAGCCCGCGGACTACGCCGCCCGATTCCAACTCATCGCGGATCCGGTCCGTGAGCATCTGGTAGCCGCCGCAGATGCCCACGACGGGGCGCCCATGCTGGGCGCGTTCCTCCACTACGTCGGCAAGGCCCCGCTCCCGCAGCCAGGCCAGGTCGGTGACGGTCGCCCGGGAGCCGGGCAGCACCACCAAGTCCGCGTCCCACACCTCGGCCGGGGAAGTCGTGACCACCACCTGCACGCCCGGCTCGGCCGCCAAAGCATCGACGTCGGTGGCATTTGAGGTCCGGGGAAAATGAACGACGGCTACCCGCAGCACCCCGCGGCCCGGGCGCAGCGGCCGAGAACCGATGGTCAAGGCGTCCTCGCCGTCCAGCCAGACGTCCGGTAGCCACGGCAGCACTCCGAAGTTTCGCAGCCCCGTGCGCACGGACAGCTCCGTCAATCCCGGGTCCAGAACACTCTGGTCCCCCCGGAACTTGTTGATGAGATAGCCGACCATTCGAGCCCGGTCAGCCTCGGCGATGATCCCGTGGGTGCCGAAGATCGCCGCAAGTGCCCCGCCGCGGTCGATGTCGGCCGCCAGGACAACGGGCAAGTCAAAGCGCTCAGCCAGCCCGAAATTGACGTAGTCGCCGTGCCGCAAGTTGATCTCCGCGGGCGATCCAGCCCCCTCACACAGCACAAGATCAAACTTCGCAGCAAGCTCCTCATAGGCCGCGAACGCCGCCTCCGCCAGGTGCCGCCGCCCAACGGCGTACTCCCCTGCCTGTAGCTCTCCTGCAGGCTGGCCGCGCAGCACGACGAAGCTGCGGCGGTCGCTGCCCGGCTTGAGCAGCACGGGGTTCAGCAGGCTGCTGGGCTGGACCTCGGCTGCCTGAGCCTGAAGGTATTGAGCGCGCCCGATCTCGGCCCCATCCAGACACACCATTGAGTTGTTCGACATGTTCTGCGACTTGAACGGGGCCACCCGCACGCCCCGGCGCCGCACAGCACGGGCCAGTCCCGTGACGATCAACGACTTACCGGCATCCGACGCGGTGCCCGCAATCAGCAACCCAGTCACGACTCTCTCCCGAACAAGGCCAGCGCCCCGGCGGCAATGACTGCTCCCGCGACTGTGACGGCCGTCACCAGCTTGGCAGCACGCCGCACCTGCGCCGCCTGGGGACGGGGTCCATCACCGAGGGTGGGGCGGGATTCGACTCGTTCCCCGTATCGGTTCTCACCGCCAAGCTGCACCCCTAGCGCGCCCGCCCAAGCCGATTCACACCAGCCGCCGTTGGGGCTGGGATGGCGGGTGCTGTCGCGCAGCATGACGCGCCACGCCCGCTGCAGCTCGCCACCGACCACCGGGGCCATCAAACAGGCGAGGACACCCGTGAGGCGGGCCGCTGGCCAGGCAACGGCGTCGTCAGCGACGGCCGAAGCGGTACCGAACCGGGCATAGCGGGAATTGCGGTACCCGACCATGGCATCCAAGGTGTTGATGGCCCGATGGGTGAGGATCCCTGGCACCCCGGCGACGGCACCCCAAAACAGCGTGCAAATGCCGGCATCGTTGGTGTTCTCGGCCATCGACTCGACGGTGGCCCGCCCAAGTGCCTCCGCATCAAGATCACTGGGATCGCGGCCACAAAGGTTCGGCAGTTGTTCGCGCGCCGCTGCTAAGTCACCGGATTCGATCCGGTCGGCCATCACTGCGCCCTCGTTGGCGAGCCGCCGCGTGCCGAGCGCAACCCAGGTGGCGACGGCAGTGATCAGCACCTGAAGCCAGCCACGTCGTCGCGCGAGACGTTCCACAATGATGCCGCCGACTAGCACTGGCGTAACGGCCACCGCGGTGAAGCCCACCCCAGCCGCGCGGCTGTCGGCGTAGGTGGCGTGCTCAACATGCTTCGCCCAGGAACCGAACCAACCGACGGGGTGGTGGTGCGTGGGGTCGGCGAAAAGCTGGTCGGCCAGAGTCCCTAGGGCGAGACCTAGGCTGCGATGTCGAAGAGTCATACCGCCCCAATTCGGTGATAGGTGAGCGCGAGGAGCAGCCAGGTGGCCAGTTGCGTGATCTCGATCAGCGAACCATAGCAGTCCCCGTTAAGACGGCCTAGGCGCCGCAGCAGGTGCCGCTGCCAGCCGACGGCCACGAGCCAGGCTAGGCACAGCGCCCCTCCCCAACAGGCGGCGGCCCGCCAGCCCAGCAACCCCCACGCAGCCAAGGCGACGCCGACCACTAGGGACACCCGGGTGGCCCACACGTGTATCGGCCGCACTCGTCCGGCCACTAGGCCCGACAGGGTCCCGGGCACCGGCTTCTCATCGCTCCGCGGCAGGGCGCCGGCCATGGCGGCCACCCGGCCTGCCGCGAGGCCGACTGCCAGCAGCAATGGCCAGCTCTCGGGGGGCAGTACTGCAACGGCGCCGATGTCGGCCAGCAGCACCAGCAGCAGCGTCGCCACCCCCATGGGCCCGATGTCGGATTGCTTCATGATGGCCATGGCCTGATCCGGCGGTTTCCGCGATCCCAACCCGTCCGCGACGTCAGCTATCCCGTCTAAGTGCATGGCGCCGGTGACCCAGGCGACCGCTGCGAGGGCCAGTACCGCTCCGAGCCAGCGCGTCTCCGCCGCCCAGGCGATCCCCCAACCGAGCAGCCCCGCTGCGCCACCGATCCCCGCACCCAGCCAGGGGAAGGCCACGAGGCCGTCGGGAAAGTCGGAGTCCTTCCAGTTGTGCTTGCGAACCGGCAGCCACGTGTACATGGCCACCGCGCTGTGCAGGGCCCGGAGTGCCCGCATCAGGGGGCCTTGACGGGCAAAGGAATCCCGGCCACGCAGAACCACACCCGCTCCACCATCGCGGCGACACGCATATTGAGACGTCCCAGCTGATCGGCAAACAACCGCCCCGATGGGGTTTCCGGCACCACACCCAGCCCCACCTCGTTGCTGACGAACACCACGTCACGCCGGGTCTGGTGCAACGCAGCCAGAAAGTCATCGAGTCGCTCGTTGAGCCGGGCCAGCGCGGCCTGGTCCCGATCCCAGCAGCCGTCATCCAGCAGGCGCGTCAGCCACACCCCAAGGCAGTCCACCAGCATGGGGGCGCCATCGTTGCGGCGTAGTTGAGCGACCAAGTCGATGGTCTCGATCGTCTCCCAGTGCGAGGGACGGCGTTCCCGGTGGAGCCGCAGCCTCTCCGCCCACTCGGCGTCGCCGGGCCGCTCCTCCGAGGTCGCCACGTACGCAACGCGCGGGGCATCCGCGAACAACGACTCCGCGAACGTTGACTTGCCGGAGCGGGTCCCGCCCAACACGAGCGCGGTGCCGATCACGCCTGGGATACCCCTTGCTCACTGAAAGTGCCCATCTCGTTCATCACGAGCGCAGCCGTCCGCACCAGCGGCAGGGCGAGCGCCCCTCCCGAGCCCTCCCCGAGCCTCAGCCCCAGATCTACCAGGCCCTTGAGCCCCAGCTCCCGATGTGCGATGGCAATGGCGGGCTCCACACCGGCGTGACCGGCCAACAGGTAGCCAGCCACGGCGGGGGCGATCGTGCGGGCTACGAGCGCCGCCGAGCAGGACACCACCCCATCGAGCACCACCGGGATGCGATGGGCCGCCGCCGTTAGGATCAAACCGACCATGGCGGCATGCTCAAACCCGCCTACAGCCGCCAGGGCCCCAACATGGTCGCCTGCGGCGAGCAGCCCGGCGACATCGTTGACCTGTAGGCCACGCTCAATCACCGAGACCTTCCGACTGAGCATCTCATCATCGGCCCCGGCCCCGCGGCCTGTCGCCTCCACAGCCGGAACCCCCCCGAAGGCGGCCGTCAAAGCGGTGGCGGGAGTGGTGTTCGCCAGCCCGACCTCACCGGGAACGAGCACATCAGCACCGGCCGCGATGGCGCTCTCGGCGGCCTCAAGACCAACCGCGACGGCAGCGAGGGCCTGCTCGCGGCTCATGGCTGGACCCTGCGTGAAATCAGCCGTTCCCGGGGCGATGCGACGATCGATGGTGCCGTCGGCGGGCGAGAGGAGACCGACATCAATGACCTCCACCTCGGCCCCGACGGAGCGCCCGATCACACTGACCCCCGCAAAACCGATGGCTATGCCGGCCGCCATCTGGATGCTGACCTCCTGCGGCCAGGGCGTCACCCCTTGCGCGTAGACTCCGTGGTCCGCGGCAAAGACGACGACCCGGGGCTTGCTGGGCACGGGCGGCGGACAGGCGGCGGCGATCCCGCACAACTGAACGCCGATCGCCTCCAGACCCCCGAGCGACCCGGGCGGCTTAGTCAGGTCGTTCTGGCGGTCGCGCCCTGCTTGCAACCACGTCTCCTCGACGGGCGCGATGCGGGCGGCGAGTTGCGTGAGCTCTTCGGCGGTATAGGCGGCTGTGGCCATGGGGTGACGTCCTTCTCGTTGTCAGTTGGGTTCACGCAGCAAGACGCCGCGGCGTCCCACCTGTGAAACTGTGGCTGAGGTTAGCACCCCGCATCAGAACAGCTTGATGGGGCTGACGAAGTCGGCGACGATCAACACTAGACCGCCAACCAAGAGAAACCCGCCCACCAGATAAGCCACCGGAAGCATCTTGGCGGTGTCCACAGGACCCGGGTCTGCCTTGCCGCGCAGGCGAGCGATCCCCCGTCGAATGGCCTCATAGAGCGCCCCGGCGATGTGACCACCGTCGAGCGGCAGCAGCGGCACGAGGTTGAACACTGCGAGGAACAAGTTCACGCTGCCGAGCAGCGATAGCCAGGTGGCGGCGCGATCCATCACGGGAATCTCGTCGGCTGTGGCGATCTCGCCCGCGACGCGGCTGGCACCAATGATGGAGATTGGGCTGTTGATGTCTCGTTCCTGTCCGGTGACGAGACCAACCCCAACATTCCAGATCCGCACGGGGAAGGACGCCAAAGCAACCGCAGACATCCGGGTCATGTTCCACATCTGCGCCGCGGTGGCGCCCACACCACCATAGACGCGTTCGCTGCCGGGCGAGATACCAAGGAAGCCGGCTTCGACAGTGGTGGCTGGGTCTAGCCGGTCCGGGACGGACTGGATGATGGTGTTGACACTGTTGAGTTGGATGACTTGGCCGTCCCGCTCCACGGTGACGGTGGCCTCGCCGTCGCGGTTGGCACGGATCAGGTCACCCAGCTCGGTCCAGTTGGTCACGGCAACCCCATTAAAGGCCACCACCTTGTCGCCCACCTGGATCCCGGCCTGTTTGGCGGGGGTTTCGGGGTCACCCGGCTGACAGACCGCGGGGGTTCGGTCCGCTGGGATGACGCATTCGTTAACGACGCTTACCTGGAGATTCGCCTGCATCGTGCCGTAGAAGACGTTGATGCTGAGAAAGATCAGAAACGCCAGCAGCAGGTTCATGGCGGGCCCACCCAGCATGACGATGACCTTCTGCCACACGGTTTTCTGATGAAACAGGCGGCCGTTATCCTCTGCCGTGATCTCCTCGTACTCGTAGGAGCGGGCCTGATCCGCCATCCGGGTCAGCCACCCCTTCCGGCGGCCGGTGTCTTTCTCCGGCGGATACATGCCGATTAGTCGGACGTATCCGCCCAACGGGAAGGCCTTGAACCCATATTCGGTTTCACCGCGCTTGCGGGACCAGAGAGTTTTACCAAAACCCACGAAATACTGGGTGACCTTGACACCAAATAGTTTGGCCGGGACCAGGTGACCAATTTCATGCAAGGCCACCGAGGCCATGATGGCCAGGAAGAACAATAAGGCGATGCCGATTGAAGTGGCGTTGATCACAGTTCCTCCACTAGGTCAGCGGCGCGGCGACGGGCAACCCGGTCGGCAGCAAGCACGGCGTCCACGCTCAGTTGGGGGTCGGGGATGTGGTCCGCAGCCAAGTGTTCGTCCAGGCAGCGGGCGATCAGGTCGGTGATGTCGAGGAAACCAATGCGCGCTTCACAAAAGGCATCCACCAGCACCTCGTTCGCGGCATTGTAGACGGCCGGAGCGGTTCCCGCGGCCCGGCCGGCCCGCCGAGCCAGTTCGACGGCGGGGAACGTCTTGTTGTCGAGGGGTTCGAACGTCCACGCAACTGGGCGGCTCCAGTCGCAGGGTTTAGCTGCCCCGGGTAGCCGATCTGGCCACGTCAGGGCCAAGCCGATGGGCAGCCGCATGTCGGGCGGGGAGGCCTGGGCCAGCGTGGACCCGTCGCAGAACTCCACCATTGAATGGACCACGGACTGCGGATGCACCGTCACGACGATGTCGTCGTAGCTGACGCCGTAGAGCAGCGCCGCCTCAATCAACTCCAATCCCTTGTTGACCAGCGTCGAGGAGTTGATGGTGATGACCCGTCCCATGGCCCAGGTGGGGTGCGCCATGGCCTGCTCCGCGGTCACGTTCGTGAGCTCGTTTCGCCTCCGTCCCCGGAAAGGGCCACCCGATGCGGTGAGGATGAGGCGCGCCACCTCGTCGGCGCGACCGCCACGCAATGCCTGGGCGAACGCGGAGTGCTCGGAGTCGACGGCCACCAGCTGGCCCGGCGCGGCGGCATCGGTCACCAGCCGTCCCCCGATCACCAAGGATTCCTTATTGGCCAGGGCGAGGGTGGTGCCGGCAGCCAGAGTCGCCAACGTGGGCTGGAGCCCGGCTGCGCCGGTGATGGCGTTGACCACCACGTCGCAATCCGAGGCGGCGAGCGTCGTCGCTGCTTCCGGGCCGACAAGCAGCCGGGGCGAGGCGATGCGCAACCGAGCCAGTTCGGCCTCAAGTTCGGGAGCAGCGGCCGGGTCAGCCACGGCTACCTGCTGTGGCTGGAACCGGGCTATCTGCTCCGCCAGGCGCTGCGCATTCCCACCCGAGGCTGCCAGGGCGGACACCTCGAACTCGTCGGGCCGGGTCGCCACGACGTCAAGGGTCTGCGTACCGATGGAGCCGGTGGAGCCGAGCAGGACGATTCTTCGCACCCAGACAGTGTGTCACGATCCGCAAATGGCTTGGGCCGCCAGGCGTTGTGCCTGGCGGCCCGTTGCGAACGAGCTATCAGACCAGCCCGAATGCCTGCATGGCGTTGGCCACCTTGATGAAGCCGGTGATGTTGGCCCCGACGACATAATCACCGGGGGCGCCGTACTCGTCTGCCGTCGCCGCGCACATGTCATGGATATTGCGCATGATGCCGGTGAGACGCTCCTCGGTGTAGTCGAAGCTCCACGAGTCACGCATAGCGTTCTGCTGCATCTCCAAGGCCGAGGTTGCCACGCCGCCCGCGTTGGCTGCTTTACCGGGGGCGAACAGCACCCCTGCCTGCTGGAAGGCACGCACGCCATCAGGGGTGGTGGGCATGTTCGCGCCCTCTGCGATGGCCTTGACACCACCGGCGATCAGCGTGGCTGCTTGTGCCCCGTTCAATTCGTTCTGTGTAGCGCACGGCAGTGCCACGTCGACGGGCACGTCCCAGATGGAGCCGGCGGTGCCAACCTGGGCGCTGTCACGCCGCGCCGCGTAGTCCGCGATGCGGCCGCGTTCGACCTCCTTGACCTGTTTCAGCAGGGCAATGTCGATGCCGGCCTCGTCAACGACGTAGCCGGACGAGTCAGAGCAAGCCACCACCGTGCCGCCCAGGGCATGGGCCTTCTCAATGGCGTAGATGGCCACGTTCCCGGAACCGGAGACCGAGACGCGTTTGCCGTCGAAGGACTCGCCGCGGGTCTTCAGCATTTCGTTGGCGAATACGACGGTGCCATACCCGGTCGCCTCAGTACGCACAAGCGAGCCGCCCCAATCAAGGCCCTTGCCGGTCAGCACCCCTGATTCGTAGCGATTGGTGATGCGCTTGTACTGGCCGAACATGTAGCCGATCTCCCGGCCTCCGACGCCGATATCGCCAGCCGGCACGTCCGTGTACTCGCCCAAATGACGGTACAGCTCAGTCATGAACGACTGACAAAACCGCATGACCTCAGCGTCGGAACGGCCATGGGGATCAAAATCAGAGCCTCCCTTACCGCCGCCAATGGGCAGCCCGGTGAGGGAGTTTTTGAAGATCTGTTCGAAGCCCAGGAACTTGATGATGCCAAGGTACACCGATGGGTGGAACCGCAATCCACCCTTGTAGGGGCCGAGGGCGGAGTTGAACTCCACCCGGAAACCACGGTTGACCTGGACGACTCCGCTGTCATCCAGCCACGGCACGCGGAAGATGATCTGGCGCTCTGGTTCGCAGATGCGCTCCAGGATCTTCGCTTCCAGATAGCTGGGGTTTTTCTTGATGACCGGTGCCAGGGAATCAAAGACCTCGCGTACGGCCTGGTGGAACTCGGCCTCTCCGGGGTTCCGCGCGACCACGGATTCGAAGATCGACTGCAGGGACTGTTCCATGGCACTCCTCGGTGACGGTTGGCGTTACTACTCAGCAGATGGTAAACCCGCCACCCACTCCGAGCGGTGCTTGTCCAGATCTGCGTCTCAGCTGGTCTGGCGTGCGGCGAGCTGGCCGCAGGCGCCGTCGATATCCGATCCTCGGGTATCACGCAGCGTCACGGGCACACCCCGCCGCTCTAGCGTGGCGATGAAGGCCTCCTCATCCTCGGGCCGGGACGCCGTCCACTTGGAACCAGGCGTCGGGTTCAAGGGAATGAGGTTCACGTGAACCCAGCGCCAGTCGCCGTGTTTCTTCAACACATCGGCGAGTAGGTTGGCTCGGGCGACGGAGTCGTTGATGTCGCGCATCAACGCGTACTCAATACTGACACGTCGTTTGGTGACGCGTGCGTATTCCCAGGCGGCCTCGACGACCTCGGCGACAGACCAACGGTTGTTCACGGGCACGACCTCGTTGCGCAGGTCGTCGTCGGGAGCATGCAGGGATACGGCCAGGGTGAGGGGGAGACCTTCAGCCGCCAATCGCCCAATCTGCGGTACCAGACCCACCGTAGACACCGTGATACCGCGGGCGCTCATCCCGAAGCCGCGCGGGCTGGGGGCGATCAGCGTGCGGATGGCACCCAGCACCGCCTTGTAATTCGCCAGCGGCTCCCCCATCCCCATGAACACGACGTTGTTGAGCCGCCCTGTGGTGCCGGACATCACCCCCGCGGCGAGCATCTGGTTGGCTGCTAAGGCCTGGATGGTGATCTCGGCCTGGGAGAGGTTACGTTTCAGCCCGCCCTGCCCGGTGGCGCAGAACGGGCAGGCCATCCCGCAGCCCGCTTGGGAACTGATGCACAGCGTCGATCGCTGTGGGTAGCGCATCAGCACTGATTCCAGCAGGGAGCCATCGTGAAGTCGCCACAGGGTTTTGATGGTGCGCCCGCGGTCGGCTGCCTGCTGGCGTATTTCAGTGAGCAGCGCAGGGAACAGTTGCCTGGCCAAGTCCAGGCGAATCGCGGCTGGCAGATCCGTCCACGCTGCGACGTCGTCGCTCAACCCATCAAAAACGTGCCGCGAGATCTGGTCGGCCCGAAACGTCGGCAGGCCGAGCGCAGCCATGGCGTCGCGTCGGGCATCAGTGTCGAAATCGAGCCAGTGCTTCGGGGCTTTGCCCCGGGCAGGGGCGTCGAAGACCAGCGGCAGGTTGGTTGGCATCTCATCCCCCAAGGCTCAGGTACAGAACAAGCCATCCTACCGGTACTGCAACCAGCATCGAATCCAGCCGATCCATCACTCCCCCATGCCCGGGCAGGAAATTCGACATATCCTTAATGCCCACATCCCGTTTAATCTGGGACTCCACCAGATCGCCCAGGGTAGCAGCCGGGGCCGTACACAGGCCCAATAGCAGACCCAACCACCACGAAGCGCCAAGAGCCCACATCCCCGCGATCGCCCCCACGGCACCGGCCACCAGCAGCGAGCCGGCGAATCCTTCCCAGGTTTTTGACGGCGAAATGAGCGGCGCCATCTTGTGCCGCCCGAAAAGCGACCCCACCACGTAAGCGCCAGTATCGGCAGCCACGATACAGAAAATCAGCACAATAAACCGGAGGTTTCCCTGCGGGGCCGCCATCAATAATGGAACGAAGATCCCCATGAGGGGGATATAGGCGATGATGAGGGCGCTGGCTGCAACATCGCGGATAAAGCCCTCAGGCTTCGCAAAAAACAGGCGCGCTACCAGGCAGGCCAGGAAAGTCCCAGCCACACAAATCACAGCAAACGCCGTCGGGGACAGGCCCAGGTCCAGCCGGGCCGCCCCGTAGCCACCAAGCACGCTCACCACGGTCCCCGTGACGATGCACTTAACCTGCGAGTGCATGCCCTTGCGGGCCAACGCCTGATGGATCTCGACCACGCCCAAGCCGAAAGCCGCCGCGGCCACCAGCACGAAAAACCACGGCGCCCACAGCAGCCCGACCGCGAGACACGTCAACAACAACACCCCGACCCCGATGGCGACCGGGACATTCCGGCCGCCCTTCGACGCTGGGGTGTCGTTGGCGGGCACCTCGCTGGGCATCAGACTTCGCTAAGTTCGGCTTCCTTATGCTTGAGCAGGTCGTCAACCGCCTCAACGAATTTCTTCGTTGTGGCATCCATTGCCTTCTCAGCGCGAACAAGTTCGTCCTCGCTGATCTCCGAGTTCTTCTCCAGTTTCTTGAAGGCATCGATGGCGTGGCGGCGGATGTTGCGCACGGCGATCCTGGCGTCCTCTGCCTTGGCTTTGGCGAGCTTAATGTACTCCTTGCGGCGTTCCTCAGTCAGTTCCGGCATAACCACCCGGATCGAGTTGCCATCGTTGCTGGGGTTCACCCCGAGATCGGCTTCGCGGATGGACTTTTCAATGGCCGCAATAGCGCTGCGATCGAAGGGAGTAATCAGCATGGTCCGTGGGTCGGTTGAGGTGAATGTCGCCAACTGCTGCAGCGGAGTCGGCGCACCGTAATAGTCGGCAGTCAACCGATTGAACATAGCGGGGTGGGCTCGCCCCGTGCGGATGGTGGACAAGTCTTCGCGGGCGTGGTCCACCGCCTGCTGCATCTTGCCCTGGGTTTCCTTCTCGACATCGGCGATCATGGCGCTCTCCTTAGTGTGGGTAGGGGTGGTCAGCGGGAAACGAGCGTTCCAATGGGTTCTCCCTGCACGACGCGGCGGATATTGCCGCGCTCGGACAGGTTGAAGAAAACGAGATTGAGGGCGTTGTCGCGGGCTAGGGCGATGGCCGTCGCGTCGGCCACCTTGAGGTCCCTGGCCAGGAACTCGTCATAGGTTAGATGTTTGAAGCGCTGGGCTGCCGGATTCTTTCGCGGATCAGAGTCGTAGACGCCGTCCACCCCCTGCTTGCCCATGAGGAGCACCTCAGCACCGATTTCCAGAGCCCGCTGGGCTGCGACGGTGTCCGTCGAGAAATACGGCATGCCTGATCCGGCACCAAAGATGACGATGCGCCCCTTCTCCAAGTGTCGTTCGGCGCGGCGCGGGATGTAGGGCTCGGCCACCTGGGCCATGTTGATGGCGGACTGCACCCGAGTATGGATGCCAGCTTTCTCCAGAAAGTCCTGCAGCGCGATGGCGTTCATGACGGTGCCCAGCATGCCCATATAGTCAGCCCGGTCCCGAGCCATGCCGTTCTGGCTGAGTTCCGCGCCACGGAAGTAATTGCCGCCACCGACCACCACGGCCACCTGAGCACCCTCAGCCGCCACGGCCGCGATTTCGTTGGCAATCTCAGAGATCACAACGGGGTCCACACCGAGCTTTCCGCCGCCGAAGACCTCGCCTGAGAGTTTGAGCAGCACGCGCTGATACGGCTTGTTCATGGGGACCTACCTTCCTGGTGGGTGACGCGTCATCCCTCACCCTATCGTCATATACAACGAACGAGCGCGCCCCAACGGGACGCGCTCGTCGTCAGTGGTCCTCAGGCGCCGACAGCGAAGCGGACGAAGCGCTTCACCTCAAGGCCTGCGGCCTTCAGGACATCGGCCACGGACTTCTTGTCCTCCCAGACCGCGGGCTGGTCCAGTAGCGCCACATCCTTGAAGTAGCCGTTCAGGCGGCCCTCGATAATCCGCGGGATAGCCCCCTCCGGCTTGCCTTCTTCCCGGGCGGTGGCCTCGGCGATACGCCGCTCGTTCTCAACGACATCAGCCGGCACCTCGTCGCGCGTCACGTAGGACGGGCTCATGGCGGCGATGTGCATCGCAACCTGATGCGCGAGGGCATCATCGCCTCCGGTGTATTCGATCAACACACCGACCTGCGGCGGCAGGTCAGAGGCGCGGCGGTGCAGGTACAGGTGAGTGGTGCCGTCGAAGTTCGCCACCTTCACCAGGGAGAGGTTCTCGCCGATCTTCGCCGCCAGTTCCTGAACAGCTTCCTTCACGGTGGACGACCCGAGCGCCGCGGCGTTCCCAGCCTCTAGGTCGGTGGCGCCGCTGGCGGCGACGGCCGCCACGATCTGGTCACCCAAGCCGACGAACTCGGCGTTCTTAGCGACGAAGTCGGTCTCGGCGGCAAACTGAATGAGGATCCCGTCCCGGCCCGCGACGATGCCGTTGGTGGCCTCACGGTCGGTGCGCTTGGCGGCTTTGGCCAGGCCGGAGATGCGCAGCAGTTCGGCGGCCTTCTCGAAGTCGCCCTCGGCCTCGGTGAGTGCCTTCTTGGCGTCCATCATGCCGGCGCCAGTGGCGTCGCGCAGCTTCTTTACGTCAGCAGCAGTGATTGCCATGTGTTTCTTTCTGTAGCTCTGTTGCTCGTGGGGATTACTCGGACTCGGCAGGAGCCTCGGCTGGGGCCTCAGCGGCCTCCGGCGCTGCCTCAGCGGCGGGCTGCTCGCTCTGCGCCAACAGCTCACGCTCCCAATCGGGCATGGGCTCGGCCTCGGCTTCTTCACCGCTGCGTCCGGAGGAGCGCTCAATGAGGCCCTCGGCAACGGCGTCGGCGATGATGCGGGTTAGCAGGGCGACGGAGCGGATGGCGTCGTCGTTGCCGGGCACCGCGTAGTCGACCTCGTCGGGATCGCAGTTGGTGTCGAGGATGCCGATGATCGGGATGCGCAGCTTCCGCGCCTCGTCGACGGCCAAGTGTTCCTTCTTGGTGTCGACCACCCACACAGCCTGCGGGGTGCGGGCCATGTCACGGATACCGCCAAGGCTCTTATCAAGCTTGTTCTTCTCCCGCGCAAGTTGCAGCAGTTCCTTCTTCGTCAGGCCGCTGCTCGCAGGGTCTGAGAGGTTCATGCCCTCAAGTTCCTTGAGGCGCTGGATGCGCTTGGTGACGGTGTGGAAGTTGGTGAGCATGCCGCCAAGCCAGCGCTGGTTGACGTAGGGCATACCGACGCGGGTGGCCTGCTCAGCGATGGCTTCCTGAGCCTGCTTCTTGGTGCCGACAAACAGCACCTGACCGCCGCGGGCAACGGTGGACTTGACGAAGGCGAAGGCCTTGTCGATGTAGCTGAGGGACAGCTGCAGGTCGATGATGTAGATGCCGTTGCGCTCCGCGAAGATGAACCGCTTCATCTTGGGGTTCCAGCGACGGGTCTGATGCCCGAAATGCACGCCTGATTCGAGCAGCTGGCGAGTGGTCACGACGGCCATGGTCGTTCCTTTCGCGGGGGGCGTCGAACGCCCGCCCTTGACGGGGTGGGCTTTGGCCCACACGGTGGTTGTTTCTAAGGCCCTGAGGCCTTGCCTGATGCGCCCAGTGACGACACCCGGCACAGGCCGGGACCACGTCGCCGCTGACGGCCTAGCCGTTGCAGCGCATGCGATGTCAATCGGATGTACCGATTGCGGGGTTTATCCTAAGCCCTGAGGCAACCCGTGACCAAACCACAGTGAGTCTTCCCTGCCCCCGAGCATATTCCAGGACGGAATTATTCGGGCGAGCCTCACTTGACCGCGTGAGCAACGGGCGCCGGCTCGAAGGCACCACAGAACGCCCGGCCTCACGTGGAGGACTCATAAGTGCTTGGTGGCTTCTCTCAGGCTGAGGCGGGACAGGTCTGGATGACTTTCAACGAAAGCTCGCACCCAGTCCGGGTTGGTGCGGGCGTAGTCCCGCAGTGACCAGCCGATGGCTTTCTGGATGAAGAATTCACCATCGATCAGGTTGGCTTCAATGGCGTCGGTCAACAGCCCCACGTCTGTGCGGGCTTTGTGCTGCAGCTGGCAGATGATGGCGCTCCGGCGAATCCATCGGTCGTCATCGCGAGCCCAGGCACGCATGGTGACGGCCTGGTCAGGATGCTGCAGCAGTACCAGCCCGACGGCGTGCGAGGTCTCGTCCACCAGGTCCCACCAGGCGCCCGAACGGATCAGGTGTTTGTAGAGCCCGAGGGAGCCAGTCCGGCTGGCCAACTCCCTGGATCGGCGGGAGCGGATGATGGCCAGCGCCGCGAACCGTTCCTCCCGCCGTTCAGCACCATCCCACAGGCGACGCAATGAACTGGCCCAGCTTCCGGGTGTCCACAGCGCCGGGTGATCTTCGGCTAAGGCGACCGCGATCTTCCGGACCGCGGGCACGCCAACCCCGTACATGGGCATCTCCGATTTCAGGTAACGCCGCTGTTGCTCGGCACGGCGCGGGTCTCCTGCGGCGCTGAGCGCCTGACGCAGCTCTGTGCGGAAGGTGTCGAAGCCCATGGTTCAGCGTAACCCCGGGTTTTCCACAATGGGCGTGACTAGCGGGCGCGGCAGTGAATCGTCCTATCCCGCGGCCATGGTGTTGGCATGAAACGGTTCCTCATCTGGCCCGTGCTGTTTGCCTTGCTCTTGACGCCGCTACCTGCGCAAGCTGATCCGGGGCTTGAGTTGGAAGCCCCTGTGCCGGGTGCGGTCTTGAAGGCCTTCGATCCGGGGACGTCACGCTATTCGGCGGGGCACCGGGGTGTTGACCTGAGCGCCTCTCGGGGCGAACCGGTCCATGCTGCCGCCGTCGGGCAGGTGTATTTCTCGGGGGTGGTTGCGGGAACGCCGTCAGTGTCGGTGGATCACGGCAATGGGCTGCGCACTACATACACTCCGGTGACGGGCACCGTCTCTGTCGGCGCTCAGGTGGCCGCTGGTGATGTCATCGGGCATATCGCTGATCTGCCTCACTGCGCACCAGACTATTGCCTGCACTGGGGGCTCACAGATGGGCTGGACTACTTCGACCCCCTGCTCTACCTGGCTCGCCCAGTGATCCGCCTGCTCCCCCACGGCACCGAACCTACCGCCGCCCCTTGGCTTCCCCCGGCACAATCCCCTGGGCTGGGCTCCGGTGAACTTCCCGTGGCTGGCCCCGTCACCAGCCCGTTCGGAATGCGCGTTCACCCCGTCACGGGTGTTTACAAACTGCACGATGGCACTGACATCAGCGCTGCCTGTGGCACGCCGATTCGGCTCCCCTGGGCGGGGCGGGTTGCCTCCGCTGGCTATCACGGCGGCTACGGGTACCGGGTGGTCGTGGATCACGCGGGACGACAAACGGGCTACGCGCACCTGCCGGGAATCGAGGTGGCGGTTGGCCAGGAGCTGGCGGCAGGAAGCCTGGTGGGTCACGTCGGCAGCACTGGCTATTCGACGGGATGCCATCTGCATTGGATGGCTTGGGAGTCCGGGCGTCTGGTGGACCCGATGACGCTTCTCGGTTAGGCACGGGGATGCGCCTGCTGGAACGCGAGGCGCAACCGCTCGTCGCTGACATGGGTATAGCGCTGGGTGGTTGCCACGGAGGCGTGACCCAGTAGTTCCTGCACGCTTCGCAGGTCTGCTCCCCCGGCCAGCAGGTGGGTGGCCATGGCGTGGCGCAACGCGTGCGGTCCCACGGATAGCCCGCCGGCGGCGGTTGCTGCATGGATGACGCGGCGCGCCACCCGGGGGTCCAACGCACCCCCGCGCGCGCCGAGGAACAGCAACGCAGGGCTGTCCGGCCGTTGCACTTGCGTTCGCACGGCGAGCCACGCCTCCAGAGCACGTCGCGCCGGTGCCCCCATGGGAACGGTCCGTTCCTTGTTGCCTTTGCCCAGGACCCTCACCGTGGAACGTTCGAAGTCGACATCGCAGAGCCCTAGCCCGCAGGCCTCGGATATCCGGAGCCCGCTGGCATAAAGCAACTCAACGAGAGCGATATCACGAATGGCGATGGGGTCGCCCTTGGCGGCGTCTTCAGCAAGGGAGGCGATGGCATCGGTGACTTGGCGTCCCGTTGGCACCTTCGGGAGGGTGCGGGCGGTTTTGGGGGACCGTAGCCGGATGGTCGGGTTTTCGGCCACATATCCCTCCTTCACCGCCCAGGCGAAAAACCCCCGCGCGCAGGAGACTCGACGTTGCAGAGTGCTCGGCTCTGCCCCGTCGCTCACCTGCTCGGCCAGCCATTCCCTGAGTGCGGTGAGCGTCACGGCCGCCGGGGGAACCTTGACGGACTCGGCCAAGCTCGTCAGGTCCCGGGTGTAAGCACGCATGGTGTGTTGTGAACGTCCGCGTTCCGCCCCTAAAAAGCTGCGATACTCAGAGATCAATTCGGCCCAAGGTCCATCCACGTCGCCAGTGTGTCAGGGTGCATACTAGATGGCCGCATGACTACCCGGAAACGAGGAGATTGATGTCCAACGACCTCACCGCGAGCGGCCGTGTCCTCCCCATCACCCGTTGGGGCACTCCGGTGATGCACGCACAGACTGAGCCTGTCACGGACTTCGGGGGGGACCTGCAACAGCTGGTGCGTGACATGTTCACCACTATGCGCGCCGCCGACGGTGTCGGGCTGGCGGCAACCCAGGTGGGCGTGAGCCTGGCGGTGTTCGTGTTTGAGTGCCCGGACGCCGACGACAAGATCCATCGCGGAGTGGTCTGCAACCCGACGGTGGAGCTCCCCACGGGCAACGACCGTCATCTGGATGCCAGCGAGGAGGGCTGCCTGTCCTGGCCCGGAGGCTACTCCAGCGTTCCCCGTCCCGACAGGGCGATCTGCCGGGGGCAGGACGCAAACGGCAATGACATTGAACTCGTGGGCACGGGGCTGCTGGCCCGCTGTTTCCAGCACGAGACTGACCATCTCAACGGCACCGTGTTTGGCGATCGTCTGTCTGGCCGAGCTCGCCGGAAGCTGAATCAGACGGTGGCGGATCTGGCATGGCGTTACCCGGACGACTGGCCGGTCTCCCCGAAACGGACTGCGGCGCCCCGACCGGCTGAGGCTTAACGATAAGAACCCTGGCCTACCCTCCCAGGCCGGACCTGAGATAATGGCCGACGCCACAACAGGATCGTCAAGGGTGAGCCATGGGTATTCGGAAAGGCGTTACAGCCGGGGCAGCGCTGGCCCTGGTCGTCGGAATAGGGCTGAGCGGTGCATCCTCGTCTCAGGCAGTCCCCGCTGCGGGCGTGCTGATCAGCAGCTACATCGAGGGCAGCGGCAACAACAAGGCACTCGAATTGCACAACCCCAGCGATACCGAGGTCTCGCTCAGCGACTACACCATCACCTTGTACTCCAACGGCTCCAGTCAACCCACCCGTACGCAGCGGCTGGACGGGCGCAGCCTCGCTCCCGGGGGTTATCTGGTCATTGCCCACGCGCAAGCCGACGCCGCCCTGGCGTCGCAGACGGACTTGACGAGCCCCGTCGTTAATTTCAACGGCGACGACGCCGTGGTGCTGGCCCGCGGGGAGACAGTGCTGGACTCCGTCGGTCAAGTGGGATTCGACCCCGGTGCGCGATGGGAGGCTGGCGGAGTCAGCACCCAGGACGCCACCCTGACGAAGAAAGCGTGCACCGCCGACATAGATCCCTCGGATAGCTACGACCCCTCGGTAGATTTCACGGCCACGCCAAAAGACGACTTCTCTCGGCTGCGCACCTTCACATGCGCCGCCCTCCCGCAATCCCCTTCCACTGGCCCGACGACGCCTCCAGCCCCGGAGATCATGCCCATCGGCGCGGTACAGGGCTCTGGGGAAGCCAGCGTGTTCACAGGGCAGAGCGTCACGGTGGCGGGGATCGTGACGGGGGATTTTCAGGCGCCGGGACAGTTCAACGGCGTCTACATCCAGGATGGGGGCGATGACGACGAAGCCACTAGTGACGGCATCTTCGTATTCGATCAGGGCGCCCACGACCTGCATGTTGGGGACCAAGTTCGCGTGACGGGTACCGTCACCGAGTTCAACGGCCAGACCCAGATCACGCCCAGCACCGTGGCAACGCTCGCCAAGGACGCTGACCTCCCCGCGGCGGTGAGTCTCATCCTGCCGGTGAGTGATTGGGAGCGCTACGAGGGGATGCGGCTCACGTTTCCGCAGGCACTGACGATCGTCGAGTATTTCAACTTTGACCGGTTCGGCGAGATCACCTACGCGACGAAACGGCAGTGGACGCCCACTGCCGTCACCACCCCCGGCCCGGCAGCAGCCGAACTGCTGGCGGCCAACCAGGCCGAGCGACTGATCGTCGATGATGGCCGCGGTAGTCAAAATCCCACCCCCGCCATTCATCCCAACGGGCACCCGATGTCGCAGGAGAACTACTTCCGCGGTGGCGACACCGTCGCGAACTTGACGGGCGTCCTCAGCTACCACTTTGGAGCCTTTAAGTTGCAGCCCACCCAGGGCGGCGAGTACACGGCCATCAATCCCCGTCCGAGCGCTCCCGCGCAACGGGGCGATATGCGGCTTGCGTCGTTCAATGTTCTGAACTATTTCACTACCCTCACCTCCGAGAACAAAGCTGCTCGGGGCGCCGACACCCCGGAGGAGTTCCAACGGCAACAAGCCAAGATCGTCGCTGCCATGACGGAACTGAATGCGGACGTGCTGGGGCTGATGGAGATCGAGAACAACGGCACCGCCGTCCACGATCTGGTGGCTGCCCTCAACGAGAAGTCTCCCGACCCCTATGCCGCCATCGACACGGGTCGCGTGGGCAGCGATGCCATTTTTCAGGCGTTCATCTACAAGCCCAGTACGGTGGAACCCGTGGGCTCCTTCGCGGTCCTCGACTTCGGTGACAAAAAGAACCGCCCCTCACTGACTCAGACGTTCCGGCACAAAGCCACGGGCGAATTGGTGAGCGTGTCAGTCAATCACCTGAAATCCAAAGGTTCCGCCTGTGCCGGGGATCCCGACCTGGGCGACGGGCAGGGCAACTGCAATCTCACCCGAACGGCCGCTGCCGAGCGTCTGGCGGAATGGCTGGACACGGATCCGACGGAGCAAGGGGCAGGGCGCACCATCATCATCGGGGATCTGAACTCCTACGACCACGAGGACCCGATCACCACACTAGTGGGCGTCGGCTATACGGACATGGAACGACAGTTCAGCGGCGAACAGGCTTACTCCTATGTGTTCGATGGTATGGCGGGTTATCTAGACCACGCCCTGGCGAACGAAGCGGCGGCCGCCAACATCGTGGATACCCAGGCTTGGCACATCAACGCAGACGAGGCCGACATCTTCGACTACGACATGAGCTACAAGAAGCCCGCCGAGCAGGCGCTGTTCAGCCCCGACCCGTACCGTTCCTCCGATCACGATCCCGTGGTGGTGAGCCTGCAGTTCCGCCAGGATCAGCCACTTCCGGAGCCAACCCCGAGCCCCGCGCCCACCTCACCGTCCAGCCCGGCCCCAACGGCAGACCCAAGCTCCCCGCCAGCCGTGGCGCCGCAGCCCACTCCGGGGGCTGCATCCTCCCTGGCCTCGGCCTCCGACGCGCCGGTTGCAGTGTCCCGGCCAGGGCTGCCCAAGACGGGGGGTCAGGACCGGGCTCGCAGCGCGTAGGCGAAAATGCTGGCTGCGGTGGCCACGTTGAGGGAGTCGACCCCTGCGGCCATCGCGATGTTCAAGCGGGTATCAGCGGTTTCGATCCAGTCGGCACTTAGACCATGTCCCTCGGAGCCGAGCAGCAGGGCTAGCTTCGCGGGTGCTTGGTACGCGTCCAACTCAATGCTCTCCGGGCTGAGGGTGGTGGCAGCTAGTTCAAACCCGGCATCCCGCAACCGTGCCAGATCGGCGCTGGGCTCCGCCATGCGACTCCAGGGCACCTGAAAGCAGGTGCCCATCGATGCCTTGATGGCCCGGCGGTATAGCGGATCGGCGCACCCAGGCGACAGCACGACCGCATCCCAGCCCAGTGCTGCGGCCACCCGGATGAGTGAGCCAACATTCGCATGATCCACCAGATCTTGGCATACCAGCACCCGGATGCCGGCAAGCACCTGGGCCCACGGCGCCTCCGCGGGCCGCTCGAAGCTGGCCAGAGCACCGCGATGGACATGGAAGCCGCTGACCTGCTCGATCAGATCATCACCGGCCACCAGGCAGGGGACGTTCGGGTACCTGGCGAGCACATCCCCGAGCCCAGGCAGCCACTTCTCAGCCAGGAGAAACGATCGCGGCCGACACCCGGCTGCGGCGGCGCGCCGGATGATCTTGTCCCCTTCGGCGATGAACAACCCCCGCTCCGCCTCAAGATGCCGCCGGAGTTGCGAGTCCCGAAGCCGCACGTAGTCACTCAATCGGGGATCATCACCCACCAAGATGTCACACCGCATAGCCGCTCACTGTAATCACACTGTCATGGGCAGAACCCGCATGATCCAACACCGGCTTGTCATCCCGGTACTCCCAAATCACCTGCACCGCCCGCGCCCCGGACCCCGTCCGGACCACACGCACCCGAGGCAACACCACCACCTCAACCTACCCCTTTAGTCAGGAAAACATCCCCAAAACCCGACATAACCCCTAGTCAACGCGATTCACTTACTCCTAACACCCCGAAACCCCCAAAAATGAGCCAAGTCGGGTGAGTGGCCAGAGCAACCTGATCTGGAACCTCCAGTTCTGGTTTGGCATGGACCAGCCGCCCGGGTTCGACCCGTAAACCGCGGCTGTTTCCCGCCTTGACAACGAAGGTTAATCCGTGATCGCCTCACGATGTCACCCCGTCGTCCGAGCACGCAGACGCGATTTTAGAAAAGCTTGAAAGGTCAACCCGGCCCGGATCCAGCATTCACTACGGTAAACACTTCACAGAGTCGAACACCTTTACCAACTCGCGCATCGCCGCACCTCGGAGGCAACTTTCTCCTTAGCCTTTGCAATCGCTATGGCCGTGCCTTCAGTGAAGACCGAGCCGAGAGCTCGGAACAATTGGTCCCTAGTATCAACCTGGTCAAGGAACTCCAGCGTTGGCTCAACCGTTCCACGTAGTCAGTAGTCGCCTCTAAGATCCGGGAGCGCACTACGACGTCACGCGCGACGACTCAGCAGGACCCCCGCCGCGCCCAGGGACGTCGTCGTCCAGGCTGTCAGAACCCCGACTGCGACCCACGGGCCGGTCATTGCAGTCAGGGCCCAAATCTGACGCGCGACGAGTCAGCTGCCGGCACGCGGATACTTCGCAGATTGGCTCACGGGGCTGCCAACCCGCCCCAGACACAAGCTGGTTGGGGGCTAAGGTTCCCCGATGCGCCCCTACCTCTACGGACTGGCCTATCTCCTGTTCGCCGCCTAGTTGGCCCGTGGGCTGGGATGGGGCCCTAGCCGAGCAGCGATGAAGATGGCGCTGTGGTCTCGAGGCTAGCCCTGCTGCCGTTCCCGCCCCGGTAAGCTCTCGTCTCGTGTGGTCGAAGGTAAAGGACCCGTTCCTGCTCTACATTCTGGTCTCGGCGGCGCTGGGGTTTGTCCTTCCTGTCGCGGGGATGGCCGGCGAAGTCTTGGACTGGGCGACGAAGGCCGCCATCTTTCTGCTGTTCTTCGGCTACGGGGCGCGCCTTGAGGCCGCGGAGGCGTGGGCGGGGCTGAAGCATTGGCGGCTGCATCTGACTATCTTCGCTTGCACGTTCGTCGTCTTTCCGCTCCTGGGGCTGGGATTGCTGCATCTCCCCTGGTATTCCTCCGAGCTTGCTGTGGGGTTGGCCTTTTTGACGCTCGTGCCCTCGACGGTGCAGTCGTCGATCACCTTCACCTCCATCGCCCGGGGCAACATCGCGGGGGCGATCGTCTCGGCCACCACCTCAAATCTGTTGGGTGTTCTTCTCACCCCGTTCCTAGTGATGGCGCTGCTGCCCGCCGTCGGCGGCGCCCCGATCGGCTGGGGGTCCTTCCTTGCCGTCACGGTTCAGTTGCTGCTGCCGTTCGTGCTTGGGCAGTTGTCCCGGCCCTGGACCGCTGACTTCATGGCGCGCCACAAGGCACGCCTAAAGTGGCTGGATCAGGGCGTGATCTGCCTGGTGGTCTACGGCGCTTTCGGGGATCTCAGGCTTGGCGGGGTCACCGTCACAGGGCGAGAACTGTTGATCATGGTGGTCTTGTGCTTGGCGATTCTGGGTTTGATGCTTCTGCTTACCCGCCAGCTTGCTAGGGCACTGCGCTTCTCCCGGGCGGACGAGATCGCCATCGTGTTCTGCGGCACCAAAAAGTCTCTGGCCACCGGGGTTCCCATGGCCACCGTGCTTTTCGCTGGACAGCCGATTGGCCTCATCGTGTTTCCGTTGATGGTGTTCCATACGCTGCAGTTGATCGCCTGCAGCATCATCGCGCAGCGCTACGCGGCCCACACCCCTCGCTAGACCGCGGGGCGCGAACGGGCATTCCAGCGCCCCGTCGAACGGGTGACGGTGAGATCCATACCGAAGG
>JAUNKK010000156.1 GCA_030532825.1 Propionibacteriaceae bacterium
ATCTAGCCAGCGTGCGCTGCAGGGGCAGTTCCACGTCCTGCAGCAGTTCTTCGGCGGGCTGTTCCGCCAGGTCTCGGCGCAGCGCGGCGGTCAACTCGGCGACAGCACGAGCATTCAGCATGGCCGCACGCGCCGCGGCCCCCTCGTCCAGCTCAAACAAGGAATCCTGCGAGCCGGCATCGTCGCCGACCGCGAGTTCTTTGCCCAGATGGCGCTGCACCAGGTCTCCGAGGTCCTGCCCCCGGACGTCCGGACGCAACAGGTACGCAGCCAGGGCAACATCGAAGCTGACACCCACCAGTTCCCATCCCCGGGCCCACACGCCCAGTAGCGGGCCCTTGCCGTTGTGCAGCACCTTGGGGTGAGCCGGATCGGCTAGCCAGGCGGCGAGAGCTTGCTCATCGTCGGGCGAGAGCGTCCCGCAGTCCACGAAGGCCTCGGTTGTCTCAACCGCCAAACCGATCCCCCGCAGATCGCCCGTGCCTGAGCCCCAGTCTCCGACGAAGGCGAGCGCCACCTCACCCTGCCCGTGCGCGGCGAACCAGTCGGTGACGGTCCCCGGAGCGAGGGGGCTGCCGACGATCTGAAAGGCACTGCTGGGCGGGGTATCGGCCGCCGCGTCATCGCCGTTGCCATACAGCTTGGTCAGGCGGTCCTTCAAGCTGCGGAACTCAAGCGCCGCGAACACCTGCGTGATGGCCTCCCGGTCCCAGTCGCGGCGCTCGGCGTCGGCCAGGCCGAGCGGCAACTCCAGATCTCGCAGCAGGTGGTTGAGCCTCCGATTGCGGCGAACCTCCTCAAGGTGTTCCCGCAGCGAGGCGCCCGCCTTCCCCGGTACCTGCTCGGCGCGGGCGATGATGTTCTCCAGCCCGTCATAGGTCTTGAGCCACTTGGCCGCAGTCTTGGGGCCGACCCCCGGAACCCCCGGCAGGTTGTCGCTGGTCTCCCCCACCAGAGCCGCGAGCTCCGGGTATTGCCGCGGAGGTACCAGGTACTTCTCCTCGACGACGGCAGGGGTCATCCGCACAAGGTCGCTGACGCCCTTGCGGGGATATAGCACGGTGGTGTGATCGGTGACCAACTGCAGGGCATCGCGGTCCCCTGTCGAGATCAGCACCTCGAACCCGTCAGCCTCAGCCTGGGTGGCCAGGGTCGCAATGATGTCGTCGGCCTCATACCCGGGGACCTCGACGTGCGCGATCCGCAGCCCGTTGAGGACCTCCTTGATGAGTTCAACCTGCCCCTTGAACTCCTGTGGCGACGCGCTGCGGGTGGCCTTGTAGTCAGGATAGGACTCATTTCGGAACGACTCACGGCCCACATCGAACGCTACCGCAATGTGGCTCGGGTTCTCTTGGGTCAGCAGCCCGATCAACATGGAGGTGAAGCCGTGGACGGCGTTGGTGTGCTGTCCCGTCGAAGTCTGGAAGTTCTCAGCGGGTAGCGCGAAGAAGGCCCGGTAGGCCATGGAGTGTCCGTCAATGAGCAGCAGGCGATTCACGCCCCCAATCTACTGTGCGAAACTGGCCCGCATGACCGACGCCATCACACACAGCCCACTTCACGACCGGCTTGGTATCCAGGTCAAAGACGTCAGCGCCGAGTCTGCAACGGGCACCATGCCTGTCGCCGGTAATACTCAACCCGCCGGTTACCTGCACGGCGGCGCCACTGCGGCCCTCATCGAAGGGCTCGCCTCGCTCGCCGCCTGGAACTACGCACAGCCTGCGCGGATCGCAGTCGGCGTTGACCTGAACGTCACCCACCTACGTCCCGCCAGCGGCGGCACCGTAACTGGCCGGGCGACCGCGGTCCGGCTGGGCACCAGCGTGGCCGTCTACCAGGTCGAGGTCCGGGACGGGCACGATCACCTGACGGCCGTCGGGCGACTCACCTGCCAGCTCGTCCCAACCCCTGGGGCCGTCAGTCCTTCTTCCGCTTATGGGAGATGACGCCCTCGGCGACCTCCCGCATGGACTTGCGCAGATCCATGGCTGTCTTCTGGATCCACCGGAAGGCCTCTGGCTCCGTCAGACCCAACCCTTCTTGCAGCATGCCCTTCGCCTGATCAATGATCTTGCGCGATTCGAACCGATCCTCCAGGTTCGCCAGTTCCTCCTCTATGGCCTTCATCTCGGCGAACCGGGCAATCGCCATCTCGATGGCGGGCACCACCTCTGTCGGGCCGAAGGGCTTAACCAGGTAGCCCATCACCCCGGCGTCGCGCGCCCGCTCGACCAGGTCGCGCTGGCTGAAGGCCGTCAGCATGACGATCGGCGCGATCCGTTCCTCACCGATAATCTCGGCGGCGGTGATCCCGTCCATACCGGGCATTTTGACGTCCATGATGATCAGATCGGGCTCAAGCTCGCGGGCAAGCTTCACTGCTTCGTTGCCATCCGCGGCCTGCCCGATCACTTCGAAACCCTCGTCGGTCAACAGTTCCACGAGGTCAAGCCGGATGAGGGCCTCGTCCTCGGCAACAAGCACCTTTGTAGGCTGCTGGACCATGCTTTTCGCTCCATTCCCCTTCGAGTGGACCAAATAAGGTCACCAAGCTATGGATTCGGCCAGCATTCTAGCGCGTTCCGACCCCTTGTCGCGAGGAGAACGGGCATATGGCACAATGTTGGCTGTTGCCCGGGTGGCGGAACGGTATACGCGGTCGGCTCAAACCCGGCTGGTCTGACGACCTTAGGGGTTCGAATCCCCTCCCGGGCACCGATATCTCTTTGTGGTGCGCTTTTTGCAGCAAAGAAAATGGGGCCAGTGTGAACTGGCCCCACCTTTTGTTGCAGCGCTCAGGCGTCGATCTCGCCCTTCGCCTTGACTTTGTGAACCCGCAGGTTGTTCGTCTTTCCAGGCACGCCCATGGGCGAGCCAGAGAGGATGACGATACGTTCCCCCACCTCGATCATGCCCCGGTCCCGGAGAAATGCGTCCACAGACCCGACCATTTGCTCCTGCTCTGTGAAGTTGGGGGTGATGTGCGCCTCCACGCCCCATGTGAGCGTCATGGTTTGCTGGGTGGCCTGTTCTGGCGTGAACACCAGCAAGGGAATCGAGGGGCGCAACCGGGACAATCGCCGCGCGGTGTCGCCGGACTTGGTGAATGCCACCAGGTAGCGGGCCCCAACACGCGTGGTCACCTCGACGGCTGCCTTCGCGAGCACACCGCCGGTGGTGTGGGGATCCCAGTCGATGGTGTGGATTTCGGCGTGGCCCTCGCGTTCGGTGTTCTCAACGATGCGTGCCATCGTCTGCACCGTCTCAATGGGGAAGTCGCCCACGGAGGTCTCGCCCGACAACATGACGGCATCGGCACCGTCGAGGATGGCGTTCGCAACATCCGAGGCCTCGGCGCGCGTAGGGCGCGGCGAGGCGATCATGGACTCCAGCATCTGCGTAGCCACGATCACCGGCTTGGCCCAAACGCGGGCGGCGCGGATGATCTTCTTCTGAACCAGCGGCACTTCCTCTAGGGGCAGTTCGACGCCCAAGTCGCCGCGGGCAACCATGAAGGCGTCAAAGGCGTCGATGATGTCTTGGAGGTTGGCGATGGCCTGTGGCTTCTCCAGCTTTGCGATGACGGGAAGCCGCCGCCCCTCCTCATCCATGATCTCGTGGACGCGCTTGATGTCGTCACCGGTGCGCACGAACGACAAGGCGATCATGTCGATGTCTTTCGAGAGGGCCCAGCGCAGGTCGCGCTCATCCTTCTCGCTCATGGCTGGCACGGACACAGCCACACCTGGGAGGTTGATCCCCTTGTTGTTGGACACATACCCAGGCACGACGGTCTCGCAGAGCACCTCCGTCGAGGTCACGTCCAGCGCCCGCAACCCGACTTTGCCGTCGTCGATGAGAATCTGATCCCCCGGCTTCACGTCACCGGGCAAGCCTTTAAAGGTCGTGGAGCAGCGTTCCCGCGTGCCCTGGATGTCTTCGATGGTGATGGTGAAGCGATCCCCGCGATCCAGGAAGTACTTCTGGTTGTCAGCGAATTTTCCGAGCCGAATCTTGGGGCCCTGCAGGTCTGCGAGAACGCCCACCGTACGCCCTGTGATGCGGGCCGCCTCCCGTACCGCCGCCAGACGGCCCTCGTGTTCGTTGTAGTCGCCATGGCTCATGTTGAGCCGCGCGACATTCATGCCAGCGTTGATGAGTTCAACAAGACGGTCCACCGTGTTCGCAGACGGACCTAGAGTACACACGATCTTAGCTCTACGCACGGTCTAACCTTATCGCAGGAGTTCAGCCGTCACGCACTATCCGCAACGCGTCTTGCAGGTCCGACGGCGGGGTGGATTCGAACTCGACGTAGTCACCCGAGACGGGGTGCTGGAACCCCA
>JAUNKK010000026.1:0-8943 GCA_030532825.1 Propionibacteriaceae bacterium
TGGCGGCAAGCCAGCGTGGTGCGCGACGGCATCGTCGTGGACTGGTCTGGGGCGGTCATGAACGTCCGCCGGATTCTGGAGGAAGTCCAGACCAGGCTGGGTCACACGTTCACGGAGGCGGCCGTCGCCATCCCGCCCGGGATCAGCGATGGCACCGTGAAGGTGTTCACCAACGTGCTGGACGCCTGCGAGCTGACGCCCAGCGAAGTCGTCGACGAGCCGGTGGCCGCGGCCCGGGCCCTCGGGGTGCGGGACGGCACCATCATTGACGTGGGTCACGGCACCACCGGGGTGTCCCGGCTGCGCGACGGGGTGGTGGACTTCTCCATCGACGAGGCCACGGGCGGCCACCACATGACGCTGGTGCTGGCTGGGGCGCTGGGCCTGGACTACGACGCCGCAGAGGCCTACAAAGTGAACCCCGACAACGTCCACATGACCTTTCCGATCGTCCGCCCCACCCTGGAGAAGATGGCGACCATCACCTCCCAGGCGCTGGGCGGCACCGACCCCGGCCAAGTGTACCTGGTCGGCGGTTCCGCCTCCCTACCCGATGCGCCGCGGGTGTTCGAGCAGGTGCTCGGCGTCCCGGTGCAGCGGCCCGAGGAGCCCCTGTTTCCGACGCCCTTGGGCGCGGCCATGAGGAGTACCCGATGAACGAGGAGCAGCTCCGCGAGCTGATCACCCGGATAGTGCGCGAGCTCGTCGCGCAGGAGCAACCCGCCACGGCGGGCAGGCCCAACGCGCTGGTGCTGTTCTCCGGCGCGTTGCTCGGCTTCGAACCGGCCCTGGAGGCGCTGGGCCGGGCCAGCAGCCTCGTGAACCTCGACTGGAGCCAGACGGACGCGGCGTCGCGCATCCTCGACCAGCAGCGCATCGCGGCCCTGGGCATGACCCCCGCCTCGGAGTCGCTGGTGAAGTCCCACGATCTGCTGATCGTCCCGACGCTGACAGTGAACCTGGCCGCCAAGGTGGCGCACGGCATCGGCGACTGCCTGGCCAGCAACGTGATGGCTGAGTTCATCATGACAGGCAAGCCGGTGGTCGTCTCCGATGCGGGCGCCTCCCCCGATGCCCCCGAGAAGCAGGATTGGTTCCCCCACATGCCAGCCGGGTATCAGGCGATGCTGCGCGCCAACCTGGATGCGCTGCGGGCCTTCGGGGCGCATGTCGCGCGGCCCGGGGCACTGGATGAGGCCGTCGCCACCGTGGTCTCGGCACCGCCGGTTTCCGCGGCCGCTGCGCCCCGCCGCGCGACCGAGGCCCCGGCCGGAGCCGCCATCGACTGCGGGCAGCGGCTCCTGACCGAGGCCACCATCAAGAGCGTCCCAGCGGGGGCGACGGTGCGGCTCCTGCCCGGCGCGCTGGTCACCGCGCTGGCTCAGGACGCAGCCCGCGCCCGCGGCATCACCCTGGTGAGGAGTTGACCCATGTATCTGGCGAAGGTAATCGGCACGGTGGTTTCCACCAGCAAGGACGAGCGGCTGGTGGGCTTTAAGCTGCTGCTGACGCAGCGGGTCGACGCGCGGGGCACCGCCGTTGGCGCCCAGGAGGTGACGGTGGACACCGTCGGCGCGGGCATCGGCGAGACTGTGATCGTCACCAAGGGCAGTTCGGCCCGGTTCGCGGCGAGCCGTCCCGAGGCCCCGCTGGACGGGACGATCGTCGGCATCGTGGACGTCGTCGAGGTCGGGGGCTGACGTGCCCAACGTGTACACGCGCACCGGCGACAAGGGCGACACGGGCCTGTTCGGCGGGTCGCGCGTCCCGAAGCAGAGCCTCCGCGTCGAGGCCTACGGCACCGTCGACGAGGCCAACGCGGCCCTGGGCCAGGCGAAGGCGCAGCTACCGCCCGGCGACTGGCGGCGGCGGGTTCATCAGGTGCAGCAACGCCTGTTCGTGTTGGCCGCCGAGCTGGCCAGCGACGCTCAGGGCGCCGAGTTGCTGGCCGGGAAGATCGATGACGGGGATGTCGCAGACCTGGAAGGTCTGATCGACGACTGCCTGGCCATCACCGGACCGCAGCGCGAGTTCGTGGTGCCGGGCCGCGATGAGCGTTCAGGCGCGTTTCACCAGGCCCGCACCGTCGTGCGGCGCGCGGAACGGCGGGTACTGACTCTGGCGGAGACGGAGCCGGTGCGCCCCGAGGTCATCACCTATCTCAACCGGCTCTCCGACGCCAGCTATGCGCTGGCCCGGCTGGCCGAGACATGGCGCGACGAGGAACTGGAACGCACGGTCCGCGCCGCGGTGGCCCGGGTCCTGACGGCAGGCGTCACCCCGGAGCCGGGAGCTCCGGACGATCTGGCCGGCGTCGTCACCACGGCGGCCCGGCGAGCGCTGGCCGCTCCCGCCGCCAAGGAGTTTGATCTGGCCGCGGCGAAACGGGCGGCGGAACTGGCCGAGGCCCGGGCCGCCGAGTTGGGGGTGCCCGTGGTGATCGCCGCCGCAGACGCCAGCGGCAACCTGGTCCTGCTACACCGAATGCCCGGGGCGCTGCTGGCCGCCAGCGACGTGGCCATCAATAAGGCATGGAGCGCCGTCGCCTTCAAGACCGCGACGGAGAATCTGGCGGCGCTGGCGCGGGACGACGGCCCCTTCCCTGGGCTGGCGGACACCAACTCCGGGCGGGTGGTTCTGTTCGGAGGCGGCAAACCCATCTTCGTCGGCGAGCGACTGCTCGGGGCGCTCGGGATATCGGGGGGCTCGTCCGAGGAAGACATCGACATCGCAACCTACGCACTACAGGCTTGGAACACGGACGGGAGTTAGTCAATGAGGATTGATCCAGACAAGCTGGAAGCCACCATCCGCGAGGTGCTGGCGGGCCTGACCGCCGGGGGATCACCCACCCCGCAGACCGCGACCGGCGCACCCCCGCCCGCCCCGCAGGGCGGCGAACCGATCGGCGACGGCGTGTTCGCGGACATGGACTCCGCCGTCGAGGCCGCCCACAAGGCGCAGCGCGACTACCTGACCCGCAGCCTGGCCGACCGGCGTCGTTATGTGGCCGCGATCCGTGAGGTGATGCTGGAGGAGGCGAACCTCAACTACATGTCGGAGCAGGCCGTCGCGCAGTCCGGGATGGGCGACATCGGCCACAAGTACCTGAAGAACAAGGTGGCGGCCCAGCACACTCCAGGCGTCGAGGATCTCGTCACCGACGCCTGGTCGGGCGACGACGGGCTCACCACCGTCGAATACTCGCCCTACGGGGTCATCGGGGCCATCACCCCCACCACGAACCCCACGGAGACCATCACATGCAATGCCATCGGGATGCTGGCCGCGGGTAACTCCGTGGTCTTCAGCCCGCACCCGCGGGTCGCGAAGCTGTCCTGCTGGCAGGTGCGGTTGCTCAACCAGACGCTGCGCGCCGCCGGGGCCCCGGACAACCTCATCACCACCGTCACCGCGCCGTCGCTGGAGAACACGAACGCGATGATGGCGCACCCGAAGGTGCGGCTGCTGGTGGCCACGGGCGGCCCGGGCATCGTGAACGCGGTGCTGCGCTCCGGCAAGAAGGCCATCGGCGCCGGCGCGGGGAACCCGCCCGCCGTGGTGGACGAATCCGCGGACTTGGAGCATGCCGCCAAGTGCATCGTCGACGGGGCCAGCTTCGACAACAACCTGCCCTGCACCGCGGAGAAGGAGATCATCGCGGTCGATGCCATCGCCGAGATGCTGAAGTTCTGCATGATCAAGCACGGCGCCTACGAGGCCACCGGGGCCGAGATCACCGCCCTGGAGCAGTTGCTCATGGCCGATGGCAAGCCGAAGACGGAATGGGTGGGCAAGCCCGCCGCCCGGATCCTGGAGGCGATCGGCGTCAACCCACCGCCCGGGGTGCGGCTGATCGTCCTGGAGGCGGCCGCGGATCACCCGTTCGTCGTCCACGAGCTGATGATGCCCGTGATCGGGCTGGTGCGGGCGCCCGATGTGGATGCCGCCATCGACCTAGCCATCGACCTGGAACACGGCAACCGTCACACGGCGGTCATGCACAGCCTGAACGTCCACAAGCTGACGAAGATGGGCAAGCTGATCCAGACCACGATCTTCGTGAAGAACGGGCCCAGCTATTGCGGGATCGGGATCGGCGGCGAGGGCTATCCGACGTTCACCATCGCCGGGCCGACGGGCGAGGGCCTCACCTCAGCACGCAGTTTTGCCCGGCGCCGCCGCTGCGTCCTGGTCGGTGACCTGAACATCCGGTAGGGGACGGTCATGCGGATAGCGGTCACGGGCGCGGCGGGGCAGATCGGCTACGCCCTCGTCTACCGGCTGGCGGCCGGGGAACTGGGACCTGGGCCCGTCGAGTTGCGGCTGCTGGAGGTGCCCGGCGCCGTCCGGGCCCTCGACGGGGTGGCGATGGAGTTGCTGGATTGCGCGTTCCCGCAACTGGCGGCCATTGAGGTCACATCCGACCCGCGGGTCGCCTTCGATGGCGCAAACGTCGCGCTGCTGGTGGGGGCTTCACCCCGCAAGGCGGGCATGGTACGCGCCGATCTGCTGGGCGCCAACGCCGCGATCTTTGCCGAGCAGGGGCGGGCACTCACCGCGGCCGCCCCAGACGTCAAGGTGGTGGTGACGGGCAACCCGGCGAACACGAATGCCCTGATCGCGGCCCGGCATGCCGACGGGATTCCCCGGGAGCGGTTCACGGCCCTCACCCGCCTGGACCACAACCGGGCCCGCACCCAGCTCGCGCGGCGGGCCCATCGCCCCGTCCAGGACGTGACGAACATGACGATCTGGGGCAACCACTCCACCACGCAATACGCGGACGCTTTCAACGCGCGCATCTGCGGCCGCCCGGCGGCCGAGTGGCTGACCGATGACCCCTGGATTGCGTTCGATTTCATCCCGGCCGTGGCGAGGCGCGGGGCGGCGGTCATTGCGGCGCGCGGCAAGTCCAGCGCGGCATCGGCGGCCAACGCCACCATCGGCCACGTGCATGACTGGCTGCACGGCACCCCACGGGGCGACTGGACGTCGATGGCGGTGCTAAGCGATGGCTCCTACAGGGTGCCGGAGGGCCTGATCTCGTCGTTCCCGGTGCGCTGCGCGAACGGCCGCTACGAAATCGTGCCGGACCTGCCCCTCAACGCCTTCAGCCGCTCCCGCATCGACGTCTCCGTCGCTGAGTTGCAGGCTGAGGCTGCGGAGGTCGCACGGATGGGGCTGCTGCCCAGCTAGCCCCGCTGCCGCTGGGCGCACCGGCTCCCCGCCCGGGCCTGGTCAGGCACGATCGGCTGCCGCGCAGGATTCCCGCGCGGCGCAAAACACCCCCGGGAGGGGCGGCAAATCGTCTAGCATCAGGGCACGATTCGTTCCCGGTATTTCCCTAGCAAACCGACGTAAACTCGTCTTCACGCGGCCACCCAGATGTCCGCTCATCGGACAGCATTAGCCTCGCTAGGGGCGCAGCGAATCGATATCAATGAGGGGTAGCGGGTCGGCATTAATCACCGGACATAAGCCTCAAGTTGACCTTTAGGTTGAGCGTCGCAGCAGTCTCTAACACCCCCAGCTAGCGGGCCTATTAACCAAAGCGGGGGTGAAATACGTCAAAGTAATTGCAGTTCTCTGGCGGGCCACGGTGAAGCAAGTTAGACTCTGAAATCGTTCTTCCCGCCACGGGCGTCATGTCGCTCCGTGCACTGGATCAGGCAAGGAGCTGACCCATGTCGCTAAACACGGACCTGCAACATCTGCTGCAAAGTTTCGTCACCAGCACCCCTGACGTCGAGGGTGCTGTTCTGGTGTCCACCGACGGCTTCCCGCTGGCGTCCGCGCTGGCTCACGGCGCCGACGAGGACCGGGCTGCCGCCATGGGTGCGGCGGCGCTGTCGATGGGCTCCCGCATCGTCGGTGAGTTGCAGCGCGGCGCCCTGGAGCAGGTGCTCATCAAGGGCCGGGACGGGTACGTGATCCTGGTGCAGGCCGGTGAGGACACCGTGTTGGAGGCCATCTCCACCGACGAAGGCAAGCTGGGTCTGCTGCTGTACGAGATCAAGTACACGGCCCGTGAGATTGCGAAGCTGCTGCGATGAGCCCCCTCGCGGACATGACCCCGGAGCAGATCGTCGGTGAGGGGTCGCAGTCCTGGCAGCGCTACTTCGACGGCACCACGCGGCTGGTGCGCACCACGAACTTGGAAACCCATTTCCCAAGCGGCGAATTGATCGTCTCCCAGACCGACACGCAAGGCATCATCACGAAATGCAACGAGGCCTTCGTTCGGATGTCGGGGTACACGGAAGCCGAGTTGCTGGGACAGCCACACTCCATCCTGCGACACCCTGACATGCCGGCCGCTGCATTCGCGGACCTGTGGGAAACTGTCAACGCCGGTAAGCGCTGGAGCGGCTACGTCAAAAACCTTCGCAAAGATGGCGGCTTCTATTGGGTGTATGCCACCATCATCCCGAAGGTGCGCGGCGGGCAGATCGTCGGGCACACCTCCGTACGCCGCGAACCCTCGCGTGTGAAAGTCCACGAGATGGAAAAGGTCTACGCTGAGATGGCCAGCAAGGAGGCCCGGCACGCATGACTTGGCAGTTGGCAATCAGCCCGGACGTCAACGTCCGCAACATCACCGACTGGTTCATCTTCAACACCAAGATTCAGCGCCTCACGGGACAGCCGGTGCAGGCCACCGTCTACGACGATTTCGCCGACTTGCACGCTGCCTTCAATGATGGCCGCGCCGACCTGGTGTTCGCCAACGCTGCGAACACGGCGACGCTGGTGCGGGACCGCGGCTTCCTGCCGCTGGCCGCGCCCGAGGGTGTTGCGAACGAGGCGGCCATCGTCGTCGCCGAAGAGAGCCCGTGGCAGCAGATCACCGACCTTGGGGATCACGTACGCGTGGCCGCCACCGACGCTCCCGACGTCGAGCGGATCTGCCGCATCCTGCTGGAGCCCGCGGACCTGACCCCGGAGTCGGTGGATCTGGAGATCAAACCCAATCCGATCCTCGTCGCCAAGGCGGTGCTGCGGGGGCAGTCGGATGTCGGCTTCCTCCCCCGCGAGGCCTACGACGAGCTGTCGCAGCTGGTCCGGCGGCAGTTGCGGGTGCTGATCTCCAGCAAGATCTATGTGGTGCGGCATTCGCTGCTGGTCAGCCCGGCGCTGGCCGACCAGCTTGATCTGCTGTGGGTGGGCCTGGAGACCATGAACAAGGACGCGAACGACCGGGAGCTTCTGACCGCCCTGGGCGCCCCCAACGGCTGGCAGCGGCTCACCCAGGAGGAAACCGAGTTCATGATCGACCTCATGGACGCCCTCGGCCAGGACTAGCCCGGCCGGGCGGTTAATTCCGCAGCCCGTTGAGCGTGATGTCGAGGGCCGCCGTGAGGCGGTCCGTCAGCGGACGGCCTTGGTTGGTAGCCCAGGCCAGCACGCACGCGAAATAGCCGCATTGCAGAGCCAGGACCGCGTCGTCGACGGCCACGGGGCGCAACTCCCCGCGGTTGATGCCGTCGGCGACGATCCCACCCAGGGTCTCTGCGAGTCGCCGCTGGTTGGGCGACCCAAGGTCCGCGACCCCGACGACGCGGGCCTGCGCCATCTGCCGGGCCGGTTCCGGGTGGGCCTCCAGCCACTCCCCCGCGGCGCGCATCACCTGCCCGAGTCGTTCCGCTGCCGTTCCCGGCTCCTGGGCGGCGGCGATCATCACCTCACTGACCTGCTCACCCAGGTAACGGAAGACGTCGCGTTTGCTGGGGAAATGGGTAAAGAACGTGCCCTTGCCGATGTCCGCGGCCTCCGTGATGTCGGCGACGGTGACGGCGTCGAAACCACGTTCGGCGAATAGCCGCATCGCCTCCGCGAAGATGCGCTCCCGGGTGCGCGCCCGGCGCCGGGCCACTCGATCACTCACACGGCCACTCTATGAGATCCCACCGGAACCGTCGGGCGGGCGCGTCACGGTCCCGATCAGCCGCCCGCGCTGAGTTGCGCCGCCAGTTGTCCGACACCGAGGACGGTCACCGCCCCGGAAGGATAGGGGTCGGTGCCGTCGTCGGGGCGCACGAGGTAACGCTGGGTGATGCCCAAATCGTCGCAGGCGCGGTGGAAGCCGCCGGAGAGCACTGGCGCTGTCGAGCGCTTGATCTCAATCGCGATCGCTGGAGTGACGCCGCGAACCAACAGCAGGTCGATCTCGTCCCCACGGGCCGTGCGGTAGTGGTGGGCGCGCAGATCCGGCGGGGCGCTGGCGATGAGCGTCTCAACGGCAAAGCTCTCGTAGCTGGCGCCCGCGCTGGGATGCCCGAGCAGCTCGTCGAGCGTGCGGATTTCAAGCAGTGCATGGATCAGTCCGGAATCGCGGACGTAGATTTTGGGTGCTTTAGTCAACCGCTTGCCGGTATTCGTCAACCACGGTTCGCTGCGCCGCACAAGCAGTAGATCGGTGAGGAGATCGACGTAGCGTTCGACCGTCGGACCGCTGACTCCAAGTGAACTGGCCAGGCGGCTGGCGTTGAACAGGCCACCGCTGTGCTGCGCCAGCATGGTCCAGAGGCGCCGCAGCGTCTCGGCCGGTAGGCGAGGCGCGAACATTGGCACGTCGCGCTCAAGGTATGACCGGATCACGTCGGTGCGCCACCGCAGCGATTCCGCATCGCTGGCGGCCTCAAGGCTGTCGGGGAATCCGCCGCGCAGCCACAGTCGGTCCGCGGCGATATCAACTCTGGCGGCCTCGGCCGCGGTGACGCCAGCCAGCTCCATCTGAGCTAGCCGACCGGCAAGGCTCTCGGACGAAAGGTTCACCAGGTCCAGCGAGGCCGACCCAAGCAACAGGAACTGCCCATTGCGGAACCCGGCGCGCCGGTTGTCATCAATGACACCCCGCAGGATGGGGAACAGTTCGGGCGCGCGGTGCACCTCGTCCAGGACAACGAGCCGGGGCGCGACGGACCGCAGATAGGCGTCGGC
>JAUNKK010000026.1:9043-19946 GCA_030532825.1 Propionibacteriaceae bacterium
GGCACCGGCCGGACTGGTGGGCTTAGCCGGGTGTCGAAACGGGTGCTCGCTAGTTGGCGCTCGCTCAACGTCACCAGGTCCAGCACCTCATCCGCCAAGTAGGCGCTGATCTTGCGGTCCAGTCGTTTCACCGTCAAAATGCCAGCTGCCGCAAGCTCATCTAGTGCTTTGAGGGCCGCGGTGGTGGATACCGAATGGATCTGGGCCGCCGTGCGAGGCGTCAACACCGGGGTGGACGGAAGATCGCCAAGGATACCCACCAGCGCGGAGTCGGCTCGGGCGGAGCGCGCAGCTCCCTTCGCCTGACGATAGCTGCTCAGCCGCTCGTCCCAGGCGACACGCAGGGCCTCTAGGCTTTGCCCCAGCTCCATGGCTTGTTCAGCGGAGTGCAGCACCACCTCTGCGAACAGCTGGATCCATTGCGCGCAAGCGGCTTCGGTGGCACCTGGCGAGTCCTCATGCCGGAAGCCGCTCAGCCCTGTCACGTAGCGGTCTCGGAAGGTAGCCAGGATGAGGCTAACGGGAAGGATCGCGTCGCTCGTCAGCCCCCTCCTAGTCAGCACCGTGTGGATCAACGCCCGTCCAACGCGACCGTTGCCGTCGCTGAACGGATGGATTGTTTCAAACTGGGCATGCACGAGCGCCGCTTGAACGATAGGGGCATGCGTAGCACCGTTCAGGTAAGCCACCAGATCTGCCATGAGGCCTGGCACCTCGTCGGGCGCGGGAGGCACAAATTGGGCGCCGATGGGATTGTGTGTTGAGCCCCCGATCCAATTCTGCACTTGACGGATCCCGTGCAGTTGAGGCTGCTCCCGCAGCAACTGGGCATGAAGTTGTGTGATGTCATCCACGGTGATGCTGGCGGTAGCTACGAGCCGAGAGGTGGCTTGACGGACCACGGTCATGTTATTGGCAACAAGCCGGGCCTGCGCCGTGACCCGAGCTGCCTCGGGGCCGAGTTCGGCCAGCGCCACATTGCGCGCCGTTGGCGTGATCCCTTCGATCCGCGATGACGCGATGGCTTCAGATCGCAGCAGAAAGCGTGCGATGCCTGCGAGGTCGGGCCCGCCACGCAGCGCTCGAACCGCGCGCTCAGCCCGAGCCAATAGTTGGTCCACTTCAGGAGAGAACACAATCGGCAGCCCACACAGCTGGTTGGGCACGTAGGTGCGATACCCGCCGCCTCTGCGGTCGGCACGCGAGAGCCCCGAACTCTCTTCGGGCGCCCAATGGGCTTCGCGCCAGGTTCCCATAACTCTTATCGTTGCCAAAACAGCCCCGGATAGCAACCTTAAGGCCTTAAAGTTGGCGATCCGCAAACGGTCAGGCCTGAAGGAGACGACGCAGCAGGGCGTCCTGCATGGGGCGGATCTCCTCGGGCGGCATGATGCGCTCGTAGATCTGGCTCATCGACTGGACGGCCATGGCGCCAAAGACAGCTAACCGGTCCTCGTCGGTTGGCGTGGTGCGGCCGTGGTTCTCCGCATAGAACTGGACGGCGGCGTCGTGGACCCGCCGGTTGCCTTCGCTGATGCTCTCCCCCGCCTCGGGGTGGCGCACCGCGTAGGTGAGGATTTCCAGGCCGAGCAACGCCTGCCCGGCCGGGGACTCGCTGAGCAGCCAGTCGCTACCGGCGGCCGCGCCCTCCTGAGCATCGGGGCAATCCGCGGCGCACATGATGTCGACCAGCCGGATCTGCTGCTCGCGGGCCCGCTCCAGCAGCTCAAGCTGGGCCTGGATCGAGCGCTCCGCCAACTCCAGGATCACGGCCTCCTTGGACGCGAAGTTCGCGTAGAACGCGCCCTTGGTGAAGCCCGCCTCCTTGGCGACGTCGAGGACCGACGCCCCCTCGTAGCCCTTGTCGGCAAACACCTGAGCCGCTGCGGCCAACAACTCCGACCGGGTGCGTTCGGCCTTGCCGGAGCGGGATCGCCCCCTTTGTGGGCTGGCTTTCGTGAGCTTGGAGGACGCCGATGCCAAGTCTTCGGAGGCGCCCTGGAGGGCGGCGGCCACCGTACCGAGGCTGGCGTCGCTGATGCCGCGTCCCACCGATCGGGTCAGCACCCCCAGCGCATCGGTGAGGGCCTTGGCCGCGTCCGCGATCCCCATCGTCTCCGACTGGTCGCGCGCCGCATCGTCGGGACGCCTCGAATCATCTGCCTGCTGCGGGGTCATGGGAGGATTCTACCGATGCTCGCTTGCATACCCAACCGTATGGAATATACTGCTCGGTATGAAACAGGCATCGGAACGAACTAACCCGGACGAGGTGCTGCGCATCCAGGGGCTGAGCAAGCACTTCGGGACGGCAAAACACCTTGTCAAGGCCAATGACGGCATCTCCATGGCCGTCCAGGCGGGACAGGTGGTGGGCGTGCTCGGCCACAATGGAGCGGGCAAGACCACCCTGGTAAAGCAGGTGATCGGGCTGCTGAAGCCCGACCGTGGCACCATCCATGTCGGCGCTCACGACGCCGTCGCCCATCCCGACCTAGCCCGGCGCCTCGTCAATGTCCAGGCTCAGGGCTCGGTGCCGGTAGACGGCCTGAGCCCTCGGCGCGCCATTGAACTCGTCGGCCGGATCCGGGGCGGTCAGCTGCGGGCGGTGCGGCGGCGGGCCGCCGAGTTGATCGACGCGCTGGACATCGGGGAGTGGGCTGATAAACCGGCGGAGAAGGTGTCCGGAGGCGTCGCTCGGCTGACGGCGTTTGCGATGGCTGTGGTGATGCCGGGGACGCTGGTGATCCTCGACGAGCCCACGAACGATGTCGATCCCGTGCGGCGACGCCTGATGTGGCAGGAGATCCGCCGCGTCGGCGACACTGGGGCCGCGGTGTTGCTGGTCACCCACAATGTTCACGAGGCCGAGCGGGCTGTTGACAGTCTCGTCGTCCTAGACCACGGCAAGGTGATCGCGGAGGGCAGTCCGGCGTCCCTCATTGGCGACGCCGGAACCCTGTGGCTTGAGCTAGAGGGATCAGCACCGCTGCCGTCGTCAGTGACGCTGGAAAGTGCCGACGGGCATCGCCGCCGTGCGCGCATCGAGCGCGGGCGCGAATCCGAGGCCGTCGCTTGGGCTTCTGACGCCCTGCGAGCCGGCGGGATAGAGCGCTTCGAGCTACGCTCCACGTCGCTGGAAGAGGTCTATGTGTCGCTGGTCGGGACCGAGGGGGTGGCCGCATGAGCGCGACGACCCTACCCGCACCGAGCAGCGCCGTGCGGAAGCTCGGCCTATTCATTCAATGGCAGCTGCGACGCGGCTCCTATGCCATGCCCATGTTCGCGATCCTCCAACTGCTGGTCGCAGCGGTCATCGTCACCGGCTACGGACTGATCGCGGGCGAGATCGACGACGAGTTCGCCCTCTACCTGGCCACCGGGTCGGCCACCGTCGCGCTGGTCATGTGCGGGTTCGTGATGGCCCCGCAGGTCGTTGGCCAAGCTCGCACCGAGGGCAGCTACGAGTGGATGCTGACGCTACCGATGCCGCGCTGGGTGTTCCTGGCCACTGACCTCACCGTCTGGTCGCTCCTGGCGCTGCCCGGCATGCTGGGCGGGCTCGTCCTGGCCGCGCTACGCTTCGGCATCGCGTTCTCCCCGACCTGGTGGGTAGCGCTGGGGATGCTGCTGGTAGCGGTGGTGGCCACGTCGATCGGTTACACCGTCGCCGTGCTGACGCCGGAACGCATCACGATGTTCGTCACCCAGGTGCTCGTCTTTGCCGTCATGCTGTTCACCCCGATCACCTACCCGGCCGAGCGGCTCCCCGAGTGGCTGCGCACCCTCCACGAGTACCTGCCCTTCGACGCGATGGGTCAGGTCTTCCGGGCCGGGTTGGCGTCAAACGAGTTCACGATGCCAGGTCGCTCCTGGCTGGTGCTCGCCGTCTGGGGCGTGGCATCGCTGGCGGCTGCCACCTGGGCCCTCTCCCGCCGCCAGTAGCAGGTCCGACGCGGGCGCCCCCTCCGGCGCCCGCGTCCCACCCCCTAGTCAGGGATAATATGTTGATATAACCATTGCTGGAGGTAAGGACTCTACGGACGTAGGAAGATGTTGGTGGCGGTACGAGGCGCCGGCGTCCCGGCAACCCTTGGAGCAGTCGATCGAGCGATGCGGGCCCTGGGTCTCAACGGGGTCCGACGGGTCCGCAGGGTCCGCACCACGATCACTTGCCAAGAACGGCAAACGGGCCGGTGACCTCCTGAACCGGGACTTCACCGCCACCGCACCGGACCGGGTGTGGGTCACCAGGCTTCACCTACGTCAAAAGCTGGGCAGGGTTCGTCTATACCGCGTTCATCGTTGACGTGTTCTCCCAGCGGATCGTGGCATGGCACTGTGCCACCAACAAACACGTCGACCTGGTCGAAACCCCGCTGCGGATGGCGTTGTGGGACCGGGACCGGCAAGGCCATCTGGTGTCCCATGGTGAGCTGATCTGTCACAGCGATGCCGGCTCGCAGGGCGGGTTCAATTGGTCGTTGCAACACTTTGATCTGGAAGGTGTTGATGATGGGTAGGGTTCATTGGTCTATGGAGACCAGCGATGCGCCGGAGGGGTTGCGGCGCCAGTGGCGGGCTGACAGGGCTTTGCGGTCCTTGATGTTCTCGCCGGGCAGGCCGCAACCGTCACGGGTTGTTCAGCGCGACTTTTGGCGGGTGATCGCCACGGGAGTTTCGACGGCCGAGGCCGCGATGGCGGTGGGCGTGTCGGTTCCCGTCGGGATGCGCTGGTTTCGTCACGCTGGCGGCATGCCACCAATCAGCCTGGCCGAGCCGAGTGGACGCTACCTGTCCTTCGAGGAGCGTGAAGAGATCGCAATCCTGAAGGAGGCTCAGGGCAATGGGGTTCGCGAGATTGCCCGGGCTCTTGGCCGTGATCCGGGCACGATCAGCCGTGAACTGCGCCGCAACGCCGCCACCCGCAGCGGGAAGCTCGAATACCGGGCAACGGTGGCCCAGTGGAAGGCTCAAGAGGCCGTGAAACGCCCCAAGACCGCGAAGATGGTCACCAACCCACGGCTGCGTGACTACGTCCAGGACCGCCTCGTCGGCAAGGTCACCCGACCCGACAGCACCACGGTCGACGGCCCCGACACACCGGTTTGGAAGGGGTTGAACAAGCCACACCGGGTCGACCGTCGCTGGTCGAAGGCCTGGAGCCCCGAACAGATCAGCTACCGGCTACGCCTGGAGTTCCTCGATGATGAGTCCATGCGGATCAGTCACGAGGCGATCTACCAGTCACTGTTCATCAAGGGCCGCGGCGCCTTGAAGCGGGAACTGGTGACCTGCCTGCGCACCGGAAGAGCCCTCCGATCGCCGCGTGAGCGTTCCCGCAACAAGCCCCAAGGACACGTGACGGCCGATGTCGTGATCAGCGAACGGCCAGCCGAGGCCGAGGATCGGGCTGTTCCCGGGCATTGGGAAGGAGACCTGATCATCGGCACCGGACGCTCCGCGATCGGCACCCTCGTCGAGCGACACAGCCGTGCCACGATCCTCGTTCATCTCCCTCGGCTGGAGGGCTATGGCGAGCAACCCCGGGTCAAGAACGGTCCCGCGTTGGCCGGCTATGGCGCGATCGCGATGAACACCGCTCTCGCCGCGTCGATCACCGCGTTGCCGCAGCAGTTGCGCAAGACCATCACTTGGGACCGCGGCAAGGAACTCTCTGCCCACGCCACATTCGCGTTGGAGACCGGCACGAAGGTCTACTTCACCGACCCGCACAGTCCGTGGCAGCGGCCCAGCAACGAGAACACCAACGGGCTGCTGCGCCAGTACTTCCCCAAGGGAACCGACCTGTCCCGTTGGAGCGCCGCGGATCTCGAGGCCGTCGCCCACACCCTCAACAACCGGCCCCGCAAGAACCTCAAATGGAGAACCCCTGCCGAAGTCTTCGACGAACAACCACGATCCCTGAAAGAAGCCAGTGTTGCAACGAACCGGTTGAACCCGACCAATACACCGCCATCCGGTTCACCGGCCACCTGGCCCTCGAAGGGATCACCGGCTCGATCCGCAGTGTGGGTGACGCCTACGACAACGCGTCGGTCTCTACAAAGCCGAATGTATCCGCACCACCGTCTTCCACGACGGCCCCTACAAGACGATCACCGATATCGAGTTCACCACCGCCAGCTGGGTCAACTGGCACAACCAACCACGCGTCCACTCCACCCTCGACTACCTCACCCCAGCAGAGCACGAGGACACCCACTACGCTGCTCTTAACCAAGAACTGCAACCCGCACAGAACCGGCACAAAACCCCAGGCGATTCACACTGGCGCTACCACACCAGCGGTGACCGGGCGGTACCCGTCGCGGCCGCCATGACGAACACCCCTGCCGCCACACCACCGACAACGCCCCTGACCGATCCGCCCAGCGATCTGCCGATACAAATCACCCCTCCCGCAACCCCTACCAAGATCGCCGCCCGATCCATCACCGTCAACACCCGACGCAACAGCTCTCTCCTCAAGTCTCTGGCAAGTACTGTTGCTATGACCCTATAACACCGCCCAGGGTCGATCTACTCCACTCCAATCAGCGTGGCACCGAGGTAAAGTGGCTGGAGCAACAGCTAGGCAAATTTCCCGCCCTGTCGGGTCATTGACAACACCTACGATTATGGCGCTGAGCGGGTGAGAGTCAGGGGTAATTTACAGTGCTTGTCGCCGATGAATTATAGGCCGAAGAGCGGCAGTCTATGGTGGTGAAGCTGATCACATAATGCTGTGAAGATAGAAGATCTGTCCGCGTGACCCTGTATGATCACGCGGACAGGCATTGACATGCTTAGCCGCTGGCTAGCAACGCCCAGCAATACGCTTACTGCTGGAGTTCAGCCTGGCAGGTGAGATCCTCGGCCGGGACCTCGCCGCGCAGCAGGTAGGCGTCGACCTTCTGGTTGACGCAGTCCCCCAGGCGCATATAGGCGCCGTGACCGTTGCCCTCAACAGTAATCAGCCGACCGGAGTCAAGCTGAGAAGCCAGCGCCTGAGACCATTCGTAAGGAGTGGCTGGGTCCCCAGTAATACCGACGACGAGGATCGGAGCCGCTCCCGAAGCCTTGACTTCAGTGGGCTGGTGGTCGGTGTGATGGCCCCAGCCCTTGCAGAAGGCATCAGCATATGCCAGGCCTTCCCCCATCGTGGGCGCGATCTCGATGATCTTGGCAGCTTCGGCATCCCAGGCGGCCTGGTCACCTTGCACCGGGTAGTCGAGACAGTCCACGGCCTTACCGCCGAAGTCGTTCTGCACCTCTTGGACCTGAGCCTCGGCTGCGGCCTCCGGATCCTCCTCGGGAGGATTAGGGGTGGACAGGGCCAGGTAGTCGGTGGCATCGTTGTTCTGAATCACTTTGGCCAGCGCTTTGTCCAGATCTGGCCAGGTGCGGTCGTCGTACAGGAGCTTCCCGAGATTCGAAATTAGAGTGTCCCCATCTAGGGAGGTGTTGGGATCAGAACTCGGGATTGGGGTGGCATTCGCTTTCTCAACGAACTCCCTGAGCTGGGCTTTGCCCGCCTCGACATCCCCGGTCAGCGCACAGTCAGAGCCGGCCTGGCAGGCCTTGATATAGTCACCCAGCGCCCGCTCGAGAGATTTAGCCTGGTCAATGCGCAACGTGGCAAGCTGGATGGACGGATCTTGTGCACTGTCGAGGACCATCCGCCCAACGTTTTCGGGGAAGATCTCCGCGTAGCGAGCTCCCAGGTAGGTTCCGTAAGAGGTGCCTAGATAGTACGGCTTCGGGTCGCCCGCCAAGCCGCGCAGCACATCCAAGTCGCGAGCGACCGACGCAGTGTCCATGTGGTCCAGCAACTCTGGAACCGTCGAGTTCATCGCGCAGGCTTTAGCCAGCTCGGCACCTGTGTTCAAGAAATCCTGCGCGCTCAAACCCTCTATATCGTCGTCTTCGTTCCTCTGGGTGGAATCGGCATCTCCCTGAGAGCTGGTGATCTTTTCAGCTTCCTCGAGGCTGAGGCAGGATAGCGGAGTTGAGAGACCGATACCCCGCGGGTCGAAGCCGACGATGTCGAACTTTGCTTTCAGATCCGAAGAGAACCCATCGGAGTCATAGGTAATTTGGTCCACCCCACTGCCGCCCGGCCCGCCGGGGTTGAGGAAAAGAGAACCGATGGGCTCCCCAGAAGTCGCAGGGAGTTTCTTCAGGGCCAGGTCAATGGCCATTCCTGTTGGATTATTGTAGTCCAAGGGCACCTTGACCATCGCACACTTGAATTTCCCACTATCCCCGCAATCGGTCCAGGAAACTTCCTGCTGGTAGAAGCTCTCTAGACCTTCGGGAATGGGAGCAGGGGGCGCGGAAATAGCGGTCGCTCCGGAAGACGCCTGAGGTGATGCAGAGCCAGTTCCCTGCACGCTGCAGGCAGAAAGCACCAGACAGGTTGCCGCAACAACCGGCAGCGGAAAAGCCCGCATCTTGCTTCTAATCGAGGTGTTTCGCATGAAAACTATAGTAGAAGCATCAAGCGTCTTGCCAAATCCTCCTTGCGGCCGATTTTATTGGAATGAGTAACTCAGCCATAAGGCAGACGGGTATCTGCCCCCCAGGGGACCCGCAAGTTTCACTGCCTCCGACTCCGGGATGATACTCTATCCCTCGAGTGAGGGGGATGGAAAAATGTTGCGCAGTCGCGGCACCTCGCGAGCGGTACCCGATGGGGTAGGTTTACCTTCAGTCTCTGGGATGATGAGCCCCACGCGCGCATCGGTGTTCCGCACTGGAACCTGCGCGAAGCTGGGGGATGGCAGAGACTGAGTCCCGGGTCAAACCGCAAGACAGGAATGGGGTTACCCTGGCTTTGTGGACACCTGGGTTAGCGGGGTTTTCCCGCGGGATGGGTGCCTGATGACAGGGATCAGGAAGCGTCGTTCGTTCACGGCGGAGTATCGCCGGGAGGCGGCGCGGTTGGTGGTGGATACCGGTCGGCTGGTGGCGCACGTGGCTCGGGGACGGGGGGGCAGTTGCTGGGCCGGTGGGTGCGGGAGGAACGCCAGCGGGAGACGGCGGCGCCACAGGGCGCGTTGGATGCCGCGGAGCGCAGCCGAGTTGAACCGGCTGCGCAGGGAGGTCGCCGAGCTGCGCAAGGACAACGAGTTCCAGGGATTAGCAGCCGCCTATTTTCGCGTCGAAGCGACCGCGGTAGAGCGGTTCGAGCTGATGGATGCGGGTGAAGGCGAAATTTTTGAGATCGCCCGGATGGCCCGACTGTTGGGGGTGTCTTGCTCGGGCTACTACCAGTGGCGCGCGAAGACGCTGGCTGGACCCGGTCCGCAGGCCCGCCGTAGGGCGGTGCTGGATGCGCGGGTCCGCGCCCTCCACACCGCCTCGGACCGGGTGTACGGGGCGCCCCTGGATCGCCGCCGATCTCCACCGGGAGGGCTGGCCGGTGAATGTGAAGACCGTGGCCGCGTCGCTGCGCCGCCAAGGGATTGGAGGGCATCAGTCCCCGCTCGTTTCGGCCGGTGACCACCATGCCCGGAACCCCGACACATCGGATCCCGGATCTGGTGGAACGCCGCTGGGACACCGGGGCAGCTGAACCGGGTGTGGGTATCCGAGATCACCTACCTGGGCACCCAGCAGGGCTGGCTGTACCTGTGCGTGGTGATGGACGGGTGTTCCCGCCGGGTACTGGGCTGGACCCTGAACACCAACTACCTCAACAATCAACCATGAAACAGACCGCGTAAGTCGGGCCGTGCCCACAATTTGCCGTCAACCCCAAGGTCATCACGAAGGACGATAACCTGCGCTTCATCTTCGACGCCCGCGCAGCTGAGGGGCCAGATGCGCCCCAAGCCGAGGCCATCGCCAATGCCCTGAAATTAGCGATGCATATCCCCGACGAGGAACGCCCCGAGGCGCCTAGGGCTCTCGAGGCCTGAAGCGTTTCTGTGCCTCCAGGCTGATCGGGAGCTTTCGCCGAGGTCGACCCCAGCCGGGCGCCTAGCGCACGGCTCGGTCGAACAGTTCCAGGACGGTGTCCGTGGCGGCGGCTAGGTCGTAGCTCGGGTCCGTCAGTGCCTCGGCGAACATGCCGTCGACGGCCCCTAGCAGGCTGATGGCTGCCGTGCGGGCGTCCAGGAGACGGATGTCGCCGTCGCGCTGGGCGGCCTCGATCAGCTGAGCGACCGGGAGCCAGCGGCGTTCCTCCCCCGCCCCGCCGCTGCGACCCATTTCCACGAGCACGCTGACGTGCTCGGGGTGCGCCGACAGGTGCTTGACGAGGGCACGAACATAGGCGTCGATGGCGGCCCGGGGGCTTGGAGCCTGCTCGACGGCGTCCTGAACGGCCGTCACCGTCAGCGCCACCGCCCATTCGCAGGCCGCTTGGATGACCGCGTCCTTCGTCTTGAAGAAGTACAGCACCGCCGCGTTCGTCACGCCGGCGGCGGCGGCGATCCGCGACAGCGTTGTGCCTGCCAAGCCCCGCTCAGCGATGAGCGAGATCGTCACATCGATGAGCTGATCGCGGCGGGCCGACCCGCGGCCCGCCTGGCCGCCACCTGCGACGGGAACGGAAACCATGTCAGGCATCATGACGCACCAGCCGCCAGCGGGCCAACAAGCTCGCAGCCACCAGCCACAGCGCGAGGGATAGCATCCCGCCTAGAACGCCGATGGCCTCCGGCCCCGCAGCGTTCCCCGCGAGGCTGTGGATGGCCGCGACCGGCAGAACCGGGGTGATCGCCGCCGACGCGCCGCCACCGATCAGGGCGACGAGGCCCCCAAGCCCCAGCACGGCCAGGGCCGTCACGATCCCCGGACCGGTGCCGCGGAAAACCGCCGCCCCGCAGGCGCTGAGCACGGCGTAACACACCGGCATAGCTACGCCTCCGGCGGCACGCTGCCAGGCTCCGGC
>JAUNKK010000026.1:20046-33185 GCA_030532825.1 Propionibacteriaceae bacterium
CGGCGTAACACACCGGCATAGCTACGCCTCCGGCGGCACGCTGCCAGGCTCCGGCAGCCAACAGCTCGGCGGGGGCAAAGCCCGCGCTGGCCCCAAAGCTGAGGCCGATCCCGAGGCAGCATCCCGCGGTCACTACCCCGACGGCCAGGGCGGTCAGCCCCACCACCACCAGCTTGGCCCCTAAGACCCGATCCCGGGCGGGGGTGAGGGTGAGGGTGGTCTGCATCATGCCCGTGGTGTACTCGTCGCCGACGACAAGAGCGGCAAACACGATCAGCACCAGCGCCGCGGCATCAATCCCGAGCAGCCCAACCGAGAGCACCTCGCTGGGGGCCAACTCGGCGAGCGTTCGGCCCTGGGTGACCGGCAGGGTGAGATAGAACAGCAGAGCCGTCGCGGTGCCAAGGACGACGACGACCAGGGCCAGGAAGCGCAGCCGCGGCAAGGTGAGCAGCTTCACGGCCTCCGAGGCGACGGCGACCGACAGGCCCGGGCGTTTGGGCCCCTGGGAACGGTTCGGCGAGGTCATGGCTGCTTCTCCTCGACGAGTCGCAGAAAGGCCGCCTCCAGGCCGTCGCGCTGCGGTGTGAGTTCGGTCAGGGGCAGTCGCTGCTCGCAGGCGATGCGACCGATCTCCCGAGCGCTGAGGCCCCGGACGATGAGGGCGGCGCCGTCCCGCGCCACGCTGGCCCCGGCGCGGGTCAAGACCTCGGACAGGGACGCGTCAGCGACCACGCGCGTAGCCGACCCGGTGAGCTCGGTCATGGCACGTTCGGCCACCAGTCGCCCTTGAGCGATCAGCACCACCCGATCGGCGGTTTCCTGCAATTCCCTGAGCAGATGGCTGGACACCAGGACCGTGCCGCCGTTGGCAGCGTGGCGCCGCACGAGGCCCCGCAGCCACACGATACCCTCCGGGTCGAGTCCGTTCAGGGGCTCGTCGAGTACCAGCACCGCGGGACGACCGAGCAGGGCGACGGCGAGGGCGAGCCGCTGCCGCATCCCTAACGACAGGGCCCCGGCGCGGCGCCTGGCCGCATCCGTCAAACCAACCTCCTCCAGCACGTCGTCGACACGCTCCCGGGGCGCCCCGATGGCGGCCGCCGCCCACCCCAGATGGTCGCGCGCGGTGCGGCCCGGCTGCACCGCCTGGGGGTCCAACACCGCCCCTACCACCTGCGCCGGGGCGGGCAGTTCCGCATAGGGGAGCTCATCAATCAAGGCACGCCCCTCACTGGGACGTTCGAGGCCCAGGATGGCGCGCAGCGTGGTGGACTTCCCAGCGCCGTTGGGCCCAATGAGCCCCGTAACCTGACCCGCGGGCACCTCGAAGCTGAGGTCTCGCACCGCCGTCACTCCCGGAAACCGTTTGGTCAGCGATTCGACCCGGATCACCATCGCCTCCTAACTAACTAGTTAGTTAGGATTCTAACATGTGGTCGATTCGGGACGCAGCGACTTGGTCAAAGTGGGTCGAGAATCGCCCGGTTCCCGAGGCGCCGGAGAGGGCGATCAGGGGCCGGCTAGCAGCCGCTTGGGCGCTCCAGGTGGACGCCGTCGAGACCGCGGGCGGCCTCCTCTAGGTTCCTGCGACGCGCGGCCTCCGCATGTGACTGCTGGGTCAGGGTCGCGATCGACTCCGGGTCGGCACCGTCGACGGTGCCCAGCAGCACCGGATCCAGGGGCGGGACGCTCACGCGGCTGATCAGCTCGTGGCTAGTGGCGGTGCGCTGCTCGTCGTCACTGAACAGCACCTCGTGCATCTTTTCATTGGGGCGCAGGCCCGTGAAGATGATCTTGATGTCCTTGCCGGACCGCTTGATGAGGCCCTTCGCGACGTCGAGGATGCGAACGGGCTCGCCCATGTCCAGCACCAGCACATCCGCCGGCTCACCGATGGCGCCGGCCTGGATGGTCAGTTCGCAGGCCTCCGGGATGGTCATGAAGTAGCGCGTGATGTCGGGGTGGGTGACGGTCAGCGGACCGCCCGCCTCGATCTGCGACGTGAAGGTGTGCAGCATGGATCCCCGTGACCCGAGCACGTTGCCGAACCGCACCGACAGCCAGGTGCGCCCCGTCTTCAGGGCGTAGAACGCCGTCAACTCCTCCGCCAGGCGCTTCGTCTTGCCTAGCACGGACGTCGCATCCGCGGCCTTGTCGGTGGAGACGTTCACGAGCCGCTGCACGTCGTACTTCTCGGCGGCCCGCAGCACGTTGAGGGTGCCGAGGGTGTTGGTCTTCCAGCCTTCGAGCGGGTACTGCTCCAGCATCGGCAGGTGCTTCAGCGCAGCGGCGTGGAACACCACATCCGGGCGATGGTCGGCGAACACCTTGTCGAGGGCCTCGTAGTCCCGGATGTCGCAGAGCACCATGTTCGGGGTGTCCAGCAGCCCCTGGTTGTAGATCGACAACTGGGTGCCGTGGAGCCCCGACTCGTCCCGGTCCAGCATGACGAGTTCCTTGGGGCCGATGCCGTAGACCTGCCGGGCGATCTCCGAACCGATCGACCCACCAGCGCCCGTGACAAGCACGACCTTCCCAGACAGGTAGTCGGCGATCTCGCTGAGGTTCGTCTTGATCTGCGCCCGGCCCAGCAGGTCGGTGACGTCGAGGCGGTGGAGGTTTGACAGCTGCACCTGGCCGCTGACGATCTCCCGCGTCGGGGGCATGACCAGGACGCTGAGTCCCGCGTCCTCGGTCAACTCAGAAACATCGCGCATGAACTGGCGGTCGGCGGTGGGGATAGCCACGATGACGGTTCGGACCCGCCGCTCCTGAGCAACCCGCACCAGGTCCTCGCGCGACCCCAACACCTTGGCACCAGAGATGTGGAGGTTCTTGCGCGACGGGTCGTCGTCGATATAACCGACGATGCGGTATGGCGCGTCTGGGTCGAACTCCAGCAGCCGACCGAGCTGCTGACCCGCGTTGCCGGCGCCGTAGACGACGACCGGCTCAATGTCTTTGTCATTACGCGCCGGGCGCAACGCAGCCCGCATCAAGAACCGGCCCGCCGCCATCATGATGATGGCCACGAACGGGACGGTGAACGTCACGACCCGCGGATAGGCGGGGGGCGCGAACATCGCGAATGCGATGGCCAAACCGCCACCGATCGACAGGCCAACCACCGCCAGCAGCGTCGCCTCCTCGAACGATGCGATGCCATGGCGCCCGCGGTAGAGCTTCGTGGCGTACCCGACGGCGAGCTGCAACGCCATGGCCAGTAGGGCATAGGTCAGCACTGTCTGGATCTGCAGTTCGGTCAAGATGAAGTTGTACCTAGTCACCACCAGGGCGAACGATGCCACAGCCCACGTCAGGGCGTCCCACGCTGCCAGCCCGGCACGAACCAGTCTCACTCGCTTCCGCAACGCTCAACTCCTTAGGGAAACGCCGATCGCCTTGATCCTATCGTGCTGGCCGCATTCGATGCGTTCGGCCGGGGCACCGACCCCCACAACGTGTCCTCCGATCGGACGACACGCCGAGGGGGGCTAGGTAGGACCGGTCAACACGCCCGGTGGCCGACAACCCCGTGATAGCGTGACCCCGTCCTGCCGACCTGTGAGCCTCAAGGGGGGTGAGTGTCCGAACCGCTGGCCGCGACGAAAACGTCCCCGCGACCGGGAATCCTCGTTTCTTGGTGCCTGGTGCCGACGCTGCTCCTGCTGGGGCTCGTCGACTCGCGACAGATGCCGAACGGGCAATTCGGTCCGTGGACGATCTTCCTGCTGGCATCCGGCCTGGCGGCGACACTAGGGACGGCCATTGTGCTTTTCGACGGCGCGTGGCGTCGCACTTCCCGGGGCGCCCGTATCGCCTTGGTGGCCTTCACGCTCCTGATCGTCGTTGCCTGCGCGTCGGCGTTCACGCATCAGCAACTGGCCTATGACCGACTCGGCAACCTGGGCACCGTCATCGTTCCCCACGAGTACGTGGTCTTCCCGCTGCTCAGCGCCCTGGCCGCCTGCCTCCTCGGCTGGGTTTTCGCCTCCGGAACCGGCCTGCCCAGCTTGCCGCAGCTGGTCGCCGCGATGGGCTGGTCGATGCTGGGGGTCGTCGTCGTGGCCCTGGTCAGGATGGGGCTACGGGGCACGCTCGGGCAGCGGCTGACGTCGGCCTTTGCCGGTGCGGCCAGCCTCCACCTAGCCCTGCTGTTTGGGCTCGCGGGCTTCCTGGGCTTGGCCATCTCCGGGTACCGTCCCCGCCTGCACCTGGCCGGAGCCGCCGCCACGCTGCTGGCTATCGTGCTGACCGGGTCCCGGACGGGCGTCGCCATGGCGGCCCTACTGGTGGTGGCCCTGGTGTTTCGCTGGCGGCCGCCGCGCTACCGCACGGGGCTGCGCATCGCGGCGATGGCGCTGACGATAGGCGGCATCCTCGCGGTGACGATGTGGCTGCCGCAGCTGAACCGGCTGTTCTCCTTCACCGACCACTACCGGGCCCAAAACTATGCGACAGGGCTGAACGCCTGGACGACGGACGCGGTGACCATGATCTTCGGCAACGGCCAGGGGACGGTGTGGCCGTGGGCGGCCTACGAGCAGGGGCTCGTGCCGTTCCGAGCGGACTGGGATCTACCGACGCCCTGGGGCCCGGCGCTGCCGAGCGCACACTCGACGTGGATCTGGGCGCTGGTGGAACTCGGGCTGGTAGGGCTGCTGGTGCTGTTGGTTGCCGTCGCACCAACCGTGTGGGCGGGCTTGCGCCCAGGGACGCCGCCGTTGGTGCAAACGTTGGGGCTGGCTGTTGTGCTGTCCCTGGTGGCGTTCGCGACGGATACGCATCTGGTAAAGAACTTCCCCGTCGCCGTAGTCTGGTGGTTCGGGGCGTTCGTGGTGCTCCGGCTCGCCCGGAACTCTAGGCGAGAGGCCAGCCCCGTCTCCGAAAGGAAGTAAGCATGAGGATCGCGCTGCTGGGCAACGCCGCGTCCATCCACACGGTGAAGTGGGCGAATGGCCTCGCCTCCCGCGGCCACGACGTACACCTCATCTCCCAAGACGAGCCCGCCGAACACCGCATCAACGACACCGTCACCCAGCACCGGCTCGCCCACAGCGGCACCCTCGGCTACTTCCGCAATCCCCGGGCGCTACGGGCCCTGGACGCCATGATCCAGCCCGATGTCGTCAACGCGCACTATGCCAGCGGCTACGGCACGACTCTTCGGCTGGCGCGGTTAGCGCGGCCGAGCGTACTCAACGTGTGGGGCTCGGACGTCTACGACTTCCCCCACCGCTCGCCGATCCACAAGCTGCTGATCATCTCAAACCTCAAGCGTCCAACCCGAGTGGCCTCGACGAGCCACTGCATGGCGGCGGAGATCGTGCCTCTGGTGCGGGGCCGCGAGATCGACATCACCCCGTTCGGCATCGACCCGGCGGTGTTCACCCCGGCCGCGGCGGAGGCCGCCCCGACGGGGGTGATCGGTACGATCAAGAAGCTGGACCCCAAATACGGCATCGACACCCTCATCCAGGCCTTCGCGCAGCTGCGGCACCAGGCCCGGCTGGTGATAGCGGGAACGGGACCGCAGGAGGCCTCCCTGAAGCAGCTGGCGGCGGACCTGGGCGTCGCGGACCGCGTCGAGTTTCTGGGCGCTGTCGCAAACTCCGAGGTGCCGGGGCTGCTGCGCGGCTTGGACGTGTATGCCGCGCTGAGCCGACTCGACTCGGAGAGTTTCGGCGTCGCGATCATTGAGGCAGCAGCCTGTGGGGTGCCGACGGTGGTCTCCGACGCCGCAGGCCCCGCCGAGGTGGTGGACGACGGCGTGACAGGCATCATCGTTCCACGCGACAACCCTAGCGCGGCCGCCGAGGCTTTGGACCGGCTGCTCGCCGACCCGCAAGCCGCCCACGCCATGGGACAGGCGGGGCGCCGTCACGTCATCAAGCATTATTCCTGGGAATACTGCCTCGACGTCATGGAGGACGTCTACGGCAAGGCCATCGCCGATTTCGAGGCAGGGCGCCAACGCCCCACACCGCCCATTCGGCGCCCACGGCAGCCCCGCAGCGGGGAGGGGTCATGCGCATCGCCCTGATCGGCAACGCCGCATCCATCCACACGGTGAAGTGGGCGAATGGCCTCGCCTCCCGCGGCCACGACGTACACCTCATCTCCCAAGACGAGCCCGCCGAACACCGCATCAACGACACCGTCACCCAGCACCGCCTCCCCCACCGCGGCACCCTCGGCTACTTCCGCAACGCAGGGCCGCTGCGACGGTTGCTGGCCACGATCCGGCCCGACGTCGCCAACGCCCACTACGCCACCGGCTACGGCACGACGCTGGCGCTGGCCCGCCCTCGAATACCAACCGTGCTGAACGTCTGGGGGTCGGACGTCAACGAGGCCCCCCGCCGCTCGTTCCTGCACCGCCTTTGGGTGCAGGCAAACCTGCGTCGGCCAACCCGAGTGGCGTCGACGAGCCGCTCCATGGCCGACGGCATGGCCTGGCTGCTGCGCGGACGCCGTCCCGACATCACCCCGTTCGGAATCGACGTCGACCACTTCTCCCCCGCCGAGTCGCGGCCGTCGGGGGTTGTCGGCACGGTGAAGGGTCTCCAGCACGACTACGGCATCGACACCCTCATCCGGGCCTTTGCCCTGCTGCCGGACACGACCCGTTGCGTCATCGCCGGGCAGGGTCAGGAGCGGGCGAACCTGGAGCGCCTGGCCGCGGAGTTGGGCGTCGCGGACCGGGTGGAGTTCACGGGCCAGATCCCAAACACCGAGGTACCGGATCTGCTGCGTAGCTTCGATGTGTACGTGGCGCTGAGTCGCAACGAGAGTTTTGGGGTAGCCATCCTGGAAGCGGCGGCATGCGGCCTGCCGACGGTGGTCTCCGACGCCCCCGGCCCAGCCGAGGTCGTGGTGGCTGGGACGACGGGTTTCGTCGTCGGGCGGGACGATCCCCAGGCGGCGGCGGAGGCGATCGGTAAACTCCTGGCCGACCCCAGCCTGGCCCACCGCATGGGCGAGGCCGGGCGAGCCCACACCGTCGCGAACTATTCGTGGACCCGCTGCCTGGAGATCATGGAGGACGTTTATGCCCGTGCCATCGCTGGCGAACGCAACTGAGGCGGCATCATGAGCACCACCGGCCGCCACGTCTGGATCATCAACCACTACTCCGATGTCCCGTCGAAGGACGGCGGATCGGGTCGGCACCTCGACCTAGCGCGTCATCTGCCCGCTTCCGGCTGGGATGCGTCGCTCGTCGTCGCCAGCACCACCTACCCGCTGGGCAAGCAGGCCATGCCCGGGCGGCGGCTGCGGCTGCTCACCCACGAGCGCGGGGTGCCGACGCTGTGGATCCGCACCAACGCCTACGGCAGTTCGACGCCGCTGAGGCTGCTGGGGATGATGGTCTTCGCGTTCATGCTGCTGCTGCCCGGGATGACGAAGGGGCTGCGGAAGCCGGACGTCATCATCGGCAGCACCGTCCACCCGTTCGCCGCCTGGGCAGGGATGCGGCTTGCCCGGCGCTACAAGGTGCCGTTCATCTACGAGATCCGCGACGTGTGGCCTGAGACGCTTTACGAGGTGGGGGCGATGTCGCCCCGGCATCCGCTGGCGCGCCTGTTTAGGCGGATGGCTATGACGATGTGCCGCAGGGCCAGCCTGGTGCTGTCGCCGCTACCGCACATTGATGTCTACCTGAGCGAGAACGGCCTAGCCGACAAGCCTTTCCTATGGGTGTCGAACGGCTTCGACGGGCCTGTGGAGGACCCGGAGCCGACGCTGCCGGAACGCGACACCTTCACCTTCATGTACACCGGCAGCCACAACGCCGCAGACGTGCTGGACGGGCTGATCAAGGCCTTCGACGGGGCCTGTTCGGCGCGGCCGGACCTGGACCTGCGGCTGCGTTTCGTCGGGGACGGCAACTCAAGGCCCGAGCTGATGGCGCTGGCGGCTTCCCTGCCGTCGGCCTCCCGCATCACGTTCGATGGCTGGATTCCCAAGCCGGAAGTGCTGGCCCGCGCCCGTGAGGCCGACTGCCTGACCGGCACCCTCATGAACAGCCCCCTCTACCGGTACGGCATCAGCCTCAACAAGCTGTACCAGTACATGTACGCCTACCGGCCTGTGGTGTTTGCCTCCAGCGCCCCCAATAACCCGGTCCGGGAGGCCGACTCGGGCATCGTTGTTGAGGGCGACAATCAACAGGCCCTCACGGAAGCGATGATCGCCATGGCGTCGGCCCCGCTGGAGCAGCGCCGCACCTGGGCGCGCAACGGCTACCGTCACCTACAGGAGCACTACAAACCGTCGATCCTGGCTGAGAAGCTAGCCGACGGCCTAGACCAGGCGGTGCGTTAGGCCCCAGGGATACGGACCGGTTGTCTAGTGGGTCAAAATGGAAACATGCGGACCCACTCCACCATCGACAGCCCCGTTGGCGAGTTGATCCTGGTTGCCGACGGCGAAACCCTCGTCGGCCTGTACTTCCCGGGCCGGGAGCGCGGCGACCTGGGAGAGCGCGTCGCCGACGCCCACCCCGTCGCGTCGGCGCAACTAGCGGAATACTTCGCGGGCAAGCGCCGCAGTTTCGACGTGCCCATAGCGCTGGCGGGCACTGATTTTCAGCAACTCGTCTGGGAGACCCTCACCCGGATTCCCTACGGCGAGACATGGACCTACGGGAGGCTCGCCGCCGCGATCGGCCGACCCCAGGCCAGTCGCGCCGTCGGGATGGCGAATAACCAGAACCCGATCAGCATCATCGTGCCTTGTCACCGCGTGGTCGGGGCGGATGGGCAGCTCGTCGGCTACGGTGGGGGCCTGGAGAACAAAGAGTTTCTGCTGGCCTTGGAACGGGGATCCGGAGGGTTGTTCCCGTGATGGATGCGCGACGGCGTCTCGCCAGGGCATGTCCGGCACGATAGCCCCGACCGGATGACCCATCAGGGTCTCCATTCGCTAAAAGGCATTCGTCCAGAAGCGTGTCTTTGGCCAAAAGATGACTCGATTGGCTGAAAGACTGCCTCCATGCAGGATTGGAACTGGACCGTCACCGGGGTGACCCTCGGCGGGTGTGTGGCGTCCGCTCTGGCGGGGCTAGGCATCGGCTGGGCCGCCACCCAGCGCCCCGGACCCGTCGTGACCCTCCTGATCGCGTGGCTCAGCGTCGTACTGTACGTGTGCGCGCTGGTGGCCGCGCTGCTCGCGACCAGTCACGAGTTGCGGGAGCGAGCCCGGGGGAAATCGTCGGCCGAGTTGGCCCGCGCTCGTTCCGAGCGTCCCGCAATGCAACAGGTGGGTATAGCGCTCGGCATCGTGGCCGTCTGTGCTCTTCCGTTCGTGGTGTTCTGCGGGGGGCTGCTTGGCGATCCCACCGACCTGGCCGACTGGGCCATCACCACCGCCATGAGCTATGTGGCGCTGGTGCCTCCCGCATCGTTCGCCCTCAGCCACCATCAGGCCCGGCTCGTTCGCGACCGGATCGATCAAGGATGACCCCCCTCACCCGCGACGCGCCTGCCACGATGTCGACCGCCGCAAACCCCGACGCCGTCCCTGAGACGGGGCGGGCCCGCCTCGCGGCCCAGGCGCGCGTCTGGGGAATCTGGGCGGGGATCGGCTTCGTGGGCTGCGGGGCCTCCGCGCTGGCGGGACTCGGGATCGGCTGGATCATGGCTGGCGGGGCGGGCCTCGGATGGGCCTTCCCGGTGATTTGGCTCAGCGTGATGTTGTGCGTCGCCGCCGTGGCCGGGACCTGCGCCGGGCTGGCGGCGGAGCAGCGACGCCGGGCTCGGCAGGCCACCGAACCCGACCTGGCGCGCTGGCGTCGCCGCCCATCGCGTCTGAGAATTGCTGCGACGGCTGGGGCCGCTGCGGTCGATGCACTTCCCCTCGCGGTGACCTGGTGGTGGCTCCTCGGAGACGGCGCCAACCTGGCCGGCTGGGCCGCGGCCGGGGCCGCCCTCTACATCGCGCTGCTGCCCGCGGTCGTGGTCGGGCTCAGTTATCACCGGGGGCTTGTGCTGCGCGATCTCACCGACGGCGAAACCCTCGCGGGTCTCGTCCCCCAGACTCCTGCCGGAATGGCCGAGGAAACGCCGCCGAACCTCAGCCCCCGAACACCCCCCAGCCTGACCGACCAAACTCCCTCGATTCTGACCGAAGAAACACCTCCAAACTCCTCAAACGGCAGCGCCGAGCCCCCGTGGCCGCCGCCGCTCCTGCCGTATAAGCCGTGACGCCCTCGAACCTGACTGCGCAACTCGGTGTTTGGGCACTCACGCACACGGTCGCCTGCTGGCCTTGAACGCCTCAGGGCCAGCAATCATCCGTGGGGCGTTCGCGTCCATGTGCTCGGAGCCGCCTGAGGATGTCCGGGATCCGTTCCGTGACGGCCAGCCAGAAAAGATCATCATTCATGGATTTGTATCCCGCATGAGCCGCGATGTTGCGGGTGGTTCGGATCGCGGCTGCCTCCTCCGCGGTCAACACAGCATCGAGTTGCGCCACGTCCTGGCGTTCGAGCAGAGCCGCCAAGCGAAGAATGACCACGGTGGCAACATCGTAGGAGTCGTTACCGTCGGCGAACGCCGCCCTGCCAGCCGCGCGCACCCGTTCGGTCCTCAACTCAAGCGACCGAAGTTCAGCATCGAAGTTGCTGCTCCGATAGGTCGGAGAATGGTGCTCACGAGGGGGTGGGGCAAATGATTCGGTCATAGCGGGACCGCCTCGGCTAAAGCCTCGGGCATAAGTTCGGCTGCGCGAACGTCATCGACGATGTCGGCTCGAAAACCGGTAAGGCGCTCCACCTCGTCCGCGAGCAGCGCGAGCGAAAACAAGTCCGTCCCCGGTCCAGCGGTGACCATCAGGTCAATGTCGCTGGTGAAGTGGTCACTGCCCCGGGCCGCCGACCCGAAGACCCTTGGGCGGGCGAACCCCAGCCGGGTTGCAGCGTCGCGGATGGCGGCAGCGTTTTCGCTGAGCGGGAGCGCCGGGCGGTAGTCGGCGGCGCGCAGGATCTCTTCGAGCAGATCCGCAGAAACGTCACGGTCCCCGGACTCCATCTGTTCCAAACTCGTCGGCTGCACCCCTGCGCGCGTCGCCAGTTCCGCCTGGGTCAGACCAGCGTCCAGCCGCGCAGCCCGAATCAACTGCGCCGCTCGGGACGTGTCGAACCTCATACGAACAGGGTATGGCAGCCGCACCACAGGAGCCAGCGCAAGACTAGTGAGAAATTGACGTGCGGCCAGACACATTTCGAATGCCCCGATGCTTGTTGGCTTCGATGTCCGAAAGGAACGCCACCACATTGCCAAGGCCTCCGGCCGTCACCCGACGATGGAGCCTCCTAGAAAGTGGTAATCACATGTGACTAGTAGGTGCTGGGCGGCGGCCAGTTCGGCTTGCGTGTAGTCGCGACGCCGGGTGCTGTACTTCCGCTCGAAGTGGGCCAGGAAGCTTTCGATGATCTGCTCCCGGGGCAGCTGGGTCTGCGAACGCAGCGGATCCACCCGTTTGTTCGCCGACTTCGTGCCCTTATCCGACAGCTTCTCCGCCAGCACCTCGTCGAGAGCGACATGCATCCTCGGATCGAGCATCACCAGACCGATCACATCGAAGGTCAGATCCGCCCAATCAACGGCCCGACCCACGCCGTGACCTTCCCCTGCTCAGCCGTCAGCGACACCCCGTCGAGCACCGGTCGCCCCCGACGCGATCTTCACCCTACGCAGAAACGGACTCACACCCTGATCCCAAACCAGGTTATTAGTGCCCCACACACCCAACCAAAACCGCCCGGACAAGGCCCTAAACAAGCCAAGATCCCCCGATCAAGCCCAAGCGGTCCAACTCAGGTCTCCGGCAACTCACAAGACCTCGAAAGTCGGCACTGTGGGGGATGCGGATCAGGACCAGAGCCTGCTCGATTCTTGCCAGCGCACTGAGACCCCAATGTGCGAAAGAGGCACAGCCAGGACTCTGGGAAAGCTCTTCAGCACTGTGGGAAGGAGCTTGCTGCGGCCGAGTCCCAGTCGATCAGTGAGGAACTGGATCAGAGTCAGCTGACCGAAAGTCCGACTCCAGTCCGTGGACACTGCATCCAGATCCGGGTGTCTCCCGAGCTTCGGCAGTTTAGGCGAGATCGCGTGGACGCGGTTAAAGAGCCTCCCGTGATGGGCACAGGTGTTGCGCACGAGGTTCAGCGTCTTCAGCCAGCTGGCGAGCTGAGGAGAGGTGAGACCGCAGGCGTCCGCGACCGCATCCTGAGCGGGGCGCGGCGCAAAGCTGAAGAGATAGGTGAGGCTCCCCCAGTCAAGAAGTTCCACTGCCACCCAGACCGGCAGGTGTCCGTCGTATCTTTCCTGATGGTGCTGAACGAAGTCCTCACGAGAGAGGTCGAGCTCCTCCTCATACCGCTGCACCCACCGAACATAGCGATCCCCTTGCCTCGCCGTCGGGCCCAGCTTGGCTGGCTCAAGGTGAGCGCAGGGATCGACTCGCCCCAGTTCGTGTCCGACTAGCGCACGAACCGCCAGTTCGATGGGCATGAGGGCCGAGAAAGTAGCCGCCCTGAGTCTCGCATCGAAGTCGTAAAGCGCTACCACGTCGCGGAACCGCGTGCCCGGGTAAAAGACATCGCCGCGACCAGCAGCAGTGATCTTGCGGAAGGGAAACCAGTATCCGCTAAACCGGTAGTAGTTCACCCTACGGAGAGTGGCGACAGCGTCGTCGCGGTCCCCCACATCCATACCGCGCTCTTCTAGGATCGAGACCTGCTCAGCATAGGTCTCCTGAACCCTTTCAGTTGTTGACCCACGCTGTGCCTCCAAAAATGAGGACCGGCCCTGGACCTATCTGGATAGGCGGTACCGGTCTTAGTGCAGCTATTGCACGCCGGGAGCACCCCTATCGGCAATGGTCCCGCGAGCTTCTCGTCGGCCAACGCCGAATCTTCCCCCAGCAACCGCTAGCTCGCCACTTTCCAATCACGGCGAAGGAGGAGCCCAATCGCCTGAAGCACCGTCGGGTTCTCACCCGCCAGAGCGGCACCCACCCGGTCACTGCACCAATCCGCCGCCACAGCGATGACATGTGATTGGGAGTTTCGCCCGCGTCACGGGATTCGTTTGACCCATTCTTGGGCGGAGAACTTCGTGTCCACTAGG
>JAUNKK010000157.1 GCA_030532825.1 Propionibacteriaceae bacterium
CGGAAAAAGCGACGCCGCACCAGGGCGCCCTGCGAATAGGAACGCTCGCCGGCCTTATCTAGCGCCTCAAGCGTCTCCTCCACTTCGAAGGAGGCCGGGTCCGTGGTCTTGTCTTCAGACATTTTTTCCTCGGGTTCGTGGGGGCTCATCGGGAGATCCTCGGGTCGAGGAAGGCGTAGGCCAGGTCAGCCAGCATGTTCATGACCACCGCGGCGGTACCCGCCACCAGGAAGAAGGCCATGACTCGCGACGGGTCGAGTGCCAACAGGCCCTCGCGGAACAGGCTGCCCATCCCCTTCCAGGCGAACACCGTCTCCGTGATCACAGCACCGCCCAGCACACCGGCAAAGTCAAAGGCCACGATGGTGGCCAGAGGGATCAGCGAGTTGCGCAGCGCGTGACGGGTGATGACCTTGCGCTCGGAAATGCCCTTGGAACGCGCAGTGCGGATGTAGTCCTGGTTCATCACCTCAAGCATGGAAGCGCGCGTGTAACGCGTATAGGATGCGATGGAGATCAGCGTGAGGGCCATGGTGGGCAGAAGCACCGCGGTCAGGCCGTCGATCGTGTAGCCCCACCAGGTGGTGTCTAGGTTCGGGGTCGAGGCACCGATCGTCGGGATCGGGCGCGGCACCACCTTCAAGTAGGCGGACCAATTGCTGAGCAGCAGGTCGATGAGGGCCGCCAGCGACGCCAGCACCGCCGTGACCACGGAAGCGAACGTCGCCTGACGCTTGGAGAAACCCCCGAGCAGCTGCCCCGTAGCGACGCCCAGCAAGATGGCCACCACCAACAGCCCCAACAGCAAAGGATACGAAGGGCTCGTCATGAGGAGGCCACGCGTGCAGATGTAGCCGATGATGGAAACACCCGCCGTAGCGCCGACGACGTTGCGTACTTTGTGATTCTCAAATCCGCTGGTCATGACGATCACCAGGGCGGCGATGCCGATCACCAGCAGGATGTAGACGGGGATACCGATCGCGGGCCGGCGGAACCACGTCACCGCATCGAAGTAGAACATGATCACGGCGAAGCCCACCGCGAGGCCACCGAAGGTGATCAAACACCGCTCCCAGGGCCCGCCGATGGCTGCCGTAATGATCAACGCCAGTACCAGGGCTATGACGGCGATGGCCCCCGGCGAGAACTTAGCCGTCTGTATCCAGTTGTTGAACTCGATCGCGGCGTATTGCTTCAGCAGGATCGCCACCCAGAACACGGGCAACGAGAAGCAGGTGAAAGCCACCAGGGTGACGGCGTAGTCGAATCCGCTGTATTGCCGAATGGCCGTGACGATACCGAGGGTGATGCCGAGGACGATGGCTAGGAACGTGGCCAGCATCACCATGCGCAGCGTCGTGCCGAGGGCGGCGGCTACCAGCCCATTGATCGGCTGCCCGGTGGTAGCAGTGCCCAGGTCACACTGGCCCCACAGGCACTTCACCGCTCCCCCCAACCAGTCGAAGTACCGCTCCGTGACGGGCTTGTCCAGGCCCAGCAGTTCCGTCAGCTGGCGGATCTTCGTTTCCCGGTTGGGGTCGTTCGAACTGCGCAACTCGTCCCGTGGATCGCCGGCGTTGGCCACCAGCACAAACAGCAGGAACGAGCCGAGCAGAAGGACCATGAGCGAGATCCCCAAGCGTTTGGCGATGTACTTGATCACGAGTTTTCCTCTTCGGGGGCTAGGTCAGGCCAACTCAAGGCTGACCCATAGCGCCAGATAATAGACCACACAGCTCAGACCGGCCGCAGCTCGCACCCGAACTTTGGGACGGCCTGACCGCCAAAGACAAGGCGACGAGGGGGTGGGTGACGATGTCACCCGCCCCCTCGCGTCGGTTCAGTTCAGTACGAGATCAGTGTGATCAGTTGACCTTCCACTGCGAGGCGTTCCAGGACACCTGGGACTGAGTAGCGGTGGTACGGACATTGCTGACCGTGTTGTCCCAGGCGCTCAGGCCGGGGTGGGCGTAGAGCGGGATGTTGAACAGGTCATCCCACAGCTGCTTCTCGATGATCTTGATCTGCTCGACCTGCTCATTCCGATCCAGGGTGCTGCTCAGCTTCCCCCAGGCCTCGTCCACGACGGCGCTGGAATACTGGCCGTAGTTCTGCGGCTTGCCGGTGGACTGGATGTTCTGGCCGGAGGCGATCTGGCCGGAACTGGCCCACGCGAAGAGCGCCACCTCGTAGTCCCCGTTCACGATCTCTTTGGAGAAGAAATCGGCGGAGGCGCTGTCGATGATGTTGAACCCGGCGTCCTTGCAGGAAGCGGCGATGGCGGCCACGGTCTCTTGGCGGCGCTGGTTGCCGGCTTTGTAGCCGAGGCGCACATCAATGGGTGTGGGGATGCCGGACTGGGCGACCAGTTCCTTGGCCTTCTCAAGGTTGACCTGGTCGTAGCGGCCATCGTAGGAGGCGGAGGTCACAGCCTCGTACTCGCCGGTCTGGAAGGGGAAAACCTCGCGCGCGTTCATCACGACGGTGTCGTTGTAGATCGGCTTGATGAGGTTGTTGACGATGGTCTCGCGCGGCACGCAGTAGGCGAAGGCCTCGCGCAGGGCCTTGCCGCCCTGGGCGTCGGAGAAGACGTTGGAGTCACGGAAGTTGAAGTCCAGATGCTCCCAGGTCAGCTTCGAATAGGTCTCGACGGTGACCCCGGAGCCGAGGGCCTCCAGCTGGGCGCGGGTGTCCACGGTGGGCTGCGGGTCGATGACGTTCAGGTCACCGTTTTGCAGGGACTGAGCCATCTGGGCGTCGTCCACATAGGAGAACACCAAGTTCCTCGTGGCGGCGGGGGGCCCCCAGTACTTGTCGTTGGCCTCCAGAGTCAGCGTGGTGTCCTGCCACCCGCCCTGCTTCACCTTGTAGGGGCCAGAGGACGGAATCAACTCCTCGGCGGGCAGCTGGCCCGGCTCGAAAATCCAGCCGGTGTTCCAGAAGTCCGCGGCCTTGGCCACCGTCGCGGCGTCCTTGTCGAGGATCGCCTGGGCGAAGGCCTCGGGCTCAAGCCCAGCCTGCTTGGCAACCACGTGCGACGGTTGCGGCGGGTCGACGATGATCTTGTAGTCCGGGTAGGCGGTCTCGTATTTGAGCGTGAACTCCTTCGAGTTCACCGTGCCCTGGGGGCCGTCCGGAACCTTCTCCGCGAAGGTGCTGGACGTGTGGTTGAACACCGCAACGGCATCGGGGTTCGCGCCGCTGGCCAGGCCCGGCACCAGGAACTCGGGGTTCTGGACAGCCCAACCCATCAGGTAGTCGTTGATGGTGATGGGGGTGCCATCCGACCACTTGGCATTCTCGGCGATGGTGTATTTCACCTCAAGCGGGTCGTCGTTGACCTTCTCGAAGGTGCCGAAGGTCTTGTCCTCGCAGATGGTGCCGTCGGTACCAAAGTACCAGAAGTTCCCGAACATCTGATCAGACACCACCGAGTTGTAGGTGGAATAGGTGCCGGAGGTCAGATTGTTGTATCCGGACCACTGACCGGGACCGGGGCTGTAGATGACCTGGCCGTCGGCGGTCTCGGTGATCCCGGCATCCCGCACGCAGACCTCAGCAGGATCGCTCCCACCGAGACTGGGGGTGCTGGTTTCGTTCGTCGTGGTCGTGCCCGGGTCTTCGCCGCTCGTGCAGGCGCCGAGCAGCAGAGCCCCGCCTAGCAGTGCAGCCAGGGCCGCCTTGGTTCCCCTGAACTTCATTTTCTCTCCTTGTCGCTCACCGACATGGGATCCCACTACGGGATCGGTTGGCATCGGACCCTAGTCGTAGCCAGGGTCGATGAGAACCCTCGGGTCCATTTCTGAGACGGATTGTTATCCATCTGAGACCACGTCCCGGTCAAGGCGCCGGGGTCACACGACGACGCGCGTGACGGGCAAACCCGGCTCAGCCGAGAAGTCCAGCGGCGACGGACCCAAACCGGCCCGGACAGCGGCCAGTCCGACAGCGGCGATCATCGCCCCGTTGTCGGTGCACAACGCGGGACGGGGCCGGCGAACCTCCAGCCCCCGCGCAGAGGCGTGCTCCGCCATCAGCCCGCGCAGCCGCGAGTTGGCGGCCACTCCCCCGCCCAGCAGGATCGTCCCCACCCCCGTGTGGGCCGCGGCATCGAGAGTTTTGGTGACCAGCACATCAGCTACCGCCTCCTGGAAGCTGGCACACACGTCAGCGACGGGCACCTCCCGGTCCTCCAGGTGCGCGGTCTCGACCCACCGTGCCACCGCCGTCTTCAACCCGGAGAAGGAAAAGTCGAAGCGGTGCCGCTCTAGGTCGTGCCGGGCGGTCAG
>JAUNKK010000027.1 GCA_030532825.1 Propionibacteriaceae bacterium
GCCTTCCGGGCGGCCGCGAACAGGGCCTGGAAATGCTGCGACTGGCGCACGTCGGTGACGTAGATGATCCGGTCGGCTTTCAGCGCCTGGGCACGATGACGGATGGCGGCCATGTCGGTGGTGTCGTAGCCGTAGCCGCCGTCGGACTTGCGGATGATGAGCGGCGCGTCGAACCCGTCAACCCACACCACCAGCGCCCCATCGTCCAGGACAGCGATGCCGCGGTTCTCCAGGTCGGCGGCGATGTCCGGCAACTCTTCGTTATAGGTCGACTCACCGGCCAGGTCGGCGTCGGTGAGCAGCACCTGCAGCCGTTCGTAGGCGGCGTTGAAGCCGACCAGCGACACCTCAATCAGTTGCCGCCAGATGCCCAGCGTCTCCGCGTCGCCGCCTTGCAGCTTGACGACGCGGGTCCGGGCGCGGGCCGCGAACTCAGGGTCGTCGTCGAAGTGGCGCTTGGCGTCCTTGTAGAGTTGCTCGGCGCCCGCGAGGTCTAGGGCCGAGACGTCGGTGCCGAACTCCAGGATGTGCTCGACGAGCATCCCGAATTGGGTACCCCAGTCGCCAATGTGGTTTTGCGGGATCACCTCGTGGCCAAGCGCGGTGAGGATGCGGTTGAAGCAGTCGCCGATGATGGTGGTGCGCAGGTGCCCGACGTGCATCTGCTTCGCCACGTTGGGCGCCGAGTAATCGATGACGACGCGCTGCGGGTGCGCCGTGCGGTTCAGCCCGTGGTACGGATCCTCCAGTACCGCCGTCGCAGCGGCCGCCAGCACGTCGGCGCGGATTCGGAAGTTGATGAACCCAGGACCGGCGATCTCCAGGGGCTCGCACAGGTCGGAGACGTCGAGCGCCTCGACGAGGCTGGCCGCCACCTCGCGCGGGGGACGGCCCTGCTCCTTCGCCAGGCGCAACGCCACGTTTGATTGGAAGTGGCCGAACTGCGGTTTAGTAGCCGGACGCAGCTCCGGATCAATTCCGGCGACGGCTTCCAGGCGAGTGGCTAAGACAGCGGGCAGCGATTGCATGGGGGCTATTCTTTCACCAGTTCACCACCAGCGACACCACCCCGCTGTCGGGTCAAGGTCGGCGGTTAGGGGCTGCCGATGCCTCAGCTATTGGAGGTTAGGTGTTGAATGGCTCCATGACCAGCGCTCCTGACATCACATTGAACGACGGCATCACTATTCCCCAGCTGGGTTTGGGCGTGTGGCAGATGACCGACGACGAGGCTACGGCCAGCGTCGCCAAGGCCCTTGAGACGGGGTACCGACACATCGACACCGCCGCTATCTACCGCAACGAGGTGGGGGTCGGCCGCGCCATCGCCGCCTCCGATCTGCCCCGGGAGGACATCTTCCTCACCACGAAGCTGTGGAACCGGGTTCAGGGCCGTGACCTGGCCCGCTCCGGCCTGGAACGCAGCCTGGAGAAGCTTGGCCTGGACTACGTCGACCTGTATTTAATCCATTGGCCCTGCCCCGCACACAACAAGTACGTGGAGACGTGGGAGCAGTTCATCGACTTCCGTTCCGAGGGGCTGGTACGTTCCATCGGGGTGTGCAACTTCCTCGGCGACCATCTCGACACCATCGTCGACGAGACGGGCATCATCCCGTCGGTCAACCAGATCGAGTTGCACCCAACGTTCCAGCCCGACGACCTCATCAACCACTGCTCGGATCTCAACATCGCCGTGGAAAGCTGGTCGCCGCTCGGCCAGGCCTCCGATCTGGAGCATCCCGTCGTCACGGGTATTGCGGAAAGGCTCGGCGCCACGCCTGCGCAGGTCATCATCCGCTGGCATCTGGACCGCGGGTTCATCGTGATCCCGAAGTCGAAGACTCCGGAGCGCATCGCCGCGAACCTCCAGGCCCTTGACGTACAACTCACATCCGAAGATCGGGCCGCCATCGACGCCCTGAATGCCGGCAACCGCCTCGGTCCCGACCCCGCCACCCTGGAGCCTGACACGGTCAATCCCTGACCCCCGAGGATGCGCGCGGCGCGGGGAGGAGGTCACCCGACGTCCTCCCCGGCTCTCATGTCAGCGACGGACTGAGGCGGCGCAGCGGCGGCCCCGGCCCCTCCGACCACCGGTCCGAGGCCTGTGGTGTGAGGAACCGGACCCTCAGACGTTCGCCAAGTTCCGGCTCCGAAAGCCCTGCGGCGCTGAGACTGACGTTGAATCCGGCGGATGCGCACCCGAGAGTGACCAGGTCCTGGCTGCCGGTGGTGTCTAGTTCCCGCAGCGGAGCGCTGAGACCCAGCCCAGAACGCTTGACCGTCGCCTCTTTCCGCGTCCACAGAGCGCTCATGTCGTCCCATCGCCGCAGCCGCTCCCCCAACCTGAGCTCCCCGGGGGCGGCCATGTAGCGAAACAGCTCGTCCTCGAAGGGCACTCGGCCGGCGATGTCGACTCCCACCGGCACCGGCGACAGCACACAGGCACACAGCGAGCCATCGTGGGAGAAGTTGAAGTGCAGACCGGCCTCGTCGCCGAAGTCCGGCTTGCCGAACCGGCCGGTCACAATCGGCGGGAGTACGCCGTCGCATCGTTCACGCCACAGGCGCTGAAGCTGAGCGAAGACGAGGACGCTGGCGTGGCGGTCCACCGTCCGCTCGTATCGATCACTGCGTTCCCGCCGGGCCGCGGGTAACGCAGCTCTCAACGAGCGCATCACCAGGATGTCCAGCGTCGCCGCGTCCGTGATGACGAGATCGATCGTCATCACGGCTTCTCCAGGATGAGGCAGGTGTTATGCCCGCCGAACCCCAGTGACAGGGACACCGCCCTCGACAGCGGCGTCCGACGCGAAGCCCCGACCACGACATCCACTTCGACCGCCGGGTCGATATCGGCCGTGCCGACGGTGGGCGGCACCTCATCCCGTTGCAGGGCGAGGACGGCGGCGATGGTCTCAAGCGCCCCGGCCGCGCCGAGCAGGTGACCGGTCATGGATTTCGTCGAGGTGACGACGGCGAGATCCCCGAACGCCCTCGCGATGGCGCGGCCCTCGACGAGATCGTTCTTGATGGTTCCCGTGCCGTGGGCGTTCACGTGTACGGCGCCTTCGCAGGGGCCAGCCTCCGCTAGGGCGTCGCAGATCGCCCGGTCCACCGCCTCCCCGTCATCAGCCGGAGCGGTGATGTGGAAGGCGTCGGTGGTGTTGCCGTATCCCGTCGCCCGGGCCAGGATCTTGGCGCCCCTGGCGATGGCGTGGTCTTCGCGTTCCAGCACCACTGCGGCGGCTCCCTCGCCAAGCACGAAGCCCGCCCGGTTTTTGTCGAAGGGGAGGCTCGCGCGGTCGGGGTCGTCCGCCAGGGTGAGTGCCCGGAGATTCTGGAACCCGGCAAGCACCAGCGCAGATCCCGCTTTCTCCGCCCCGCCACAGACGAGGGCATCGGCATAGCCATGGCGGATGGCCCGCATGCCCTCCCCGACGCTCATGGCGCTTGAGGCACACGCGGATAGATGGGACATCGTTGGCCCGTGCGCACCCAGATGGATGGCCGCCCCGCCCGCAAGCAGGCTGGGGGTCCACTTGGGGATGAGCATGGGCGAGACCCGGCGGGCCCCCAAGTGTTTGAGGGTGTGGTGCTCTGAGGAGATGGTGGCGACTCCCCCAAGCCCGGAAGTGAGATAGCAGCCGAAGCGGTACGGATCGACGTGGCCCAGCAGCCTCGCCTGGGCGACCGCTTCCTTAGCGGCCGCCAGGCCGAAAGTCGCGTAGGGGTCCTGCCGCTTCAGGTCGAGTGTCGAAAAGTGGTCCGTGGCGGCGAACCCCCGTGCCGGGGCATGGACGGCGACGTTGAGATCCGCGCGCTGCTCGTCCGTGAGACGGACGATTCCGTGGCGACCCTGAAATAAATTCGTTTCGAACTCGTGGGTGGTGGTCCCGATGGGGCTCACTACGCCCATTCCCGTGATGACGACGTTGTGCATGGCGCGCTCCTCAGACGGGGAGTTGCTGCCAAGCGTCCTCGACGCACGCGTAGAGGTCTTGGACAGTTTTGACATTGTCGTTGAACTGGATGGGCTGGCCGAGTTCATCCTCAATCTTCATTGAGAACTCGAAGACTCCGATGGAGTCGACGCCAACCGCGGCGAGGTCGTCGCTGAGCGCGAGGGTCTCCGGGGTGCGGGTGGTGAACTCGGCGAGGGCGGTGAGGAAATCGTGCTCGGTCATGTCAGGTGCTCCTTTGGGTTGTGCGAGTGTGGGTTTGGGGCGTGCGAGCCCGTTTTGGGTGTGCTCGGCCGCCCATCCGCGGACAACGTGTCCGGGAGGGTGTTCGAAAGGGGTTGTCAGGTCGTCAGAAACCGAGCCCGCGCAGCCAGGCGAGGAGCTCATCCTCACGCTTGGTCGCGGTTGTTCGGCTCCACTGCCCCATTGCGCGGGCATCGACGAGAAGCCCGTCCTTGAGGTAGATCACCCGGTCGGCACGGGCGGCGCAGGCGGGATCGTGGGTGACCATGACGATGGTCCGGCCATCGTCGTGGACCCCCGACAGGGCGTCCATGACCTCGGCGGTCATTGAACTGTTAAGCGCCCCGGTCGGCTCGTCGGCGAACACGATGGCGGGTTCACCCGCGAGGGCCCGGCAGATGGAGGCCCGCTGCAGCTGCCCTCCCGAGACCTCGGTGATGCCGTGGTGCTTAATGTGTCCGATCCCGAATCGGTCTAGGAGCGCGTCGACGCGGGCGACGACGGCCTCCGTCTGCTTCGGCGCCGCCTTCAGTGCCGGCAGCAGCACATTGTCGCGGATGTTGAGGTTCGGCAGGAAATAGGCCTGCTGGAAGACGAACCCCATCCGTGTAAGCCGGACCTGGCTCATCTCGGTGTCCCTCAAGCTCGTCAGGTCACGTCCTTCGAGGCGGACGGAACCGGTCGTCGGGCGGTCCATGCCACTGATGCTGTACAGCAAAGTGGACTTTCCTGAGCCGGAGGCCCCCATGATGACGAGGAACTCCCCCTCAGCGACCTCCAGGTCGATGCCATGGAGGACCTTGGTCGGGGGGTCGGTGCTCAGGTAGGTCTTGGTGAGACCGGAGCATTCGAGCATGGTCTTGGGCATTTCGGTTCCTATCACTTGTTGAGCCAATGGCTGGTTTCGCCCCGGCGCAAGCCGAAGGTCAGGAGGACGGCGGCGGCGTAGCCGACGGCGATGAGGGCCAGCGGGTAGCCGACGTAGACGAGGAGCGGTTCGGGGATGAAGCGGAGCTTGGTGAGCCCGATGCCCGTGACCGACAGCAACCCACTGATGAACGCCTCGCCGAGGGTCGCGGCGAAGAGGACACCGAGCACGGTGCCCACCGTTACTGTCAGCAGCGTCTTGAACCGGACTTGGCCGATGAGTTCACCGCGCGAGAAGCCGATGGCCGCCAGCACCCCCATGCGACGCCGTTCCCTGGTCAGCCGGAGCTTGAGGAACAAACCGGTGATGAGGGCGGCGACCATGAGGCCGAAAACGAACGACAGGGTGGCCGCGCTGCGGAACGCATCCGTCACATAGGAGAGAGTCTGCTTCACGTATTCCTGCATCGGCACGATGCTCGCCTTGGTGAAGCGCTCGCCGTAGTCCTGGCTGACGGTGGCCGGATCGGTGCCATCCACCACGTCGGCGTAGACGATGTAGCTGACCGCGTCCGCAGGGACCTGCCCCTGCATCTTCGCGGTGCGGCCGCCACTGGTGACGTCCTGGTAGATGCCCGAGACGGTGACCGTGGTTTCCTGCCCGGCGGATCGGATGGGCAGCGGGTCGCCGACCTGGACCTTGTACTTGTCGGCGTTCATCGTCGACAGCGCGATCTCGCCCACGCCGGGTTGCCGACCCGAGAGGAACTCCACGGTGCCGCCGGAATAGTCCCCGACCTCAACCCGCAGGGTTTCCCAGCCTTCCTCACCCGGGGTTTCGTACAAGACGTTGCCGTAGACCCGGATGTCGTCGAGGCGCTGGTCGGCCTCCATCGCGGCGACTAGTTCGGTGCGGGTGGCCTCGACGTCCTCGGCGAACTGAATGTCCGCGCGCAGGTCAGTGAGCGGCGCCCCCATGTAGGTGACGAATTTCGGGCTGGAGAAGGTGCTGAGTAGGTTCATCGGGAGGATCAGGAGCAGCGCGGTGAGAAAGAAAACCACCGGGATGAGAATCCACTGCCCCATCTCGGCCCGCAGGTCGACCAGTGACAACCGCTGCACGAGGCCACCGGCCCCGCGGCTCAGATCAGTGCGGCGGGCCCGTTTGGCTTGCCGGGCGGCGCGCTTCGCGGTGCGTTTCTCATCCAAGGTGCTGCCCTGCACGAGTGCCCCGACCACCTCGATGCGCCGGATGCCTCGCAGGATGCTGCGGCAGATGCCGACGACGAGCAGGTAGATCAGCACAAGGGCGACGATGGGCACCAGCACCGTGGCGACGCCCGTTTCAGCACTTGCGTAGTTCTTCGCGATGCCTTGGGTGAGGGCGTTGGTAGCGGCGATCCCCAACAGCCCACCGACGACGCAGGCGAACAACGTCATCAGGCTGTACTTGCCCAGGTAAAGCCCGGTGATGGCTTTGGCCGGTAGGCCGATAGCGCGCATGACGCCGATCTCACGCACCTCGTCTTCCAATGCCCCCTTGATGACGAACCGCAGGTTGATGAGAGCGATGAGCACGAGGAGCAGGCTGGCGAACACGAGGGCCACGGCGACGAGGCCGTCGCTGAAGGCGTTGATGAGGCGGATCATGTCGAAGGTGACGGCCTGCCCGTTGCGCGGCAGCGATTCGTCAGACTCGTAGGCGGTTTGCAACGCTCCGGCCTGCGACGCGTCCGTCAGGCGGTACTCCACGATGATCTCGGCGCTGCCGCCGCCGGCAGTGCTGAGGGTCGCAAAGTCCTCGGGCGAGATCACGAACCGGGTTGCCGACGACAGCGATGAGGCCATCTGCGAGTCACGGACGAAGCCCGCGATCGTGAACGGCTGGATGCCGGAGTTCGTCTGGACGTGAAGGATGTCGCCGGTCTGGAGGCCAAACTTGTCCTCGTAGGCGACCGGCACAAAGATCTGCCCCTGGGCGGGGTTGACCACGGTGCTCTCCGCGTCCAGCAGGTAGTCGAAGGACTCGTTCTGGGTGACGAACAGGTTGTCGATGAGGCTGGCAGCCAGGCTGCCGGACTCGCCGGTGGCTGGGCGGTTCCACGTCAGGCGGGCTGAGTCGTAGCCGAGCATATCTTCGATCAGCCAGGCATTAACTTCGGAATGCGCCGACGCGAACCGCTCCAGCGCCGCCGTGTCGTAGTCGCCGGTGTGCATCTGCAGGAAGTGCGGCGGCTTGGCCTCGTCGAAAAGCTTGTTCACTCCGCCGACGAGACGCTCCATAACCATGCAGCCGGTCGCCATGAGGAAGGCGCTCAGGACGAGGATGATCATCATCGCCGCGTTGACTCCCCAGTTACGCACCAGGTCGTTTCGTGAGTACCTCAGGTACAAACGCTCCTTCACGATAAACCCCAAACTTCCGGGATGAGCAGAGACATCCACGTCAGGATCACGTGGTAGATGACGTCGAACACGATGTTTCCAATCTCCACCCAATCAGTTCGTCCGGTCTCGCGGCGTTTCCGAACAACTTCCTGGGTATGGGTCCACAGTCCGCTGACGCCGTAGACGTAGAGGGTGATGAGCGCGGCGGCCCAGAAATTGCCCTGGAACCAGATGGTGAGGACGCCGATGACGCCGAGCCCGAGCTGCTGAAACCCGTACTTGATCTGCCAGGGGCTGGTGGCCCAGCCCAGCTTCTCGGCCGTCGCTTTCGGTGTGATGACGTTGATGAAGAATCCGAGCACCGCGACGATCCCGTGGGTCACAACGAACTGGTGCAGGAGCAGGGTGTGCATGATGGTGGCGGTGTCCCCCGGGAAACCCGCCAGCGCAAGCTGGCCGACGCCGGTGAGGACGCCAATGCCGATGATGACGAGGATCCACATGTCAGTTCCCTCCGTCCCTGGTCGAGGCATACGCGGCCTGGAGGCCCCGGACGCTGCGCACGCGGGGCACGGCAGCAGCGATGCCGAGCAGCATGATGCCGACGAGCATGAAGATGAATCCGATGCCGCGGGACTCGCCGACGCCGATGAAACGGCCCAGCGATTCGGACAGCGCACCGCCGGGGCGCAGCAACGGGTTGAAGACGCTGTCGGCGAGGTAACCGGAGATCGCGTAGGCGACGATGTAGCCGAGCTGAGAGATCAGGCCCATGAGACCCCAGATTTTGCCCTGGGTGTCGTTGGGGATGGCTGCACGGACGAGGACCTCGACGGCGGTGTTGAGCGGCGGCAGGATCAGGAAGAACCCGAAGGCCAGTGCACCGATCGCTAGGACGTTGGGAATGGCGCCGAGGAAGAACACGACGACGGCACCGCCGACGAGCGACCACGCGATCCAGCCGATGTAGGACCCTTTCATGTTGAAGACGCCGATGAGCAGGCTCGCCACGACCATGCCGACGGCGGCGACGGAGCGAACGACACCGAGGGTGGCTTCGTCGGCTAGGTCTAGGACCATCGGCGTCAGCAGTGTCTGTAGGAACCCCATGCAGAAGGTGACCAGGGTGAGGAGCAGCATGAGGGCGGTGATGCCACGGCTGCGCTTCAGGAACGAGAGGCCCTGAACGAACTCGGTCCAGAAACCTTCGCGGACCTCGCGTGGCTGAGTCCCCACAGCACGCCACACCAGCACCATCGCGCCGGTGGTGACGACCATGGTCAGGATATCGACGGTGAGCACGGTGGTGATGCCGTAGGTCGCCATGAGCAGACCAGCGATCGCGGGCGAGACCAGGTACTGGGCAGCCGCGGCGAGCTGGACGAGGCCACCGGCGCGGGCGTACTGCTCGGGGGTGAGCAGGTCGGTGACGGTGGCACGGTAGGCGGGATCCATGACGGAACCGAAGACTGAGCTGACGGCCGCGCACAGGCACAACACCGGGACGCTAGCGTGTCCGGTGTGGAACGCGACGAGCATCGCAACTAGGCCAAACGCGGAGAGCGTGTCGCCGAGGATCATGAGGAGACGCCGGTCGAACCGGTCGGCGAGCACCCCACCGAGTGGTCCGAGGAGCAGCCCTGGGAGGAAAGCAGCCATCGTGACAAGCGCCACCGACGCCGACAATCCCGTCTGCTGGTACACGTAGACGCCGAGGCCGAACGCCGTCAGGCCGTTGCCAACACGCGCCACCAGCTGAGCTACCCAGATGATCATGAAGCTGCGGAAGTTACGCGCTACCGTCGGGTCATCTGGTGTTCGGGGGCTGTTCGCCTCCGGGGGGGCGGTTTCTTCAACGAAATCCGGAGTATCGAGGCTCACAGTTCTGCCTTTCAGAAGTGGACGCGATCAGAGCGCGTTCAGGATCGAGTTGATGACCTTGGTGGACCGTAGGACGTACATGTGCTCCTCACACTCAAGCACGTACGTCGTGATGGGGTGGGCAAAATATCGCTGCCAAGCGGCTGGGGTATCAGTCGGGGTTTGAGGATCCCGTTCCCCCAGGATCAATCGCGCCCGCACCGTCAAGCCGGTGGACGGCGACATCATCATGTCCTCCAGGATTTGGTAGTCCGCGCGAAACGCGGGAACAAAAATGGCCATGAGCGACTGATCGTTAGTTAGCTCCGTCGGGATGGCGCCGAACGAGGACAGGTGACCGAGGAGGTCGACGTCTGAGAGTGCGGCTTTTCCAACGACAGGCAGCTGGTCCGGAGCGGCGCAGGCCGACAATACGAGATCGGTGGGCATGCGGTAGATGAACTCGGGTCGTCCGCCCATGCGGGTGAGGAGATGATAGGCCACGACCCCGCCCATGCTGTGTCCGAAGAACACCGCATCCGTGCGCAGGATCGGCATCAGCGCGTCCAGATAGTGCCTCAGTAGGCCGTCCATGTCGGTCACGGGGGCCAGTGGGGATGGACCGTGTCCCGGGGGATTCGCCGTCCAGATGTCCCAGTCCCCTTCTAATTCGGAGACGAGTCGATTGTACGAGGCGCCGAACCCGCCCAGGAATGGGAACATGACGAGCTGCCGGCCGGTCGCGGAACGACGAAGGTTCCAGAAGGTCTTGTCGATCACAGCGCACCTCCAGCCACGATTCTCTGCCCAGCCTGGACAAGGGTGCCGACCTCCTGGCTGCGATTTCCCTTGCCTGGCAAGACCGCGCCCATACGGGACGTGTATTCAGCTTCAAGATATTCGGGGAAGGTGTGCAACTCTGGTAGCCCGCTGCGTCGCACCACGCAATACAGCGTGACGGCTAGGAGCGACAGCAGAGTGATCTGAACCAGTTGGGTTGGAGCGGCAAAATGGTACATGCGCCACAAGCTCCCCGAGGCCGAAACCCAGAAGGGGACGAGGAAGAACAGGACGTTGCCCTTCATGCGGGCCAGCAGCAGGCTCATCGTGATGCTAAGGATGATGAGTTGCGTGGCATACAGCGGCCAGGCGATGGCCAGGTCGAACGAGGAGAAGGCGTTGCCGGGGGCGACGAACAGGGCGATCCCGCCACCGGTGGCGATACCGGACCAGATGTGGCTGCGCGTCCACTTGTGCATCAGCGGCAGGAAAAACCCAAACCAGCCGACGCAGATGGCGACCATACCGACCTCGCGCCACAACAGCTGGACAAAACCCACGAACATGGCGGTGGGGGTCATGGGGTCCGCAGGCACGGGGATACCGACGAGTTGACAGCCGAACCGCACCGCGAAAACGTAGGCGAGCATGATAGCTGCCAGCGTCGGCAGCCATATCCAGTCGCGACGCCGTGGGATCAGGGTACGCAGAAAGTTGAGGAGGGCGCGTGGCCCGTCGTAGGCCAACAGGATTCCGATCGCGGCGAGCGCCGGCGAGTGGAGGACGAGGACGACGATAGGGTTGCTCAGAGTAAGTTCACCCAAGGTCGTCACGGCAGCGTCGTAGTTGATCAGGTAGGCGAGGCACACGGCCCACACGAGCCCGACCGTGAGGGCGAGGTACGTGGCCGCGTACCGGAAGTACGGGCGCCGCGCGGCTGGCTTGAACATGGTGCTGCTCCTGGATCAGTAGATGTCGTCAATGGTGGCCTTCGCCTCGCGCAAGGCGGCTGGGACGCGGTCGGCGAGGTAGTCGAGGTCGTTGTCGTCGAGTTGGATGTTGGGATAGAGGCGAGAGATGCTGGAGACCAGCACCCCATGACGCTGGAGAGCGGTGGCGACAATGATGTCCTTGCTCATGACGTCGAAGTCGTATTCCGACGGGCGCAGCAGGGGCTGCGCCACGCAGTGGAAGGACGCGAGCCCGGCCGGGCCCTGGACGGTGAAGGGCAGCCCCACCGCGGCGGCGGCCTCGACGAGGATACCGTGCAGTTGCTCGGTGCGTTGGTGCATCACTGTGAGCGCCGCCCCATCGTCCCGGGAGAGGATCGAGAAGGTGGCGGCCACGGCCGCGGCGCCGAGTGGGTAGCCGTTGTAGGTGCCGGCGTGGATGACCTGCTTGTTCACGAGCAGCGCCATGATGTCGCGTCGCCCGGCAACGGCAGACACGGGTACGCCACCGCCGGCGATAGCCTTACCGAACGTCGCCAGGTCCGGGGTGACGCCGTAGCGGGCCTGAGCCCCACCAACGCCGAGCCGCATGCCGGTGATCATCTCGTCGAAGATCAGCACCACGCCGTGCTCCGTGCACAGGCGACGCAGTAGCTCCAGGAATCCCGGAGCCGGCTCAATGGAGCCGCCGTTGACGCACACCGGCTCGGTCACGACGCAAGCCAACTCGTCGCCGCGCTCGTCGAAGAACAACTGGAGACGCTCCGGGTCGTTCCACGGCAGCAGGTAGGACTGCTCGGCCATGATGTCGGTCGCCCGACCGGCGGTGCCCTTGATGTCGCCGCGGAAATCAACCGGCACCGGGTGGTGCGGATCGATGACTCGGCCGCCCATGATGTTGTCGGCGTTGCCGTGGTAGTGGTTCTCGAACCGCAGGAAACGGTTGCGTCCCGTGAAGGCCCGGGCTAGGCGCAGGGCGGTCTGGAGGATCTCGGTGCCGGAGAGACCGAAACGGATCATCTCAGCCGACGGGATGCTAGCCTGCATGATCTCCAGCGCATCCGCGTCCGTGTCAGTGTGGCTCACGCACAGGACCTGCTCGGTGGCTTCTTTGAGCGCCTGCAGATACTCCGGGTGACGGTGCCCGAGGATCATCGCCCCAAACCTTGCGTACAAGTCCAGGTACTCGTTGCCGTCCATGTCGACCAGTCGGCTGCCTGAGCCCCCGATGAAATGGAGTGGCACCTCTTCCCAGGGCATGTTGAAGTTGTAGTGAACCCCTCCGGGCAGGATGCGCTTCACCCGATGGTGGTAGTCGAGGTTGCGCGTCGTCTCAAGAGTGGCGGTCATAGCGGTTCTCCTTCGCCGGGATCAGGCGTACTGCTCGGCTAGATGGGCGCTGATGTCCTCCACGGTGTTGAACTCGAAGAGCGCAACGGGGTTGACGTTGATCGACAGCGTCTTGCGCAAGTGGTTGATGATCTTGAGGGCTTGGACCGACGAGATCCCCAACCGCATGAAGCTCGTGTACTCGTCGACTTCCTCAGGCGCAACCGCCAGCTCCGAGGCGATCTTCCCAATCAGGATGTTCTTGATTGCGTCCTTGGTCATGCGTGATTCTCCGTTCAGTGCAGGTAGCCAGTGCGCTGTTCGCGCAAAGGGATAAGGGGGAAAGATGAGAAGGGTGCCCTTGTCGTCAGGGAAGAGGACCTCCCAGTCGATGTGGCAGCCCTGGAGGAATAGCTCGGCGGCGACCTCATGGTCGGTGAGGCTGGAAGGCAACGCGAGATCTGTGTCCTGCGCTTCGTTCCCTAGGACGACGGCTAGCTCCGACCGGCGGGCCTCGGCATCGCTGACCTCGACGGCGCCGACGAATAGGCGCCGCAGCAGCTCCTCCATGGCCGGCGAAGAACTTGCCGGCCGCACGAGCAGCTTGCGGACCGTCCGCCCGGGACAGGCCGTGACGAGGTGCGTCTGAGAGGGATCGTCCAGGTTCCAGGTCAGGGATCCCCGCCAGTCGAGAGCGGGACGGAAGCGGCTCAGCGTCATGGCCAGGTTGTACTGGTCAACGCCCTCGGCCAGGAGACGTTGGGCCTGGTCGGCGAGGTCTTCAAGCGCCCTCGGCGAAGCAGCAGACAGGCACAGGCGGGGGCTGGGCAGCCCAGCCCCAGGCCGCTCCGCATCACCCTCGGCCACCACGAAGTGGACGTTGGTGCCCCCGAGACCAAGCGAGGTGACGGCACCCATGCGTGGCTGGCCGTCGATCCGGTTCCAGGCACGGGGTTCCGTAACGACCTCGAAGGGGGTTTCGTCGAGTCGGAGCAGGGGGTTGAGGGCCTGCAGGTTCAGGCTCGGCGCCATGAGCCCGTGCCGAAGGCTCAACAGCAGCTTGGCTAGACCGACGCCGCCGGCGGCGGCCAGCAGATGACCGAAGTTGGACTTTACAGACCCAATGCCGACTTTTCGCTCCCCGAAATCCTCAGCGCGATAGATCTGGCCGAGCGCATTTACCTCGATAGGATCACCGATCCGCGTGCCGGTGCCGTGTGCCTCCACGTATCCGATGCGGGTGTGATCGACGCCGACGGTGTAGCAGTCGCGGATCCCCTCGGCTTGGCCGCGCGGATTCGGGGCCATGATGTTCAGCGAGGCGCCGTCGTTGTTGATGGAATGGGCGACGATCCGTCCCAGGATGCGCCGGTTCTTGGTTCGTGCGATGTCCTCGCGCTCAAGGACCACCACGACTGCGCCTTCCCCAAGCAGGGTGCCATCGGCTTCGGCATCGAACACGCGGGTCCGGCCCGACGTGGTGGTGATGCCCCCCGCGTTGCACAGCATGTTCGAGAAGGCAGAACTCAGGATGTTCGCGCCTCCGACGACCGCGCCGTCGCATCGGGCGTGCGAGATCATCTCGACAGCCTCGGCAAGTGCCGTGAGGAAGGACGAGCAGGCCGAGTCGACCGTCATGACGGGTCCGGTGAGGTTGTACTGGTGCGACACCCGGGCGGCAACGCCGCTGTTCATGTTGTTCATGATGGTGCGCGGATGGAGGGCGCCCAGTCCGTGTTTCGCCATATGCTGACACAGCAGCGGGTAGTAGGCGTTGGTGGCCAAGGCCATATAGACGGCGTAGCGGCGGCCACTGGCGCGGTGGGGCTCGACGAGGCCCGCGTCGCAAACGGCGTTGTGGGCGACCTCCATGAGGATCCGGTGCTGCGGGTCCATGAAACGAGCCTCGTCGGCGTCGATCCCGAAGAACTCGGCGTCGAAATGCTCAACCCCCTCGATCTCGCCAATGGTGTCGTCCCACCACGGGGCTGATGCGAGGCTACGGCGGTGTTCGCTGACAGGGGCAGTCCGGTTCGTCCCGTCGATCAGAAGCTGCCAGAACTCTTCCTGGGATACGGCTCCCGGCAGCCGGAGAGCCAGACCGGTCACGACGATGCTGGGTGCGCCGGTCATGCGATCGCCTCCGTCGGGACGGGGGCCGGCGCGGTGATCCACTGCAGGTGCAGCTGAGAGTCGTCATACCAGATATTGACCTGGGCTGCCGCGAGCGCCAGTCCGGGGAGGTCCCCGGAGGGAACATCGGCAGGCGGGATATGGCCTTGGAAGTTCACGAGGACGAGCCCAAGGGTGTCGCCGCCATGGTAGAGGCCGCGGAGGCGAGCCACGCCTTGGTCAGCGGTCGGGGCGAGGTTGGCGAGTGCGTGCAGGTAGTGCAGGCCCCGCTCCCTGGCGCTCGCTAGGCGCTGCGACACGAGGGGCTGATCGTCCAAGCCGGTCAGGGTCACGGGGACAACGTCAAGGAACTCACCGACGCAGGCCCCGTAGTGCCTGCCCCGCCAGTGCCGACAATCCGACACGATCCCGACCGAGACCCGGGGCTCGCACGTCACACCGGAGAGCTGGGCATGGACCTCACGCAGGGCCTGACCGAGCGGATCGTCACCATTGAGGGGCAAGGAAACCCGGCTGGGCAAGGGGTCAAGGGCGAGCGCCCCGGTGACCACCTCGTTGGAGGTCAGCCAGGCATCGTAGTCGAAGCCCGCGAACTCCTCCGCCCAGTTGTGATCCCCGTCGAGTTGCCTCAGGAAGTCGCTGTAAGGCTGGGCGGCGGGGACTGCGAGGCCACGCGAACGCCGAACGAGTTCTTCGCTCAACAGCCGGGCGCTGAAGCCGTCGAAGATGCTGTGGTGGAAAGCCCACGTGAGCCGGATCGACCCGGTGGGCTCAAGGACCATGGCGACCCGCCATAGGAGTCCGCCCTCGAAGGGGGCACGGGTCAGGTCCCGGGCGATGGCGTCCGTGATCTCGGTGGCCTGCTCAGCGGCGAGCGCGCTCAGGTCGTGGATCCTTACCAGATCAGCCAGATCCGCGACGGCCTCCTCGGGGATCACATCAAACCAGTCGCCGCTGACGCGGGCCCGCAGCATCTCGTGCGCCGCGACTAGGTCGCCGAGCGCCTCGCGCAGCGCCGGGGCCTGGACCCCCTGGACGGTGTGGGTGCATCCGCCGACGGATCCGGTGGCCGTGTGGAAGCGAGCAAGGATGCCGGCCTCAAACCGGTAGCTCGGGGCGTCGCTGGCGAAGGCGTCGGCCAGGTCCCGGGCGTCGGCGACGATATCCGCGACGATCCGCTCGCAGTCCACGGCTGCTGGCGTGGCACGGCCAACCGGCGGGGCCTGGAGGGGGACGCTGAGGATACTCCTCAGCTCGGCCACGGACGGGTAGCGGTAGATGTCACTGACCTGGGCATCGAACCCGCACTCACGCAGCCGCCGGGCTAGGGCGATCGCCTGGATCGACTGGATTCCGAGGGTGAGGAAGTTGGCGTCGGGGGCGAGGTCAGGCAGGGCGAACACCGACCTGGCTAGGCCGAGGAGGTCATCTACCGTGTCGTCTGCCGTTTCGGGCAAAACCGGGCGGGCATCAGCGCCAAGCGTCAGGAGCTGAGCACGGTCCACCTTGCCATGACGGGTCAAGGGGAACTCGGCGACAGACGTGAGGTGCTGCGGCACCATGTAGGTCGGCAGAGCCTGGAGAAGGTGGCCTCGCAGTTCCTCGGCAGTCGCGTCGCCAGTGTAGAAACCGAGCAGGCGGCTGTCGTTTTCCTCCGTCGTGGTGTGGAGGACGACGGCCTCCGTCACGCCTGCATGACGCTGCATGACGTTCTCAATTTCGGAGAGTTCGATCCGGTAACCGGCGTGCTTGACCTGGCGGTCCACTCGATCGAGGTAGATGATGCGGTACTGGTCATCAAGCACGACCTTGTCGCCGGTCCGGTAGACCCGCTTGCCAAGCCCCCCGAGGTTCTCCGGGAACCGCTCCGCCGTCAGTTCTTCGCGCCGGTGGTAGCCGAGCGCCAGCGCGGGACCGGCGATACATAGTTCCCCCGGCACGCCGCACGGCAGGTCGGTCCCCTGGGCGTCGACGACGAATAGCTCCCGATTGTGGGTCGGGCCTCCGATTGGCATCCGCTCATACGAGGGGTACTCATCGACCCGGAAGAACGTGCTGCAGATCGACACCTCCGTCGGACCGTAGATGTTGAACAGCCGGCCCGCGCCCAGCACCTCCCACGCGCGCTGCGCTGCCCACGGCTGCATCGCCTCGCCGCCGACGTACAAGGCCGTCATGCCGACGATCGCCTGCGGGTCCTCGGCCATGAGGAGGTGGAACACGGCCGTAATCAGCAAACCCTTCGTGACCCTCTCGGACCTCAGGAACTGAGCCAATAGGCACATGTCCATGTTGTGGGCGTGGCTGCCCATGATGAGGGTTGCGCCGGTGAGCATGGAACTGTAGATGTCCAGCATCGACGGGTCGAAGGTGTGCCTGGTGAGGTGCAGCACCCGATCCCCGGGGCCGGCGTCGAGGTAGCCGGTGTCGACGCAGGCACTGAGGATGCCGCCGTGCGTCACCAGCACGCCCTTGGGCTGACCGGTGGTGCCGGAGGTGTAGATCATGATGAGCGGGCTGGTGGGCACAAGGTCACGTGGCGCCTGGAAGTAGCCGGTGAGTTCGGCGGGATCAAACGCGGGTAGTCCGCTCGGCAGGTCCTGGCGGCTGGGATCGCCGGCCAGGGCAGCGATGGCTCCGGCGTCGCTGAGCATCTGTTCGATGCGCTGTGCGGGTGCTTCCGGGTCAAGGGGAAGCTCGATAGCTCCCATCCGGGCGAGGGCGAGGCGAGACCAGACCTGCCACGGCCCGCGGTCGAGGATGGTTGCCACGATGTCCCCGGAGCAGATTCCGGCGGCTTGCAGCCCTCCGGCAAGGCGGCTTGTGAGCTCGTCCACCTGACCGTAGGTCCATTCCTGGCCCTCCCAACGCAGAGCGATGAGGTCGCGGTGCTGGATGAAGGATTCGCGTAGCGGCGCATCAAGCCCAGTCTCGATGGGCGTATTCCTGCCGGTGAGCGCAGCGCGCCGACGGCTGAACTCCGCGTCGGATTCGCAAGGCACGAGGGCAAGGTCACGCTCAGCGTCGGCCGTCATACCGACCAGCAGGTGGTCGAGGTGAGCGGCCAGGCGGGCGATGGTGGCCGCATCGAACAGCTCGGTGCGGTATTCCAATTCCACGCTGTACCGGTCGCCGTGCTCCGCGATGCTGAAAGACAGGGGGAAACGGCTGCGTAGCACGCCAGGCGGCAGCGCCCGGAGCGTCAGGCCTTCGATGTCGAGGTCATTGGTGCCCATCGTGACGAAACTGACGAGCACGTCAAACAGGGGGTGGTCTTGTCCGGTCACGGTGATGCCGCTGGCTGCTAGCACCCGGTCCAGGGGGGCGTCCTGGTGGGAGAGAACCTCGGCGATATGGTTCCGGGTCTCACGGATGGCCTCCCGAACGCCCCGGTGGGCGTCGGCACTGAGACGCATCGGCAGGCTGTTTACAAACATGCCGACGACCTGCTGGCTCCCGACCGTGGTGCGGCCGGACAGCGCGGTCCCGACGACGAACTCTCGCTGGCCGCTGTGCAGGCCGAGAACGCGGGCCACAGCCGTGAGGAAGACAGCGTAGGGGGTCGCATCGGCGGCGGCGGCAAGCTGGGCAATCGACTCCTTGGAGGCGGAGCAGTAGATCGTCTGCCGGGCACCGGCGAAGGTCGCATCCTGGGGCGGAGTGTGGTCGCATGGCAGGTTGATGCGGCCCGGGGAGTCGGCGAGCAGTTTGGTGAAGAACGCCACGTCCTGGTCGAGTTCCCCGCTGGCGGCGCGTTCCTGTAGCTGAGCAGCGCACTGCGCGTAGGTGGCTGGCACGACGTCGAGGTCCCGCCCGGCCCACGCGTCGGCGAGGTCCTGGCCGAGGATCGCGAGCGAGCTCTGGTCACCGACGATGTGGTGCAGGTCTAGACGGAGGTAGTGCTCGCTCTCGTCGACGCTCAACACCTCGACGCGGAACAGCGGGGCCTGGGCAAGATCGAATGGCTTCGGTTCGGACGCCATACGCCTAGCGGCTTCGTCGCGGGTGACGTGCTCGTGGGCGACGACGTCCGCCACCTCGTCGGTGACGTGCATGGTGACCTCGGAGCCTTCGAGATGGAACGAAGCCCGCAGCTGGTCGTGCCGCGCGACGAGTGCGGCGCAGGCGAGACGCAACCGGGCTACGTCCAGAGGACCGGTCACCTGATATCCGATAGCGAGGTTATAGGCGGTGCTGGCGTCCTGCATGGAACACGCCGCGTAGATGTTGCGCTGCGCGGGCGAAGCGGGGAACACACCGGCCGTGGCAACCGATGCCGGCTGGGCCGCGACGGGAAGGCAGACATCCGCGTCGAAGCAGGCTTTGAGGGCGCCAAACGTCGGCGCAGCGAAGATGTCGCGGACGGTGATCGTGACTCCGGCGCGTTCCTTGATGAGCGAGCACAGGCGCACTGCGGCGAGGGAGTCACCGCCGGAGGCGAGGAAGCTATCGCTGTCTGCGGGGTCGGTGCCGATGACCTGGACCCAGGCTTGGCGCAGCACGTCGGGGGTGACGTCGGCCGTCTCGGTTACCTGGTTGGGGGTGTCGAAAAGCCGGTCTAGGCGCACGTCGGAAAGCAGATGTTGCTGGGCGAAGGCGTAGCCGGGAAGGGGGATCCTGCGGCCGCCGCGGTGGAAGTGGTCGCGGCCGATCTGCCCGCCACGCACCCATTCAGAGGCGAGCAAGGTGCGCAGAAGGTCACTAGACAGGGGATCCTTGACGATCCGCGCCCCGGGGATAGCCTCCAGAGGCGCGATAGTCACGTTTCGAGACCGGAGTTGCGTGAGGGCCGCGCCGGCGTCGAGTGTGCCAGCGGCGTATGCCCGTGCGATGCGCACGAGGCGATCCTGCCCGGCCCGCGCGGTCAGGCAGTCATTTCCGACGGCGCTCAGAATGGCGGCACGAATGATGAACTGGGCGACCCGTTCGGCTGAACGGTCGGTAGCGGCGCCCGACAGGGCAGCTTCTAGGGCTTTGCGAGCCGCCGCGTCGAAGCGGGACAGCCATCGCCCGACGGCCGCGAGAATCTCGGCGGCTAAGGTGTCGCCGGCCTCCAGGTCGGGGGGAAGGATGAGGGCGACATCGTCGGAGGCATCGGCAACGACGGCGGGAGCCCCGGTCTCCACCCATTCGAGGTACCGGCCAGTGCGGGTGACGGCGGCGGCTCGGCGATCGAACTGGGCGCGCCCCGTCACAAGGGTGTAGGCCGCGTCGCGGAGGGAGACGCCATCGGCCAGGGCACGCTCAACGTCGCGCTGCATGGTGAGGCGGGACTCGTCTGTCAGGGCGGACACGCCGAGGACGACAGCGCCGTCTAGCTCTGGGAGGTCTTCGCCGTGGATCGGAGCCTGTTCAAGGATGATGTGAGCGTTGGTGCCGCCGATCCCGAAGGAGCTGACGGCAGCCTTCCGGACTGTGGTGTCAGCGGCCGCCCCGACGGGAACGTAGAGGTTTCCGGTCGGCTGAATGGCCTGATTGATTTTCGTGAAGTTGGCCATCGGCGGGATCTGCTGGCGGTGCAGCACGCCGACCGCTCCGAGGAACCCGGCGATGCCGGCGGCGGCGTCGAGGTGTCCAATGTTCGCCTTAACGGCGCCGAGCGCGCACGGGGAGTCCTGGCCGTAGACCTCGGACAGGGCCGCGTACTCGATGGGATCACCCATCGCCGTGCCGGTGCCGTGGGTTTCCACGAAGTCAATCTCATCCGCATCGACCCCGGCATCGGCTAGCGCTGCGCGGATCACCCGTTCCTGGCCCTTGACCCCGGGCGCGGTGTAGCCCACTTTGGCGTCGCCGTCGTTGTTGATCGCCGTTCCCGCGATGACTGCGTAAATATGGTCACCGTCCCGCAGAGCTGCGTCGAGGGGTTTCAGCAGAACCAGGCCGCAGCCCTGACCGGCGACTGTCCCGTCCGCGTCGGCGGAGAATGGACGGCACACCCCGTCGCGGCTAAAGATCATGCCGTCCTGCCACAGGTACCCCTCCGCCCTTGGGAAATTGAGTGCCACGCCCCCGGCCAACGCCATGTCAGCTTCGCCGCGACGCAGACACGCGACGGCTTCGTGGATGGCCACGAGCGACGTTGAACAGGCGGTCTGAACGGTGACGGCAGGCCCGGTGAGGTTGAGTTTGTAGGCGACCCGGGTAGCGAGGAAGTCTTTCTCGTTGCTGGTCAGCGCCTCGAACGCGGCCATCGGGTCCGTGTTTTCGCTGAGTAGCCCGGCGACCCACGCGAAGTTGGTTCCGCTGCCGGCGAACAGTGCGATATTCCCGTGCTGCTGGCGCGGATCGTAGCCGGCGTCCTCAAGGGCGTGCCAGGCGGTTTCGTGAAGGATGCGGGCCTGAGGGTCCATCGCCTCTGCGTCGCGACGCGAGTAGGCAAACAGGTCGGTGTCGAAGGTATCGGCGGCGATGTGGCCGCGGGCGGGCACGTAGTCGGGGTGGTCGAGGAGGGGTTCGGCCACACCAGAAGCGCGCAGTTCGTCCCGGGTGAAACGCCGGATGCTGACGATGCCGGCGGCCCGGTTGTTCCAGTGCTCCGTCACCGATCCGGCGCCCGGCAGGTGGCCGGCGACGCCAACGACGGCGATACGCGTCGAGGTGCTCGTCTCGTCCTGCCACTCCTCGAAGTGGGCAAGGTCTTGGAGGGAGAAATCCGCCTCGGCGGGCTCGGGTTCGGCGACCGTATCGGCGGCGCCGAGGCTGGTGGCCAGCGCGCGTGGGGTCGGGTACTCGAAGAGCTGAACCAGGGGGATGTCGGCGTCGAGGGCCTCGTTGAGGCGGTTGCTGACGAGCATCAGCTTGAAGGAGCTGCCGCCGATGTCGAAGAAGTTGTCGTTCGGGGCGACAGGATGCTGAAGTACCTGCTCCCATACCCCGGTGATGACGTCCAGGGTGTTGGCCGCCCTGGCCGGTTCTGGCGACGGGGGACGTGGCGCCTCAGGCTGCTGGCCCAGGGCGGAGCGGTCGATCTTGTTGTTGGGCAGTCGAGGCATTTCGGGAACCTGCTGTACGGATCGTGGGGTCATGTACTTGGGGAGGGCGGCGGCGATGGCGCTTCGGATCGACGCTGCCGGGTCGCCTGCGGTTTCCTCAGCGGTGAAGTAGCAAACGATGTCGTCGTTTTCGACGAGCGCGACCGCGTAGGTGACGCCGTCGGCACGCATCGCGACCTGCTCGATTTCGCCGAGTTCGATGCGGTTTCCGTTGACTTTCACCTGGTGGTCGGTGCGACCCTTGAGTGCGATCTCGCCGTTAGGCAGCAGCGCTCCGACATCGCCGGTGCGGTACACAGGTACGTCCGGCAGCTCGGGAAGGGTCGTGAAGGCGCGCCGGGTCTCGTCGGGACGGTTGACGTAGCCCCGCGCTAGGCCCTGCCCGGCGACGCACAGTTCACCAGGCACACCAGCGGGAAGCGCCATCCCCGCGTCGCTGACGACGAGCAGGTGGGACCCAAAGATCGGTGATCCGATCGTGACGGCGTCGCCGGGGGCCAACTCTTTGACGGTGGTGGTGACGGTGGTCTCCGTCGGCCCATACATGTTGAACACGCGCGCCGACGTGGACTCGTGCAGGAGCTCGACCAGGTTTTCGGAGAAGTGTTCTCCGCCGCACACGATGACGCGGAGCTGTGGGAGCTGCGCGCGGAAGCGACGATTGCCGCAGAAGGCCGCCATCTTGGAGACGGGAACCTGGATGTGGCTGACGTTGTGCGCGGCGATGCGGCCGGCCACGGCCCCGGCGTCCTTCTGGTCACGAGTCGGGCACAGGTGGATGGTGGCGCCCGCGGCCAACGGGATGAGGCTTTCGAACGCGAAGATGTCGAAGGTCGGGTCGGCCAAGCTGATGATGACATCGCCGGGTTCGAAGATGCTTCGACGCTGGTGGTCCTGGAAGAGGTTCGCCAGTCCGCCGTGCTTGACGGCAATGCCCTTGGGGCGTCCGGTGGATCCGGAGGTGTAGACCACGTAGACGGGGTCGTCGGCGGTAACGGTCGGGGCGTCGAAGGATGCGGCGCCCCCCTGGTCGCACGAGTTGAGGTCGAGGACGGTTGCCACGGATGTCGTGGCAGCGAACCCGGCGGGGGCAATCGCGAACCTGGGATTGATGTCTTCGAGGATGCGGGCGTGTCGATCCGCGGGCTGGGTGGGATCCAGGGGCACGTAGGCGCCGCCGGCCTTGCTGATCGCCAGCTGCGCGATGAGCAAGTTGGCGCTGCGCTCGGTGACCAGCACGACGGGGTCGCCGACCTTGAGGCCGGCGGTGACGAGACGCGCGGCTACCGCGTCGGCCAGCAAGTTCAGCTGAGCGAAGGTGAGGTTGCCACCCTCACCGTCGATGACCGCGACCGCTTCGGGCTGCTGCCCAGCCCGGCGAGCGATGAGGTCATGGAGGGGGGTGAACGGGGCACCGGTCAGTCGCGCACGCCATTCATCGTGCTCCGCCTCGCTGTAGATGCTGATCTGGCCCGTCGGGGCGCTTGGATCGGCGCAGGCGTGCTGCAGGAAGGCGTCGAAATGGCGGGCCAGCGCCTCAATCGTTTCGGCGTTGAACAGGTCCGCCGCGTAGTCGAACTGAAGGTGGATTCCGCTGGCGGTCTCGCGACCCGTGATGACTAGGTCCATGCCGACGGCAAGCGGCACAGTCTCGATCTGGCGGGCGGCTAGGCCGCCGATATGAAGGTCGTGGTGCTCGATGTTGTGGAAGTCGAAGGAGACATCGCACAGCGGATGGCGTCCCGGGATGCGCTGTACGCCGAGCCGGTCGACGACGTGTTCGAAGGGCACGTCGAGGGCAGCGAGGCTGTCGAGGACTACCTCACGGGTGCCGCGGAGGTAGTCGGCGAAACTGGTATCCCCGCGTGGCGTCAGGCGCACCGGCAGCATGTTGACGAACATGCCGACCATTTCACGAGTCTCGACAGCGGTGCGGGCACTGCCCGGGGTTCCGATGACTAGATCCTCGGTGCCGCTGTACCGGGAGAACACGGCTCCCCATGAGGCGAGCAGGACCATCGACAAAGTGGCCTGGTGCTGCTCCGCGAGGGCAGCAATGCGCTGCGCGAGTTCCGGGCGGATGGTCCAGTCGATCCGCCCCGCGGCCGGGGTGTGTTCCCCGCGGGGATGGTCGAGTGGGAGGACATCCGGTGACGGCGGGGTGTCGAGTCGGGTCAGCAGGGCGTCCTCGGCCTCGATCAGTTCTGCCGAGACATCGACGGTGCGGAGGTGGTGGACGTAGTCGACGTATTGAAGGGCTGGGGGTTCGAGGTCGTGCTCGTAGAGCTGCCCGAAGTCGCGGGCGAGGATCTCTGCGGAGGTGGCGTCGGCGACGATGTGGTGGACATCGAACAGCAGGAGGCTGGTGGCGGCGTCTTCCACAATTTCCATGCGGAACAGGGGCCCGGTATCAAGGTCGAAGGGCCGGATGAAGCGTTCTAGGTGGGTGGCGGCCGACTCGGCGGTGGCTGTGCCGCGCGAGAAAGTCAAGGGCAGGTCGGTGAGTGCGACGACCCGCTGCCGGACTTGCCCACCGTCGGACGAGAACACGGTACGAAGCGGCTCGTGGCGACGAACCAGCCGCTCCAGCGCGGATCGTACGCGGACATGGTCGAGGTGCCCGTCGAGCAGGGTTACCGATGCCATGTTGTAGGCGGGCGAGTCGGGCGCGAACCGCGACGCCAGGTACATGCGTTCCTGGGCTGCGCTGAGGGGATGGTCGGCGCTGAGCGGGGCCTTGGACATCGCGGCGGTGACCGCACGTTGCGGCAGCCGGTCGGCCAGCGCCTCCGGGGTGGAGGCAGCGAACACATCCGCGACGGTGACGTCGACACCCAGCATCGTCTTCAGGTGGGCGGTGAGGCCCGTCGCTTTGAGTGAGTCGCCTCCAAGAGCAAAGAAGTCATCGCTCGGGGCCACCTCGGAGTGCCCCAGCACGCGGCGGTAGGCCTCCCGAATTGCGTCTACCCGGCCAGCGGGGATGGACCGGCTGATGGGGTCGTTGGGCTCGGTGGTGACAGCCAGGGTCGCCCCACCCGAGACGGGATGCGGGCTCTGGTCGAAACTGTAGCCGGGTAGGGAGACGCGCCGCCCCGTTGACTGACTGGTCCAGTCAATCGGGAGGCCAGCGGCCCAGGCTGCCCCGAGGGCGGCCAACAGGTGGGTTTCGTCGCTGGTCTCGGCAGCGGCATGTCGGAGCACACCTACGACCGGCACGTCGCCACCGTCGCACTGCGACACGAACGTGGCGAGGCTGTTGCCCGGGCCTGTCTCGATTGCGACGAGGGGCCCATCGGTGAGGAGGGTGGCGATGCTCTCAGCGAACCGGACCGTACCGGTGATGTGGTCCCCCCAGTACGTCGGGTCGGTCATCTGACCGGGTCGAACGAGTTCGCCGGTCCGATCGGACACGATGGGGATGCTGGGCTCCTGAGTCGTCACCCGGGCGACGGTTGCCGCGAATGCATCGGCGGCGGCCGCCATCATCGGGGTGTGGAAGGCGTGAGAGGTCTGCAGCTGAACGCCCACGATCCCGGCCTCGTCGAGGCGGGTGAGCACTTCGTTGAGGACCTGGGGGGCCACACCGATCACCGAGCGCTGGGGTGAATTCTCAAGGGCAAGCCAAGCCTCGGGGAGGTCCGCCACCGCTGCGGCGGCCTCTGAGGCCGAAGCCAGCGCGGCAACCATGACACCCGGCGGCTGGGCCTGCATGAGGCGGCCGCGCTCACGCACCAGCATCGCCGCGTCCTCCAAGCTCCAAACACCAGCCAGGGTCGCCGCTGTGAGTTCGCCGATGCTGTGCCCGACCATGACGTCGGGGACAATCCCGAAGGATTCGAGCACCTTGGCCACGGCAATTTGGGTACTGAACAGCGCATACTGGGACCATTCGGTGCGGTGGATGCGGCCGTCATCGACCCCACCCCACACGACGTCACGGAATTCGTCGGCATCAGCGCTGGGCAGCAGTGCGATGAGCTGCTCCATCCACCGCTGGTAAACGCTCGCCGCGGGGCCCGTACCCGTGAGCAGGCCATACCCCATCCGGTGATACTGATTGCCCTGGCCTGAGAACATGAAAGCCCGGCGGGGCGCCGCCTGAGCGTGAGTCGGGTGTACGACGAGGCGTTCAAGCCAGGCCGCCGCGTCACGCGCTTCGCCGCCCCGCACCACGAGGGTGGCGCGGTGGGGCAACTCGGTGCGTGAACGCAGGGTTGTAGCGACGTCCGCGAGGCGGATCGTCGGATCTGCCACGATGTGCTGGATCACACGCTCAGCAGTCCGGGTGGCCGCGTCAGCGGTGGCTCCAGAGAACTGGAGAAGCACCGTCTCTTCATCGCCCATGCTGGGGAGGGCTGGAGCCTCCTCAAGGATCATATGCACGTTGGTGCCCCCGACACCGAAAGAGTTGATGCCTGCCCGCAGAGGCTTGGCTTCCAGCGTCCGGTTCTCGGAGCTCACCTCGAAGGGAGTGGCCGGGAAGTCGACATGTGGGTTGGGGGTGGCGAAGTTGACGGTGCCAGGCAGGAGCCGGTGCTTCAGGCTGAGGGCGACCTTGGCGAGGCCGACGGCCCCCGCCGCGGAATCGGTGTGCCCGATGTTGCCTTTGACGGATCCCAGCAGGCAGCTTTCCCGGGGGGCTTCGGCAAATGCCCGCGTCAGCGACGCAACCTCAATCGGGTCTCCGAGCGGGGTGCCGGTGCCGTGCGCCTCAATAAAGCTGACGCTTTCCGGGGGGATGTTGGCTGTTCGGTAGGCGGTGCTGATCGTCTCGTACTGGCCGTCTTCGCTGGGGGCGGTGTAGGACTGCTTGCGACGGCCGTCATTGCCGCTGGCCGAACCCTTGATCACGGCGTAGATGGGATCCTCGTCGCGAACGGCCATGGCGAGGGGTTTGAGCACGAGCAGCGCCGCCCCGTTCGAGAAGACGGTCCCGCTCGCAGCTGCATCAAATGGGCGGCAGTGGCCGTCGCGGGACAGCATCATGCCGTCGACCCACTGGTAGCCGCCGCTGTTGGGCAGTTCGACGGTCACGCCCCCGGCCACCGCCATATCACATTCGCCGGTGCGCAGCGCCTGGACCGCAAGGTGAACGGTCATCAGCGACGAGGAGCATCCGGTCAGCGCGGACAGAGATGGCCCCGTGAGGTCAAAATGGTAGGACAGCCGGGTGCTCAGGAAGTGGTTGGTCGCCAGGGTGAAGTTCTGGTAGGCGTCACCAAAAGACCCACCGTTCATGAGGGTGCGCTGGTACCAGGTGAAGTCGTCACTGCCGGCGGCGAACACGCCCACGCGGCCGGGGAGAGCTTGCGGATCGTAGCCTGCGTCTTCGCAGGCGAGCCAGAAGCACTCGTAGAGCAGCCGAAGCTGCGGGGATGTGACATCCACCTCAGCAGGCGATAGCCCAAACAGGCGGTCATCGAACGTGTCGACGCCCTCAATACGGCCGGCGGCCCTGACATAGGCGGGGTCCCGAAGCAGCGTCTCTTCGACCCCCAGGGCACGCAGTTCATCGTTGTCATAAAAGGTGATGGACTCTCGGCGGCTGACCAGCAGATCCCAGAACGAATGCACATCGGCCGCCCCGGGAACCTGGATGCCGACTCCGATAATCGCGATGTCCGCGCCCTGAGAACCGTCGCTACGCACCGCGACGGGCGCCGCTTGTTCGGCGGGCTTGATGAGGCTGGTCTGAGCGGCGATCGTGGGGTGGCTGAGCAGGTCGGTGATGCTCAGTTCGACTCCGAGGGTGTCCTGCATCTCAATTTGCAGCCGCATCAGGCTGAGCGATGTACCGCCCGACTCGAAGAACGTGCGCTGGCGGTCAGTGATCGGACGTCCCAGGACCTTCTGCCACAACGCTGCGATGCGATCAGCGACAGCATCGACGGCTAGCTGCGCGGTCGGCGCTTCAGGGCGTCCGATGAGTTCCCGCAGCGCCGCGCGATTCAGCTTGCCGGCCGCGGAGGTGGGCAAAGCTTCGACCTGGATGAGGACAGACGGGATGAACTGCGTGATGAGGGCCGTGCCCAGAGCAGCCCGGATCTGCTCCGGCGAGATCTCGGAATCTGCCGCATAGAAGCCCACGAGCCGCGGCTCCCCCATGGACTCATCCACTAGAGCGGCCGCCTCAACGATCCCCGGGACACCAAGCATCGCCCGCTCGATCTCGCCCAGTTCCACACGCAGCCCGCCGACCTTGACCTGCCGGTCCATACGCCGCAGGAACGCGAAGCGGCCATCAGAACGCAGGTAGCCGAGGTCGCCCGTGCGGTACATACGTCGCATCACATCGGGGTCGGATGACTCGTTGAAGAGAGGATTCGGCACGAACTGCCGCGCGTTGAGGTCCTCCTGGTTCAGGTACCCGGCCCCGACGCCGGCCCCGACAATGCACACTTCACCGGGCAGGTCGACGCCGCAGAGCTCACCTTGACGGTCCAGGATGTGGATACGGTAGTCATTGAGCGGGACGCCGATGGGGACATTGTCGACGGCGTCCTGAGCGCTGATCCGGGTGTGGGTTGCCCACATCGTCGCTTCGGTGGGGCCGTAGACATTCTCCAGGGTGCACGACAAGTTGAGCGCGAAGAACTGGTTGATGATGTCGGCCGTGAGGGCTTCACCGCCAACGAACAGATACCTGAGGCTCCGCAGGTCGTTGGCTCGGCTACGAGCGCTGGCGAGCAGGACACGCAGCAGCGTCGGCGACGTGTTCAGGTGGGTGACTTGGAAGCGCCGAACTGCGCTGATGACCGCCGACGGGTCAGCCTCCTGCCCCACTGGCAGGACCGCAAGCATGCCTGCCCCAACGAGCCAGCCATAGACCTCGGTCCCGAAGATGTCGAATGTGAATGAGGTTTTGAGAAGAAAGACATCGTCCGCTCCGAGCGGGAAGCGTCGCTCAAGGTCCAGGGCGGTGTTTTGGACATTCGCGTGGGTGATCGCCACCCCTTTGGGATGGCCGGTCGATCCGGAGGTGTACTCGATGTAGAGCAGATCCTCGGGGGTGCGGTCGACGTAACTCGCTCGCTCCTGGATGATCGTGCGGGTGTCGTCGGCGAGAACGGCGATCTCCGGGCAATCATCAACGTTGACCCGCACGACCCCCTCAGGCAACTCGAGACTAGCCGCGGAGTAGGTGAGGACGGTCCGCACATCAGCGTCGGCCAGCATGCCGGCAATCCGGCCTGCCGGCATGTGTTCAGACAGCGGAACATAGGCACGTCCGGCCAGGACGCTCCCAAACACAGCCGCGAGCAGCGCGGCACCGCGTGGCAGGAGGATGGCCACGGGGGTGCGGTCATCCACGGTTCTTAGGAGGCGGTGCTGGACGAGAACAGCAGCGTCGTGCACCCAGGCGTTAGAGTAACTGCGATTCTCGTCAACCCACGTCGGGGCGGCGGGATCTGATGTAGTGCGCTCCAGGAAGAGCGTGCCGAGATCGGTCGGTGTCCAATCAAAGTGGTGAGTCCCTCGTGCTGACTCGAGCAGTTCGGCCTGCTCAACAGCGTCGGTGGCACACAGCGAAGCCACGGGCGCGTGGATATCGTCGGCGATCTGCCCAATCAGGTGGAGCAGGCGCTGCGCGAACAGGGCAACGCTATCGGCAGGCAGCGCGGATTCCTTGTACCAGACGACGATGTCGGTGCTGTCCCCCAGCTGCTCAACCGTGACGGTGAGCACACCTGGGAAGTGGACTTCATCAGGGCGAACCATGGACCGGACGCCCTCGGGCAGGCGTGGGTAGGCATCGTGGATAAAGGTGATGTCGAACAGGTTGACGCTTGGCAGTCGGGAGAGCATCTGAGTGACGGGGTAGTCGAGGTTCCGCCACAAGTCCATGATCTCGGTGCGAGTTCCGGCCAGCAGTTCCACTACGGTTTGACTCCCCGCGGCATCAATGCGGACCGGCAGGGTGCGGATGAAGCACCCGATGCTGCTGTCCATCTCCAGGTGGGGCCGGTCGGTAAACGGGCTGCCGAAAGAGATCTGCTCCTGGCCGCTGTAGCGGCTGAGGAGGACCCCGAAGGCCGCCAAGTAGACGGTGAACTCTGAAACCTCAGCATCGCGAGCCGCCGAGCATACCTTCTGATTCAGGGTGGCAGGCAGGCTCAGGCGATACTCGCGTGCGATGTCTTCGCGGGGGGCACTAGCCAGCCAATGACCGAGTTGCGGCGTCTCGTGACGAGCGATGTTCTCCGTCCAGTAGCTTTCGCGCCGAGCGCGAACCTGAGGCGTCGGTTCCAGAACCTGATCCTCCTGGTAGACGATCATGCCCTGATCAAGCTGGGGTTCGAAGATCTCACCCGTCCCGCGAGCTAGCCCGAGAATGCGTTCAGCCAGGATGCTGGCCGACTGTCCATCGGCGATGAGGTGGTGGCAGACGATCACCAGTCGCATTCCGTCGCCAGTTGCTACGGCGAGCACGCGGAACAGCGGGGCTGTATCCAACTGGAACGGGGTATGACGAGCCCTCATCATCACCGCTTCCAAGTCCGTGTCATCCGCGGTGAAGTCGTGGTGAGTCACCGGGGCCGGCACCGTGTCAGCAATCGCATACGAGGGGCCGGCCGCACTCTCAACGATGGCGGCGCGCAGCGCTGGCTGCTCAGCGATCATCGCTTCGACCGCCTGCACCAGACGCCGATAATCGACTGGTTCAACGTCGAGGTCGACGACGATGTGGTAGTCGGCTGCCTGGCGCAGCTGACAGTCGAAGAACATTCCCTGCTGGGCAGGGGACATCGGCAAGATGTGGTTGCTCACGGGTTGTACTCCTAGGGCTATCTCGACGGTTCCAGATTCGAGCCGATATAACGGCCCCGAGATCCACGCGGAGGAGACGGCGACTCAGGCTCGGCGCTGGCATCTGCCGCGCCGCTCCTTTCAGCGCTTTAACAGCATTCCTCGGCCGTCGTAAACAAATACGGCAGGCCTTCCCAGAAAGCCGTTTCCCGCGATATCAATGAATCCCAGAATGGCTGGAATACCACGGAGATGTGATGTCAAGTTATGATGCTGCGATGCTCAATTGGGCTTGATTTATTCCGCAAGAATGACCCTACGGAGATCCCGGACCATGGTCAACGGGATTGCACCCAAAGTTGACTCAGCCCACATGGAAGCGGCCAGGACGGGAAAAGCGCAACCGGGCCGGTTCGGTCAGGCCTTGACGGCGTCGACGCGGGGCAGAGGAATGGTGACCGTGGCGCGCCACAGGGAGCCGTGCGGCCCGAAGGAACAGGTCCCGCCGAGCATGGTGACGCGCTGACTCATACCCACGAGGCCGTCACCGCCGCCTTTGGCGGGGGAATCGGAACCGATCTCGTTTTGGGTTCGGATGACGATGGATCCCTGGTCTTCCAGGACCTCGACGATGCATTCTCCTGGCGCGCCGTGCCAGACGAGGTTGGCCACGAGCTCGCCGAGAATCCGGGAAATCGTGTGCTCCAGTTCGGGGGAGAGCACAAGATCCCCGATATCGAATCGAGTCTGGGGGTTGAACCCGCTGTCCGTGAGGGCCTCTTGCACTTGGTCCCACTGCTGGGCCAAGGAGTGTCCGCCGGGGCGGCCGAGGAAGCGGAAGTCCTGGTCTACGTTGCGCAAAGCCGCCATGGCCTCCCGGAGTTCGCGGGCGGCTGCGCGGGAAAGCTCCAGTGCCTCGATCACTTGGGGGGTGAGGTCTTCGCTTAGGTGGGGGTCGTCGGCCAGTTCCTCTAGGTGCATGACCAGCAGGGCCTGTGTCTGGGCCACGCTGTCGTGGAGTTCGCTAGCCATGAGGAGGCGGGTGGAGCGCAGCGCCTTCTCGCCCTGGCGCATAGCCTGTTCCTGCGCTTCCCTTCGCCGGCAGGCCAGCTGGCCTGCCACGACCGCGAACGCCGTGACCCCTGCGAAGCCTAGGAAATTGGCAGCCCAGTCATCCCAGGAATGCCGCATCGTCCATGTCACCGTCTGGAGGATGGGATCGGCGACAGCCAGCCACCAGCGCCCCCGACGTCGGCGATACATCCAGTTATAGACAAACAGTGACGTCCCTAGATTCATAAGCGTCCAGGGGAGCGGGAGGACCAGCCAGCCAGCGAGATGCACCAAGGCGATCAGCCAGGCAATTCCGTGTCTGCGCGGCAGAATGATCGTCGCGCACAGCATGATGGCGATCAGCCCCACGTGGCTCCAAGTCAGGCGCTCCCAGAAGGCGCTGAACGTGAAGAGTGCCAGCAAAGCACCAACGACCGGTTCGATAGACCAGCCCCTTAGCCCAAAACGACCAGGGCCACTAGCGTGACGAGGCATAGGGCTATTCTAACCGCAACTGGTCACTCACTCCGAGTGACCGCACGGACGATGGGGTTCACGAACAGGCTGGGGCAAAGCCGCAACGGTGAGTTCAACGCACTCTTGAGAGACACCTGCTGCGAACTGCGGCGCAGAAATCCACTTCCTCAAATCCACAAACTAATTTCAGGCTTGCAACTCACCTTCAGCAGCGCCAGCGGAAGACGCACAACCAATTCCCCTGGATCCGGACCTCGGTCCTAGCCGCGGATAAGGTAGAAGTCGGCTCGGCCGCGTGGGCCGGCACGGCCAGCTGAGGGAGCAAGACCAAAAGAGCGGCGGCGAGGGCGATCCTGAACTTCATGACTCTCCAATACTTGCGAGGGGAATGACCGTGCGATCTCGGGGCCACTGCGCTGGTAACCCAACAATTCAGGAGATGCGAATCACATCATCCCGAACTCGATGTCAGGTGCACTTTGATCTCAAGTCATTCAATGACTGTTCTGTGATAGCAAGTCAATACCATGCCGGCGGAGAGTTCCTGTCGGCGTCAACTTCCGGGGACATCGTCTTCGGCGGCCTGGGGAGCGCCGGTAGATTGATGGCATGAGCGAAACTGACATCCGCGTCCTCGTCGCGGAAGACCACGAGCAGATGCGGGCGCGCATCCACCGCATCGTGGACGCGATGCCGGGAGTCGCGGTGGTGGGCACCGCGAGTAACGGGCTCGCCGCCGTCTCGGCCGCGAAGCGGTTGGAGCCGGACGTGATCCTGATGGACATCAACATGCCGCTCCTCAACGGGATCCAGGCGACGTCCCAGATCGTCGATCTGCGGCTGAGTGCACGCATCATCGCGCTGACCTCGCTGGAGGACGACTCCACTTTCCACGAGGCATTGCGCGCGGGTGTCGCCGGCTTCCTTCTCAAGACGAGCTCCCGCGGCGAGATCATGCACGCCATCCAGCAGGTCCACCTGGGCGAATCGATGCTCTCCCCCAGCCTCATCACCAGGGTGCTAGCCAACTACGAGCAGGGGCACCGACCCTCGCGGATCATCACCGATCTCCCCGAGAAGGACCTTGAGTTGCTTCGCCTCATCGCCGAGGGGCTCAGCAACACCGAGTTGGCGGAACGGCTCGGGCTCTCCCCCGCGACGGTCAAGAG
>JAUNKK010000158.1 GCA_030532825.1 Propionibacteriaceae bacterium
GCGCCGACTTGCCGCACGCCCCAACCAGCAGCAGACAGCCCAGCAGCGTCGCAGCGGTGCCGCTCAGCCGGTCGGCACCCGCGGTCACAACCGAGAAGGCCGTGCTGCCAAACAGCGAGAGCATCGTGAAGATCGCCATGGCCATGCCCAGGTCGCCGACACGGTTGACGACGAACGCCTTGCGACCCGCGGCAGCGGCCGAGGGCTTGTGCTGCCAGAAAGAGATCAGCAGGTAGGAAGCCAAACCGACACCCTCCCAGCCCAGGAACAACACCAGGTAGCTGTCCGCCAGCACCAGCGTCAGCATCGCTGCCACAAAGAGATTCAGATAGGCGAAGAAGCGGCGCCGACGTTCGTCGTGAGCCATGTAGCCGATTGAGTAGATGTGGATCAGCGAACCGACACCCGTGATGAGCAGCACAAACAGGATCGACAGCTGATCGACCAGCAGGCCAACGCTGATGCTCCACGACCCGCTGGAGATCCAGTCGTAGAGCGGGACCGTGACAGCCCGCTGCCCCTCGTCGGCGCTCAGCATCACCCCAAACAGCAGCGCACCAATCGTGAACGAAGCCAGCGCGGCAGCGGTCGCCAGCCAATGCCCCCAGGCGTCGGAAAACCGGCCGAGCAACAGCAGCACCGCGGCGGCGGCCAGCGGGATCGCGATCAGCAGCCAGGCGAGGCTGAACAGGCCCGTGGCGGGGACTGCGGCAACAGTTTCCAGGAACAGCACACTGACCCCTTAGAACTTCAGCAGGTTCGCGTCGTCAACCGAAGCTGAACGGCGCGCCCGATAGATGGCGACGATGATGGCGAGGCCGATCACGACCTCAGCGGCTGCCACCACCATGACGAAAAACGACGCAACCTGGCCGTCGAGCCCGCCATGCTGACGGGCGAACGTCACGAACGCCAGGTTGGCGGCATTCAGCATGAGCTCGACGCTCATGAAAGCGATGATCGCGTTACGGCGCAGTAGGAACCCGAGGGCGCCAATGACAAACAGCACCGCCGCCAGCACCAGATAAGCCTCCGTGCTCACTTGGCCTCTCCTTCCAGGTCAGCAGCGACCTGCTTGATCTCCGTCACCGCTTTCGTTGCGGGCGCCCGCAGGTCATCGACCGCGATGATGGCGCCGCGGCTGGTCAGGGTCTTGCTGACCGAAGACTCCGCGACGGTGCCGTCCGGCAGCAGCGCCGGGGCGTGGATGGCGTTGGTGTGGGCGTAGACCCCGGAGTTCGGATCCGGGCCGGGGTGGACGCCCTGCGCGGCGTAGCGCTCAACCCGCTCCGCCATGTGCTGCGCCTGGCCCTTCGGTTCTTTCAGCCGCTCACCGTGCGCCAGCACCATGGCGCCAATAGCAGCGGTGATCAGCAGTGCCGAGGCCGCCTCCAGCAGCACCACATAGCGCGTGAACAGGAGCGCCGCGACACCCTGGACATTGCCGCCCTCCACCTGGTTGGCCTGTGCCAGCCCGACGGGGCCGCCCAGGAACACCGCCTGACCGACGGCAAAGACCAACAGGGCTGCGAGCCCGAGCACCGCGAGGATGCTCCAGACCCGCTGACCCTTCAGCGTCTCGACCACCGAGTCGCGCGTATCGACGCCGATCAGCATCACCACGAACAAGAACAACATGAGGATGGCGCCCGTGTACACGATGATCTGCACCACGAACAAGAACGGGGCGTCCTGCGCGGCATAGAGGATCGCGAGGCCGATCATCACACCCGCCATGCAGATGGCAGAGTGCACGGGTTTACGGGCCACGATGATGCCAATGGCGAGCAGCACCATCAGCGGCGCACACACCACGAAGGCAATCAACTCGCCCGTGATCGGGGGAAGAGTCATGTCACCGCTCCTTACTGGATGCCGTGCGGTTGTCGGGCTGACCAGTGGGCGGCAGCCCCAGGAAGTAGTCCTTCTCGTCGTCACCGAGCCGTCGCGGATGGGGCGGCTGCTCCATGCCAGCGACCAGCGGGGCCAAAAGATCCTGCTTCTCATAGATCAACTGCTGGCGTGTCTTGTCGGCGATCTTGAACTCGTTGGTCATGGTGAGCGCCCGGGTGGGGCAGGCCTCAATGCACATGCCGCAGAAAATGCAGCGCAAATAGTTGATCTGGTAGACGTGCCCGTACCGCTCCCCCGGCGAGTAGCGCGCCTCCTCCGTGTTGTCTGCTCCTTCGACGTAGATGGCATCCGCGGGACACGCCCACGCGCACAGCTCACAGCCGACGCACTTCTCCAGACCGTCAGGCCAGCGGTTCAGCTGGTGCCGGCCATGGAAGCGCGGCATCGTGACCTTCTCCTTGCCCTTGCGGGGATAGCCCTGGGTGAAGGTCTTGCGGAAGATGGTGTTGAAAGTGATGCCGAATCCGGCCCACGGGTCGAAGATTCCCATTACTTCTCCTCCTCGGTCGGTTCATCGGCGACGGACGCCTTCACGATCCCAGCGAGTTCAGGTAGCACCTGCCCGGGCCGGGGCGGCACCGGATAGCCCCCCGCGAAGGCGTCGAACGGTTCCCCAGGCACCACGTCCGGCACGCGTTCGGGTTCGGCCTTCTTCGGCGCGAACGCAATGAGGATGGCCAGCAACGCCACCGCCATGCCCAGCGTGTACCGGGGGAAGAAACCCACCAGCACGATCCACAGCAGCGAGATGGGGATGAGCCGCTTCCAGCCCAGGTCCATGAACTGGTCGTAGCGGTACCGGGGCAGGGTGCCGCGCAGCCACACGAACAGCGAGAACACCAACTGAACCTTGATGACGAACCACACTGGACCCAGCCACGGGTTGTTCAGCGGCTCGATGAGGTTCAGCGGCCAGAACGGCAGGTAGCCGCCCAGGAATAGCGTCGTGCAAACCGCCGAGACCGTGGCCATGTTGATGTACTCCGCCAGGAAGAACATGGCGTAGCGAAAGCCGGAGTACTCGGTGAGATATCCGGACACCAGCTCGGATTCACATTCAGGCAGGTCGAAGGGGGCGCGGTTCGTCTCGCCCACCATCGCGATCATGTAGATGATGCAGGAGGGAGCCAGCAGCAGCGCATACCAGCCCATGACCCCGAGGTCCACCTCCGTGGCAGTGGAGGGGATACGGAAGATCAGGTGGGCGCGCTGCGCCTCGACAATTCCGTGGGTGCTCATGGTGCCGCTCATCAGGAAGACGCCGACGATCGACAGGCCCATCGCGATCTCATAGGAGATCATCTGCGCGGAGCTGCGCATGGCGCCCAGGAAGGCATAGGTCGAGCTCGACGCCCAGCCTGCCAGCACGATGCCGTAGATGCCGATGGAGGCGATCGCCAGCACGAACAGCACTGCCACGGGCAGGTCCGTGACTTGCAGACGGGTGGTGTGTCCGAATATCTCAACCTGACCGCCAAACGGGATCACCGTCCAGGTGGTGAAGGCCGCCATGCCGGTGAGGATCGGGGCCAGGTTGAACACCCACTTGTCGGTGTGGGTGGGCCGGAAGTCCTCCTTGGCGATGAGTTTCGCACCGTCGGCCAAGGCCTGCCCCAGACCGAACGGCCCGTTCATGATGGGGCCGAGGCGGTGCTGCATCTTGGCCACGAGACGACGCTCGTACCAGACGTTGAAGATCGTCCAGAGCAGGAGGATCACGAACAGGGCCAGCACCTTGATGAGGATGAGCCACCAGGGGTCCTGGAAGAACACGTTCATGCCTGATCTCCTTCATCGGTCGTGACGGGGTACACGTTGACCAGCGATCCCGGGGGCACGTCCAGCCGACCTGCCTCACCCGGGTTTGCCGGAACCCACACCACCCCGTCGACCATCTCCGTGATCACGACGGGCAGCAGCTGGCTGCCCTCGCCAGCCACGACGCGGCATACCTGCCCCAGACCCAGCAGGTTCGCGGTGGCGGAGGAGACCCGGGCAAGCGCCGGCCGCGCGGTTTTACGCAGGGCCACCTCATAGTCGGTACCGCTGGAGGCGTCCAGCGCTTCATGCCAAGAGGCCACCACCATGCCGCCCTGCTCGACGCCCTCGTCGGGCTCGGCCGGGTCGGCGATGCGGGCTCCCTCCCACGGGCCGAGGGCCTGGAAGTCGAGCCAGGCGGCGCCCGTGGTGCGGATGCCCAGGTCCTTGCCGAGCGCATCCGCCAAGGCCGCGAGAATCCGCAGGTCGGTCATGGGGTGCTTCGTTGCCTCGTTGACGAGAGCGACGGGCCGCACCCGCTGCTCCCAGTTCAGGAAGTGCCC
>JAUNKK010000028.1 GCA_030532825.1 Propionibacteriaceae bacterium
TTCGGTTTGTTCCTCGGCAGCGCGGGTAACTCTGGGGTCAAGCTGGGGGCGCATATCGCCATCCTACTGACTACTGCGCAGGGCGTTAATGGTCCTGCTCCACCCAGCGCAGCACGCGGCCGCTCGCCCCAACCACGATGAGCGCAAGGACCGCCAGCGCCACCCACGGGGCCACGGCCAACGGTCCCGGGACGCGGGCCCATTCGAGCAACGCCCCGATCGGCGCCCCCGTCACGAGCACCGCCAGTCCCCCAATCGACGACATGACCCCCATGTGCGCCCCCAGTTGGCTCTCCCGGGAGAGATGGCCGACGGTGTCGCGGGCGCGGGGTTGCACGGCCATGAAGCCGACATGGAGCAGCACCACGAACAGCACTTTCGGCAGCGCCCCAAACACCCCGCCGGGCGAGGGAACCCAGGCTACGGCGGCGATCACCAGGAAGGCGGCGGCCGTGCACAGGTGGGCCAGCCGGAACACCCGCGTGGTGGAAAGCCGGTCCATGGCACGCGTGAGGCTGGACTGCGTGGTGATCACCAAGGCCGAGGCGAGCAGGAAATACCACGTGATGGTCGCTGAGTCATCCTGGCTACGGTGGATCTCCACCGGCAGGGCCAAATACATCTGGTTGTAGGCGATCAGCTGCACCAGGTTCAGGGCGGCGAAGGCCAAGAAGCGTCGGTTGCGGAATACCAGCCGGAAGGACTGAGCAAGGTTCGTTCGCGCCCCGACGCGCATTCGGGCTGGTAGCCAGATCGCGTGGATCACCCCGATGATGGCGAACAAGCCAGCGGCGATGAGGCAGGTGGTCTGGAAGGGAACGAACAGCACGATTCCCCCGAGAGCGGGCCCCACAGCAGACCCCGCCTGGGAAAAGACCTGTTGCAGACTCAAAACCTGCGTCCGCGGCGGCCCACCCGCTGCCGCCGTCGTCCTGGCCAAGCCCATGATGGCTGACTCGGACGCGGGCGAGAACAGCGCGGCAGCGAGGCCGATGAGCACCACACCCACGACGATCCACAGCAGCTCCCGCGTGGCCGCTAGGGTCGCGAACCCGACCACCCTGATGCCGATCCCCACCAGCAGCACCGGCTTGATTCCGAGCCAGTCCGATAGGGCACCGCCGAGGAAGAACAGCCCCTGCTGCGAGAAGGTGCGCAGCCCCAGGATGATCCCGATCAGCACCACCGCCAACCCCAGGTCGTCTTCCAGGTAGGCGGCGAGGAACGGCACCACCAAGTAGAACCCGACGTTGAACGCGAACTGGGTGGCGATCAGCAGCCCCAGCGGGTGGGGCAGGCGGCGAAACATCCTGATGTCGTTGATCATCGCCAGTTGTCAGGCCAGGTCGATCAGGAGCTTGGTGTAGTCGTCGGCAGGGTTGGCGAGCACCTCTTGGGTGGGGCCCTGCTCAAGGATGCGTCCATTCTTCATGACCGCGATGCGATCGGCCAGCTGGGAGACGACGGCGATGTCGTGGCTGATGAACAGCATCGACAGCTCCTGTTCCCGCCGCAGCTGGACAAGTAGGTCCAGGATGCTGGCCTGAACGGTGACATCAAGCGCCGAGGTGATCTCGTCGCAGATGATGAGCGCCGGCTCCGCCAGCAGGGCCCGGGCGATCGCGACTCGCTGCGCCTGCCCGACGCTGATGGCGTGCAGCCCGCGCCGCAGGATCTCCTCTGGCAGGTTGACGCGCTCCAGTATGGTGTGGATCGCTGCCCATTGTTCCTCCGCGCTGCGGCGAAGTTTGTAGATCAGGGGTTCCCGCAGCGCGTCCGCGACCCGCATCCGAGGGTTGAAGGAGGTGCGGGGATCCTGGAACACCATCTGAAGGCGTCGCTGATGAGCCCGTCTGGATCGGCCTCGGGAGGCGTGCAACTGCCGACCTTCCAGCGCGACCGTGCCGGCAGTGGGCACCACGGTCCCGGCGATCATGCCGGCGAGAGTGGACTTGCCACTGCCGGATTCCCCGATCAGCCCGAAGCACTCCCCCGCCGCAATGTGCAAGGACGTCTCGTGGACGGCCTCGACAAGCCCATGGCGTCCCGGGAAGACCTTGCGCACCTCGTTCACCTCAAGCAGCATCGGGAATCTCCAGCTTGGGTATGGCTGCGACCAGCGCACGGGTATACGGGTGCTTCGGCTCTACCAGAACCTTCTCGGGCGGCCCCGTCTCAACGAAACTGCCATCCGCCAGAATGTGGACCGTGGAGACCAGCCGTTTCACCAGGGAGATCTGATGGCTGACGAACAGCACCGCGGTCCCAAACTGCGAAGCCGTGTCGGCCAGCAGGTCCAGGACTTCCGCCTGGGCACGCACGTCAAGGGCACTGGTCGGCTCGTCGGCCAGCAGCACTCGTGGTTCGCTGAGCAAAGCCATGGCGATGGCCGCGCGCTGCGCCATCCCACCCGAGAGCTCGAAGGGGAAAGCACTCAGCACGGCATCCGGGTTGGTGAACCGCAAGCGGCGCAGCAGATCCCGAGCCGCGGCCTGGCAGCCCCGGTGTGAAACCCGAGGGCTGTGCAGTCGTACCGACTCGGTGAACTGCTTTCCCACTCGGATGAGCGGGTCAAAGCTCGCCAGCGGACGCTGGAAGACCATCGTCAGTTCAGGGCCGCGGAGCCGCCGCCAGTCCTTCGGTGTGAGATGAGTCACCTCAGTGCTCTGGTACCGGATGGCGCCGTCACGCACCGTCAAGCCGCCCTGGCGCAGCCCGAGCAGGCAGGACAGGAGCGTGGACTTCCCACCGCCGGATTCTCCGACGATGCCGACCAGTTCCCCGCTCGCGAGGCTGAGATCGATGCCGGAGATGACGTCCGGCTGGTCGAGGTAGCCGGCCCGCAGACCGGCCACCTCTAGCACCTTTTGTTCATTCGACATGGGTCTCGTGGGTCAGCAGGTGATACTCGGTCGGCAGGATGTTGAGCCCCTTGACGCTGGCATCCGAGACGACCCACCACTGCGCGTGGCCGTACGGAACGACGGGCAGGTCACTCAGGGCGATTTGCTTCAGCATACGCGTCTTCTCAAGACGCTGTTCCGGGTCGAAGGTAGCCGCCAAGTCGTCCAGCGCGGCATCCAGTTCCGCGGACGAATAGTGGGCAAAGTTGCTCTCGCCGCCGGTGCGCAGCATGGTCTCGAAGAAATACTGCGGATCACCCGTGGGGGCCATGGCGAACGAGTACATGCCGATTTCGTATTCCCCGGACTTCATCTGATCGGAGGTGGACGGGAGTTCGCTGATCTTCACGTCGACGCCGATGGTGGCCATGTCGGCCTGGAAGAGTTGTGCCATTTGCCCCAGCTGCGGCCGTTTCGGGTAGGTCAGCAGCCGCAGCGTCAGCGGCTGGTCGTCTTTGACGAGCTTCCCATCCGTCTCGGTATAGCCCATCTCAAGGAACAGGGCTTTGGCTTTGTCAAGGTCCTTGGCATTGACTTTGAGGTTCAGGCCCTCGGTCCCACCGAAGACCACGCTTTCGGGGAATAGGGCGTAGGTGTCTTTGCCCATGGCGTTCATCACCGAAACGTAGCCATCACGGTCGAAGGCGTAGTCGATGGCCTCGCGCGCTCGGGGATCGCTGGTGATGGGACTCGTGGTGTTGAGGATGGCCGTGTCGGCGCGGGTGGAGGTGACCTGCCAGGTCGTGTAGCGAGAGGGGTCGGAGAAAACCGCGAGGCCGGAGGCCTCGGGCTGCACCGCGACCTGAATCTCACCGGACTGCAAGGCCAGCCCCATCGCTTGCAGGTCGCTGTAGGCACGCCAGGTGACGTGGGTCAGTTGGGGTTTGCCACCCCAATAGCCCTCGTAGGCATCCAACTCCAGTTTCTGCGTGGGCGTGAACTCGGTGACCTTGAACGGGCCCGTGCCCTGGGGGGCAGTCACCGGGTCGATCCCCTCGCCAATGGCCTGAATCCCGGTCATGGGGTCGCTGAGGATGCTGGGGAGCGCGGCCACCGGGGTTTTTGTGGTGATAGTGAGCGTCTGGCCGTCGGCAGTCATCGACTCGATGGGCAACTGCGCCTGGGCTCGAACGTTAGTCGCGATGGCGTATTCCAGGGATGCCTTGACCGCTGCCGCATCCATTGGGTTGCCATTGTGGAAGGTCACCGCATCACGCAGGGTGATCTTCCAGGTCATATCGTCGGTGTTTTCCCACGCGGTGGCCAGCTTGGGGACCAGATTCAGTTGGTCATCGACATCGACCAGGGTCTCGGTGATGCCATCGCGTGAGTTGTACCAGCCGATGTAAGCCGAGGCGGCGTCCAGGGACTCGCCACGGTCAATGGAGCCATAGGTCAGCGTGGTGGTGGTTTCTTTGGGGGCATCGGCGGAGCCGCCGCAGCCAGACAGGAGCATGGCCGAAGCAACGGCACCTGCCAGGAGTGTTCTGAGTTTCACGTGGTTGTTACCTTTCTTCTCTGTATCGGATCAGCATTCGCGGACAGCACTTCCTGAGAAGCATCCGCAAACAAATTGACGATCAACGTCACGAGCAGGAGGACCAGCCCGGGCCCAAACACCAGCCACGGCGCCACCTGCAAATAGGAACGGCCTTCGCTGATCATGGTTCCCCACTCGGACGTCGGCTGCGGCAGACCAAGGCCGACGAAGGAAAGAGTGGCTAGATTCAGGATCACGCTCCCGAGGCTGGAGGCGGCCATCACCAGCAGGGGGCTGCCAATGTTGGGCACCATGTGGCGAACGAAGATTCGAATACCGGGGACGGCATTCATGCGCGCGATTTGGATATAGGGGGCTTGCTTGACCTGAAGGGTGAGGATGCGGGCATAGCGGGCAATGCCCGTCCACGACGCCAGGGTCAGAGCCGCCACGGCGCTGACGAAACCCGGGCCGAACATGGCGGCGAAGGCCAACGCCAGAATGAACTCCGGGAAGGATTGGAAGACGGCTGTGATTCGCTGAATAACGGCGTCCACGACCCCGCCAGCGAGGGCCGAGACCACCCCGATGATGGTGCCAAGCACCAGAGCGCAGCACACCACCGTCAGCGCCACCGACAGCGTGGGACGGATGCCCGCGAGCACGCGGGAGAAGACATCGCGGCCGAGGTTATCGGTGCCGAGCCAGTGCACGGCCCCTGGAGGTTGGAGGGCCGCCGTGATTTCGGTGGCATTGGGGTCATAGGGCGTGATGAGATGAGCGACCAGTGCGATGACGGCGATGGCTCCAACCGCTCCCACGAGGATCCGCCAGGCGAGCCGCGGGGAGAGCCGAGCCAACACCTGCTTTCGCGGTTTGGGCAACATCGACGACGAACTAAGCGTTGCCAGATCGGGATGCTGGATGGTCACCGGTTCGGTTGGCTCGTCACCATCAGCCCGAGCGGATCGCCGAGTCACACCGACGCGGGACTGCTCACTCAGCCGAGGGTCGAGGAAAAAGGCCAGCAGGTCCGCCACCGTGTTGGCGACGAGGAACACCAGGGCGCACCACAGCACATAGGCCTGGATGACGGGGTAGTCCTTGGCTTGGATGGCGCCGAGGGCATAGTTGCCGATGCCCTGCCAGGAGAAGATGGCCTCGACCACGGCGGAGCCCGCAAGCAGTGCGCCGAAGCTGGTGGCGCCCAGCGTGCACATCGGAGCGGCGATGTTCCGCACGATGTGCAGCCCCACCCGCGCCTCCCCCATGCCCCGGGTCCGCAACCCGGCCGCGTAGGGTTTGTCGAACTCCTCCAGGGCGATGGCACGGATCTGGCGGATGTACCAGCCGACCATCGCCAGGCTGAGGGTGAGGGTGGGCATGATGATGCCTCGCAGGTCCTGTGAGGCAGAAATCGGGAAGAGCCGGAGTCCCATGCCGAGGATCTGCAAGACCAGCAGGGCGAACAGAAAGCTCGGCACCGCCGAACTGACGTAGCTCAGGAAACGGGCAACCTGGTCGAACAGGCTGTGGGGCCGCGCGGCCGCCGCGATTCCGACGGGCAGGGCCACCAGCCAGGCGAGTGCCAGGGAGGCGGTGGTAAGCGCCAACGTCAACGGTAGTCGCCGAAAGAAATCGGCCATGATTTGGGTGCCGTTGCTGAGCGATGTACCCAGGTCGCCATGCAGCAGCCGGCCAAGCCAATTCAGGTATTGGTCCAGCACTGGTTCGTTGAGCCCGAGTCTGTCCCGCATGAGCTCGATCATTTCGGCGGTGGGCTGGACGCCTTGAGCGGTGAGCATGTTCTCGGCGAGGTCACCGGGGGTCAGGTAGGTCAAAACGAATGCGAGGACGCTGACTCCAAAGAGCACCAGCAGTGTGTTGGCGACCCAACTCAGCAAGCGACCGAGCAAGGTCGATGAGAAGAAACGGCCCATGAACTCCTCGCTTGTTAGCTAACCGGACATGTCGGGTGCAGGTCGGGCTCGCCTTGGGGAGGCATACCGTTGCGGAGCAACTCCGGATTCGCACCGGGATCCCAACGCACAAGGTGAGCCTAGTCGATAACCATTACCGATACCTCATCGGGCAGACCCGGAGCATGCCGCAGCCTGGGATCCCGAACCTCCTCCAGCGGTCGCCTGGCCATGCGATGTCCCACGGCCTGGCCGCTGACCTGGGGCTCTAGACTCGGGACATGACGACAGCCTTGCTGACCGACCACTACGAGCTGACGATGGTGCAGGCCGCCCTGGATGCGGGCACCGCCGACCGACGTTCCCTGTTCGACCTCTTCACGCGTCGGCTCCCCGAAGGACGGCGCTATGGCGTCGCGGCCGGGCTGGGTCGGGCCTTGGCTGCGATTGACGAGTTCCGCTTCGACCCTGCCACCCTGCAGTTTCTGCTGGATCAGGGCATCATCCGGGATAATCTTGCCGCCTGGCTGGCCGACTACCGATTCAACGGCGACATCTGGGGCTACCCGGAAGGCGAGGTGTATTTCCCGGGTTCCCCTGTGCTATCAGTCGAGGGTAGCTTCGCGGAGGCCTGCATCCTGGAGACGCTGCTGCTGTCGATCTTCAACCACGATTCGGCCATCGCGGCAGCCGCCTCCCGCATGACCGCCATGGCGGAGGGCCGGCCCTGCGCGGAGATGGGGTCGCGGCGTACCCACGAGTGGGCGGCCGTTGGCGCCGCCCGGGCTGCGTACATCGCGGGCTTCGCGGCCACCTCGAACTTGGAGGCAGGGCGCAGTTACGGCATCCCGACAATGGGCACCGCTGCACATTCCTTCACGCTGCTGCACGACTCCGAGGAGGCTGCGTTCCGCGCGCAGTTGGGGGCGCTGGGAGTTGGCACAACGCTGCTGGTCGACACCTATGACGTGGAGGCGGCCATCCGCAAGGGCGTTGAGCTGACCAAGGGGCGTTTGGGGGCGATTCGTCTCGACTCCGGCGACCTGCCCGTCATGGCTCGGCAAGCCCGGGATCTGCTGGATGACCTGGGGGCCACCGAAACCCGGATCACCGTCACCTCCGACCTTGATGAGTGGCAGATCGCAGCGCTTCGTGGCGCTCCCGTCGATGGTTTCGGCGTCGGCACTTCGCTCGTGACGGGTTCCGGGCATCCAACGTGCGGCTTCGTCTACAAGCTGGTGGCGCGCGCCGATAGCGCCGACAAGGAGGCCCCCATGCTCCCCGTCGGCAAGCTTTCCAAGGGGAAGAACACCTTGGGCGGGCGAAAGTTCGCGATGCGAAGGCTGGGCGCGGACGGCCGGGCGGAAGCGGAAATCATCGGTCTCGGGACAGCCCCCATCAACGACGGCAACGACCGGTACCTGCTGACGGACTTGGTCCGGGACGGGCAGCGCAGCCACGAGGGAACCCTGGAGGAGGCGCGGGCGCGTCACCGAGATTCGCAGGCGGAGCTGCCGCTGGCGGCGCTGCGTATCAGCAAGGGCGACCCCGCCATCGAGACCATCATTCTGGATGGCAGCGGGGCACAGACGACGAACCCCTACCAAGCAGCGCCCCGCCCAGCGAACCTCTAATCCACCTGGTTCATAACCTCAGCGATCCGGCGGGGCAGATCGGCCTGATAGACATCCTCCAAACGCAGGTTTCGCCCATCGGCATCCGCCAGAGGCACACGCCAGTTCGGGTATTCATCCATGGTGCCGGGCTGGTTTTGGGCGCGTTTCTCGCCGACGGCGTCCGCTAAGGAGGCGACGAGTACCTTGGAGTTCGTGAGCTTGAGGTAGCGGTGCAAGGCCACCATCACCTCAGGGTTGTCGTCTGCGCGGGCTGGGTCCAGAACGCCGTGGTCGATCAGCCGGGCGACCCAGAAAGCGCGTTCCCGCTCGGCAGCAGCCAACTCGTCGGCGACCGGCTCAAGCAGCAACCCGAGTTGCTCGCGCAGCCTGACGTGCTCCCCCTCCAGATACCCGAGGGTCGGCGGCAGGTCATGGGTGGTGACCGAGGCCATGCAGTACTCTCGCCAGTGTTCGGGTGGCAATACCTGACCATCGGAGCCGTATTCCCACCACAGCACGGCGGTGCCGAGTAGGCCGCGTCGGGACAGGTATTCGCGCACCCAGGGCTCGACCGTGCCGAGGTCCTCCCCCACCACCAGTGCCTGGGCGCGGTGAGCTTCCAGCGCCAAGATCCCGACCAGCGCATCGTGGTTGTAGCGAACATAGGTGCCACCGACGGGACCCAAGCCCTGTGGCACCCACCACAGCCGAAACAGCCCGATGATGTGATCGATCCTCAGCCCCCCGACGCGCCGCAACGCTGCCCGCACCATGGCCTGGAAGGGCTCGTAGGCCAGTTCCTCCAGCTTGAGGGGATTCCAGGGCGGCTGGCCCCAGTCCTGTCCACCCTGGTTGTACTGGTCCGGCGGGGCTCCGACGGTGACACCGGCCGCGAAGACCTCCCGCATCAACCACGTCTCGGCGCTGGCGGCACTGACCCCGACCGCCAAGTCAGCCAGCACCCCCACCCCCATGCCGGCTTCTTCTGCCACCGTCTGGGCCGACGAAAGCTGCTGCTGGGCCACCCACTGCAGCCACTCGAAGAACTCCACGCGCGGGGCACGTTCGGCTGCGAACTCAACTGTCGCGGCCGACCGCGGGTCCTGAAACTCCGCGGGCCACAGCCGCCAGTCGGTGCCGTGCACCTCAGTGAGCGCGCACCAGACGGCGAAGTCTCTGAGGGCTTGGCCGCCGTCGCGCCGAAAAGCGGCGAACGCAAGTTGCCTGGCGTCGCGTCGCTTGACCTTGAACACCTGCCACAGGGCGGTGCTCTTCACCTCCCAGATGCCGCTGCGGTCGATCCCAGTCCCGTCTCCCTTGACTGATTTGCGCAGTTTGCGGATGCGGCGGCGCTCTTCGTCGTCTAGCTCGGCATACTCGGGGACCGCCTCGGGACGGATATAGAGAGGACTGAGGAAACGGCGACTCGACGGCAGGTACGGCGACGGTTCAATGGGCGGCGCGGGCTGCGAGGCGTGCAGCGGGTTGACCAGCAGGAACCCGGCCTGCTGGTCGCTGCCGGACCAGGTGGCCAAATCGGCTAGATCCTGGAAGTCGCCGAAACCCCACGACCGTTTCGAGGTGACGCTGTAAAGTTGCGCCGAATACCCCCAGACGCGGTTCCCACGCATCCCGGGCGGGAACCCGACGTGGGTCGGCGTGACGATGAGCGTGGCCTCCGCCAGGCCCTCGGCGGTGGTGCAGGCGAGGCGGTGGTATCCGAGGGGCAGATCGTCCGGCAGTTCGAACGACGCCTCACCCCGCAGTTGCCCGTCTAGCTCGCGATCCGGGGTCCAGTTGTCCACCTGAGTTGCGGACTGTCGTTCGCCGTTCTCAAGGACCACGACCAACTCGGCCGACGATCCGGCGGGCAAATGCACGGCCACCGTGGTGTTTTGGCCCTGCTCGACGACGGTGCATGGCGGCAGGACCCGTCGCCACGCGGCCTCGTCCAGGGCGACGAGCGCCTGCTGGCAGGCCTCGGGTGAGCTGGCATCAATCCCCATCGCCCCCAGCACGGCCACGATCGTCGTCGCGGAAATCTCGGTGTGGTGTCCCTTCCAGTCCCAGAACTCTCGGGCTATCCCGAGGCGCTCGGCTAGGTGCTCCAGTTCGGCCGTGAGCTGTGACAAGGATTCTTTCCTTCTGGCGGAGGGTTAGTTCTTGACGACGACGGTGCGGGCCACCATGTCGTGTAAGGCTTGTTTCTTAAGCGTGAACAGCGGCATCAGGTAGTTGATGGGTAATAGCAGCGCGAACACAGTGGGTAACAGGAGCAAAACCATTTCCACCAAAGCTCGTGACGCGGCCGCCAGCGGCCTTGGCCGCTTGCCGGTGAGGTCGGCGACGCGAATACGAACGATCATCTTGCCCACCGTCGCCCCCCACACCGCGATGAACACGGTCCGGTACACCCAGCCGAGACCAACCAGCGCGAGCGTGGCGATACCAAGGGTCCGCTGCACGTCAGCCGGGAACTCGGGTACCGCTGTGCTGCCCGCCTGGGCGGCCACAAGCACATCGTTCCACCAGGCGGTGAGGCCCTGGCTGAACGACTCAGGCAGGAAGAACGCGATGGCAAACCACGCCGGTAACGCTGCCAGCAGCACATCCAGCACATAGGCTGCGGCCCGACGCCACCAACCGGCGTAGGCCGCTCGGTCGGCCGCCGAACGGGTGGGCGTGGGATGGGGTCGCGTGGCGGGCCGGGTGACCTGCGACCACGATTCGCCGTCCCAGTAGCGCTCGTCGCCGGAGCCGGCGGGGTCTGGATACCAGCCCGCTGACGGCTGCGCTGCGGAAAACTGCATGGCCCCAAGAATGCCATCTTGGGACAACTAGTGACTAATGGACGGAATCGTGGACAGGCCCAATTCGCAACGAGGACACGACCGCAAGCCCTGCCGCCACCAGCAGGATCAGGAAAATCCATCCGAAGGTCGGCTGATTGGCCGCGAGCAAGGCCGCGTAGGTGGCTCCCGTCACCGCGGTCAGCACCGAATTGCCGATGCTTTCCGAGACTTGCAACGCCCCGGAATTGCGTCCCTGCTCCTGTGTCCCAGACAGCGCCATGGTCGCCACAGCGGTGCTCGACATGGTCAGTCCCATCCCGAACCCGGCGACGGTCCACGCCACCATCCCGGCCCACAGCGGCACGGCAGTCCAGATGACGAAGGCGGTGAGTGCTGCCATGGCGGCGGCTACCAAGGCCGCCCCCAGGGTGATCAGTTGATCGCGGCGCAGGCGTACCCAACTGCGAGACTGCAGCCAGGAACCGGCGGTCCAGCCGAGACTACCGATGGTGAGCGCCAGGCCCGATTGAAAGGTGGTGAGCCCACGGAGGTTCTGCAGCCCGAGCAGCAAGAACGCCTCCCCCGCGTAGAACGCGCCGGCTTGCAGGGCTCGGGAGGCGACGATCGGCCCCAGGCCGGGACGAAGGCTCCGGACCCTCCGGGGCAAAGCTCGGGTCATCCCCAGCAGCAGGGCCAAAACGCCCCCCAAGGTCGCTGCGGCTGCCCAGAGGCCCTGCACCTGTCCAGCGATCTGCAACAGGGCAGGGGCACCTGCCACGGCGACAATGGCCCAGGCCGGGATACGTCGAGCGCCGGGATCAGGGGTGTAGCGGTTCTGCACCGCCCGCAGGTGTGGCAGAACCAACAGCCCGGCCGCCAGCAGCAGCGGCAGCGTCGATGCGAAGGTCAACCGCCAGTTGATCTCGACCAGCACCGCCGAGACCAGCGGACCCAGGAACGCCGGAAGCACCCAGCAGAAGCTCAACATCGCCAAGACCGACGGGCGCCGCTCCGCCGGAAAAGCCAAGGCAATCACCACGAACAGACTCAGGTTGAGGGCTCCCACACCCAATCCCTGGACGAAGCGCGCCACCAGCACCGTCGTCACGTCTGGCGCCACGGAACCGATGACCAAGCCCCCCAACAGGAGGGAGAATCCGGTCAGTGTCGGACGCAGCGGCCCATGCCGGTCGCAGTATTGGCCAGCGGTCAGCGTAGCGGCCAGCATCCCGATCACCAGTGCGGAGAAGGCCCACGGATAGAGCCGTTCCGCGTGCAGGGAGGCCATGACTCGCGGCAGGGCAGCGGCGACGCCGATCATCTGAAAGGCCATCGCGAATACAGCTAAGAGCAACCCCGCCAGCAGGCCACGTGTCCCCTGGCTCATAAGTGGTTCCCATTCAGCATCTACGATTGCATGTTATGAGTGAGCTTGCCCCTGGTTCCCAGACCGTCCTCGACGAACGCACCGACCTGCGAGACTCCGATGACCACGAGCGGTTCAGCCACTACGTGCCCAAAAACAAGCTGGTGAAGGCCATGGTCACGGGCACGCCCGTTGTTGCGCTGTGCGGAAAAGTGTGGGTTCCGTCCCGCAACCCCGAAAAGTACCCCGTCTGCCCGGAGTGCAAGGAAATCTATCAGTCCATGAACCCCGGGCAGGGCGACGACGAGTAAGTGCCGGTCTCAGTAGCGGTAGTGGTCGGGCTTGAACGGCCCGGCCACTGGGACACCCAGGTAATCGGCTTGCCGCTGGGTGAGGGTGGAGAGTTCCACTCCCAGAGAGGGCAGGTGCAGCCGGGCCACTTCTTCGTCTAGGTGCTTTGGCAGGACGTAGACGCCCGGCGGGTACTCGTCGGGGCGGATGAACAGTTCCATCTGGGCCAGCACCTGGTTAGTGAACGAGTTGCTCATCACGAACGACGGATGGCCGGTGGCGTTGCCGAGGTTCAGCAACCGTCCCTCGCTGAGGATGATGACGGCGTGCCCATCCGGATAGATCCATTTGGCGACCTGGGGCTTGATATCCACCTTGGTGACATCGCCGCGGGCAGCTAGCCCGGCCATGTCGATCTCGTTGTCGAAGTGCCCGATGTTGCCGACGATGGCCTGATGCTTCATACGGGCCATGTGTTCTTCCATGATCACATCACGGCACCCCGTCGCGGTGACGAAGATGTCGGCGATCTCCACCACCGACTCCAGCTTCGCCACCTGGTAGCCATCCATAGCGGCCTGCAACGCACAGATGGGGTCGACCTCGGTGACGATCACGCGGGCGCCCTGGCCGCGCAGCGATTCGGCGCAGCCCTTGCCGACATCGCCATAGCCGCAGACCACCGCCACCTTGCCGCCAATCAAGACGTCGGTGGCGCGGTTGATGCCGTCGACCAGGGAATGGCGGCAACCATATTTGTTGTCGAATTTCGACTTGGTGACAGAGTCGTTGACGTTGATGGCACCGAACAGCAGCCGCCCGGCGGCATGCATCTCGTAGAGGCGGTGCACGCCGGTGGTGGTCTCCTCGGTGACGCCCAGGATTCCGGCGGCGAGGGTCTCGAAGTCCAACTCGCCCAAAGCCTCCCGTAGCGCGGCTTTAACCACCAGCCCCTCCTCAGAGTCCGACGGGTCATCCGCGGGAACCGCCCCAGCGCGCTGCGCCGCCACCCCGTCGTGCACAAACAGCGTGGCGTCGCCGCCATCGTCGAGAATCAGGTTGGGCTGCTCCTCCCCAGGCCACTCCAATATTTGGCGGGTGCACCACCAGTATTCCTGCAGCGTCTCACCCTTCCACGCAAACACCGGGACGCCCTTCGGGTCCTCGGGGGTTCCCTCCGGTCCAACGACGACCGCCGCGGCGGCGTGATCCTGGGTGGAGAAAATATTGCAGGAGGCCCAACGAACCTGAGCGCCTAATGCGACGAGGGTCTCAATGAGGACCGCAGTCTGCACCGTCATGTGCAGCGACCCTGCGATCCGGGCGCCCGCTAGGGGTTTCTCGTCGCCGTAACGCTCACGCATGGCCATCAGGCCGGGCATCTCGTGTTCGGCAAGGGTGATCTCCTCGCGGCCGAACTCGGCAAGGGACAGGTCAGCTACACGAAAATCGGGTTTCACGCCGGGGAGTCTACGCCGACTCCGGGGCGTCGGCGAGATAGGTCAAGGCCATGTCGTAACCAGCTAGGCCACACCCGACGATGATCCCCGCCGCCTTCGGGGACAAGACGCTCGCCTGCCGAAACTGTTCGCGGGCGTACACGTTGGAAATATGGACCTCCACATACGTGACGAGGGCAGCGGCATCCGCGATGGCATGGCTGTAGTGAGTCCAGGCGCCAGCGTTGAGGACGCAGGACATACCGCGGTCGGCGGCTTCGTGGAGCCATTCGATGAATTGGCCTTCGTGTTCTGTCTGCCGGACCTCCACCTCCATCCCCAGCGTGCGGCCATGCGCTACGAGGTGGGCCGCCAGTTCGGCGTGCGTCGTGGCGCCGTAGATCTCCGGTTGCCGGGTCCCGAGCCGACCCAGGTTGGGGCCGTTGAGCACCAGCACCCGCCTCATGCCCACTCCCCCGTCCCCGAGTTGCCTAGCCCGATGCCCAGGTAGGTCGCTGCGTATCTTCCCTGCTGCAATAGGTTCACGTAGCGCTCCACATCGGAGGTGCCCAGCTCAGCCAAGCCAGACCCGATATGACAAACTCGCACCCCCACCGCATCGGCCAGCTGCGTGAGGCGCTGGACGGTAGTTGTGAGCTCCTGGGGAACTTGGTGAGCATCCAGCAGCAGCAAGGCCGGAGCGGCCTCGGCTTGGTTTTCGATGGGGTCGCTGAACACATCGCGGCGCGGTGTGCCGCGCAGCACAGCTTCCAGCTCTTCGGCGTCAGCGGCGAGGGCCAAACGGCCGCTGGCGCGTCGCAGCGTCTCGGCGATTCGGCGGGAGGCGCGACCGGCGATCGCGGTGCCGCCCCAGACCAGCGGGAAGCAGTCGGCCAGCCCCACCGCTAGGTCCTTGCCTGGGTTGTCGCCAAGCGGTCGACCTGGCGAGCAACTCGCGGCGACAGAATCCGCCGCCTCGGCTGCAACCTCCACGTCCACGGCCGGACCCAGTTCCAGTTGCCCCAGCAGCGCTAGAACCGCGATGGCAGCGGCCATCGGGTCGTCGGGGGGCGTCGGCAGATGCGTGGTGAGACTCCCGTTTCCGGCCGCTGCTAGCTCCGAGTCGGCGGGGGCCGCCACGATGACCGTGGCCCCGCGCCGCACCGCCTCAGCGAGGCAGTGCACCTCCCAGGCCCGCGCATCGTGAGACCCCAGAACCACCACGAGATCTAGGGGGCCCACCCAAGCAGGCAGGGCCGGCCCGGGCCAGGCCATGAAGGGCACCGGGCAGGCCGGCTCCAGGACCGCCCGGACCAGCCGTGCTTCGGCTCCGAGCGCTAGGACCCCGCGCGGTCGGTCGGAGCGGGACAACCGCCCGACGGGCTCACTCAGGGCGGCGCGCCGAATCCGGGAACCTGCGGAGGCCAGCCAGAACAGGGACTCGTTGGCGGTGAGGTCGTCGGCCTCAAGGCGAGCGTCGTCAAACCACGCAGTCATCCGTGCCTCACAGCGTGCTGCGGGCCTGGTCGATCACCAGGACGGGGATACGATCCTGCACGGGATAAGCAAGCCCGCACGTCGACGCGGTGCACACCAGTTCGGCCTTGTCGTAGTCGACGGCGAACTTCGCATGGCAGGCCGGGCAGGCGGCAATCGCCAAAAACTCCGCCGACAAATCCATCAGGGCCTCGGTCATGCTTCCTCCTTAACGGCCGCGGACGAGGGCGAGCACTTCATCGCGAAGGCTCACCATGGTCGCCTCGTCTCGCGCTTCCACATTAAGCCGCAACAACGGCTCGGTGTTGGAAGGACGCAGGTTAAACCACCAACCGGCCGCAGAATCTGCCACGGTCAAGCCGTCCCCGAAGGTCACTTCCCCACGGTCAGCGAAGGCCCGCTCCACCTGCGCCGTGACGGCAGCATGGTCAGTGACCACCGAGTTGAGTTCCCCCGACCGGTGATACCCATCGAAGCGTGCCGCCAGGGCGGACAGCGGCTGCGACGAGGTGCGCAGCAACTCTAGAATCTGCAGAGCCGCCAGCATCCCCGTATCGGCTCCCCAGAAATCGCGGAAATAGTAGTGTGCGGAATGTTCGCCTCCGAAGATCGCGCCCTCGCTAGCCATGAGAGCTTTCACGTAGGTATGTCCGACCCGGGAGCGCACCAGCCGCCCCCGCCCCGCAACCGCGTCGGCCACTGCTTGAGAGGTGATGGAATTAATGACGATGAGCCCTCCGGGTTCCTTGTCTAGTTCCGCGAGCGCGATCATGGCGGTGACGACGGAGGGATCCACCACCTCGCCGCGCTCGTCGATCAGAAAGCACCGGTCGGCGTCGCCGTCGAACACCAGGCCTACATCGGCGCCCTCGGCGCGCACCGCAGCCTGCGCCGCTACGAGATTCTCAGGCTCCAGCGGATTCGCAGGATGGTTCGGGAACGACCCGTCAAGGTCCAGATAGAGGCCGACGAGTTCCACATCCCGGTTGCCCAGCGCCGCTGGAGCCACCATTCCGGCCATGCCGTTGCCGGCATCGACCACGACCTTCAGACGACGGCCCTGTCGAAGTGGCACGATCTGCTCTAACTTGGCCACGTAGTCGGCCTCCAGGTCAAGCTCCCGATACCCCCCCGTGATGTGCTCCCCGGGGACGACGCTGTCAGCCAGGTCACGCAACTCGATGGTGAACGCAGCCGGCACAGGCTGGGCGTTCGCGAGGCAGAATTTGATGCCGTTGTAAGAGGCGGGGTTATGGCTGGCCGTGAACTGCACCCCGGGCAGTCCCAGGTGTCCCGAGGCAAACCACAACTGATCCGTCGAGGTCAAACCGAGGTCGATCGCCTCAGCCCCGGCGCGGCGCGCCCCGTCGATAAAGGCCATCGACAGCTCTCGCCCCAGAACACGCATATCACGGCCCACCACGAAGGCGGCCCCGTCCAGGCCGAGCAGCTTCACAAATGCCGCCCCTAATCGCTTGGCTCCTGTCAGGTCCCACTCGGGCGAATCCCCCTGTACGACTCCCCGGATGTCGTTAGCTTTGAAAATCTGCTCCTTCAGCACGCCAGCGAGCTTACCGTTCACCTCTCAAATAGGCTGGCAGCCGACGGGTTCGCGTCACTGGTTTCCTGGTTGGCCTCAGTCGATGGTCGGGAGCAACCTCAGGTGGCCTCCCTTGCGCCCCGGCTCCGGGGTGGGGGGCGGTGAGGTCGGCGGCGTCGGTTCAGGCTGTTCGTCCCGCAGCCCAATTTCCCGCACCGCGTTGGCGAGAGCCACCAGCTCATCGTCGGTGTCGATATCACGCTTGCGCGGCTCAAGAGGTAGACGGATGACTTCCCAGCCGCGCGGCACGGATGTGCGGGCGGCGTGCTCGGCGCACAAGTCGAAGGCACCCGGAACCGGCGCCTCCGCCAGCGGCCCCAACACAGCCGTGGAATCGGCGTACACGTAGGTCAGCGTGGCTACTGCCGGCAATCCGCAGGCACTCCGTGAACATCGACGCACTTGGGAAGCGTATCGCTTCTTTCGCCCCGATGCGTGGCTCTAGCCCGGCTCGGCAACCGACGAACGTTGGCGACCAGCCAGTAAAGTGGCCGCATGTCACGCAGCCGGGACCGACACGACAGGGGGCTCCGCGGGCCTCTGGCCTTGCCAGACCACAAAGGCCGCGCGCTGGTTCCGCTGCGTACCCCGAGCCGCGCGGAGTACTTCAACCAGTGCGTCAAGGACGCTCTCACCACCATCGCCGAGGTTAATCCCCAGGCACTCGTCGGCATCGTGGTTGGCGTGGAGGAAGTACCCCTCCTCAAGACCGCCTGGTCTGGGGACCGGGTGCCGATGTCCGCGGCGCTCGAACCGTCCAAGGGACGGCCCGCCCAGATCGTGATCTACGAGCGTCCCCTCGAACACCGCGCCACGAGTCGACAGAGCCTACGGGAACTGGTGCACCGCACCATCGTGGAGCAGCTCAGCGCACTTCTCGGCCTGCCAATCCGCGATCTCGTCGGCGACAACCCACCCGATTGGGAAGACTGAATGCCCTCGACGGCTGCTACCGCAGGCTAGGGTCCAGTTCGGCGGCGATGGGCTCGACAGCCCCCGACGTAACGGGCTCTAGCGGAGCCACCCAGGAGCCTTCCTCCCCCGCCGCGACCACGGCGCCGAAGACGGGGCTGCTGGCCGTCACCCGCACCTGCTGCCCCGCTTCCGCGGCGGGTAGCGGATGGACCACCGTCTGGCCCGCGCCCACGTCGACCGTCGCATTCTCCTCCGCGGCGTCGGCCCCCGTCGTCACCACGGTGACCGAGACGGCCTCGCCTTCCGGGTTCGTCAATTGCAGGACCCCACCCGGGGCGGTGTATGTACTCAGTTCTGTGCCGGCCTGCACCGGGGCAATCTCAGCAGCGTCGGTGACGGTGTAGGACAGTCCTGCGATGACTGGGGCGTCGGCGGTAACGCCGATGGCGGTGGGCTCGCCCGCCAGGGCCGCCTCCAGCGGTACGGCGACGCTTGAGTATGGCGCGACGCTGATGTCCTCGCCACCCGCCGGGACATAGGCGGGGGTGGTGCCGAAAGCGGTCAGGTCAACCGTCAACCGCTGTTCGCTGGGGTTTGCCAGCACCACGACCGCTTGGGTGGCTCCGGCGGGAACCCCCGGCAGGTAATGCTGCTGAGCAAGTTGGGATGGGATCGCGGCCGTGGCGCGGGCCGACGTCTGGGTAAAGGCCGCGACAGCCGCCCGCCCCCGACTTGCCTTGAACGAAACCCCAACCGGCGTGGCCTCAGCGGTCAACACCGATAGCGCGACGGTGCGCTCTTCGAAGGGGGCGAGCGCGATACCTCGGGCGCCCAGCGACTGGATCTCGCCATCCGTGCCATACAGCGTGAGGTCGATGGCCGCCTCGGATGCGTCGGGGTTCACGATCCGAAGTTCCGTGTCTGCTGTGGCTGGTAGCGCGATGACTCCCTGGGAAACGGGCCGAATGCAGGGGGTGAGGGTCTTGACCGACCCGCTGCCCGTCAGGGCACCGCCCACCGGACCCCCGATTCCCTCGGCGACTACCGGGGCTTCTTGGGCGGTGAGGACCGTCTGGGTGGCCTCAGTCGTTTCGGTACCCAGCGTCCCGGCCTTGTCGGCACGGTCGACCATCACCGTGGCCTCACTGGCTGCGGGCACGCACACGACCTTCACGGAGCGGGTGGCCTCCACCGTGGTGACGCGCGGCAGTGCGGCGGGCGTGAGGGTGGTGAGGGCGACGACCAAGCCCGCAATCATCCCAAACCCGATGACCGATTCCACAATGCGCCTCATCATGATTCCCCCAAAGAGCGTCGGGCTGCTTGAGTCCCACCGATCGTCGGGGCCGCCAAGCCCACGATGGCTAGCACGATGACTAGCTGCCATGCGAATCCTCCCCATGTCGGCCGGAGTTGCCACGACAGTTGTCCCGAGACGCCGGCGGGAATGGTGAATATCGCGGCGGAATCGTCCAGGTGGGAGAGTTCCTGGCCGCCGACCGTGGCTTGCCAACGGCTGTCCGGAGGCTCAGCCAGCACCAGTTGCCGGTCCACGTCGGCCGCCGCGATCTGCCCATCCAGAACCGCATTGCTGCCGGAGGCATCGACAACGCGGGCGCGGGCGGGCAGGTCAACCACGGTCCACAGCGCGGTGTCATCCGTCAGCTGGGAGTGGCTGAGGCCCGCGGCGTTTCCGACCGCGGCCAGTTGTTCGGAGCTAAAGCCCCGCATCCAAATGTGGCTCAAACCGACCTCGGTCAGTTGGGTTGCGAGGTCTTCGGGCGCGTCGCCACCGCTGACCAACTGCACGAGCGTGGCATACTCCAGGTTAAATCCGCCTGCAGGGTTACGTTCAGCCGAGCCCCACATGGGCTGGGCAGAGTCAACAACGTTCCAGCTCAGGGTTCCGTCATCGTTGGCCTCAATGAGCAACACGCGGGTCTGGCGGGCCGACAGCACCACTTCGCCGACGTAATTGAGTTGCGAAGCCCGGTTGGTGACCGGGCCGGCGAACCCGAAGAAGGCCCAAAGCCCGGCAGCCAGGACGCTGAGCGCGGCGAGACCGCCAAGCACCAGGCGGGTATCGAACCGGGCCCGATCTTCGCTCAATCGAAGCGTGACGATGGGGGCCAGCAAGGCAGCGACGGTCAAGAGCGCCCAACCAGACAGCAGCGCCCGCGCCTCACCGCCATTGACGGTGAGGGCCATGCGGGACAGAAAAACCCCGATGATCACGGGGCACGCCAGCGCCGCGATCGAGATGATCCGGGTCTTCGTGCTGCGGAGGGCACACGTCGCATAGAAGGCGGCCAGGCCGAGTGCCCCGAAGAACACCAGGTTCGCCCAAAGCGGGAAGCCGGACGGCAGGATGCGGCCGAACAACATCGTCAACGAGGTGGGCTCCCAGGCAGGCCAGGCCAACGGGTCGGGCCCAGTCAGGATCCGCCCTGGCCACCGCCACAGCGTCGGAAACCAGGGGCCGAGAAAGGCGATGGGCAGAGCGATGGCGATAAGCATTCGTGGCCAGATCGTCTTGTCCCGCACCGTCCATAACACGGCGCCGATCAGTGCAATCAGGGTAAGGGCGGGCCAAACCGCGGTGCCGAGCAGCAGCCACGCGGCAGCCGAGGCAGGGGCCCGCAGGCGTTCCGCCCCAGCGGAGTCATCAAGGGCGATGCGGTATGCGCAGCTCGCGATGTGGGGCAGCACAATTGCGAGCACCATGCCGGCTGGATCGCCTGCCGTCACCAGCCCAAGCAAAATCACAGCGGCGGCCCAGGTTCCCGCAACTACGGCAGCCGTCCTGCGAGCCACGCCTATTCGCCGCAGAAAGGCGTGGGCCGATAGGGCGGCCAGCAACGGCACCAGCGTCAACGCCAGCAGCACGAACCACTTGGGGCTTGCCAGAGCGAAGGTGGAAAAGAATGCGCCCAGGTTTAGCCACGGTGCGTTAGAGCCCCCCACGTCAGTGACGGGGCTTAACGCCGCCTGCCACGCGTGGCCGAGAGTACCGGGGGCAGGCAGCAGGCCGCCTCCGAAGATCTCGCCCAGGCCGATGAGGTCCCGGGCGGCGACGGCGCCGGCGACGATCAGCACGATGGTCAGGACGCTGAGTGGCGCCAGCAGGCGGCGCCTCTCCGGGCCGCCTGCGAAATCATCGCCGGTCATCTCGTCAATGCTGAAGTCGGATTCTTGGTTGGTGAAGTCCCGATAGCGCTCCGCCAAGTCGGATCCGATCCGATCGATCGCGTTACGCAGCGGCCAGTGCTTGCCGGGCAGCAGGGAGCCCACATCCGCTGGCTGAGCCGGGGTCCGGGCGGCAAGGCTTGACACCTGATCCGAGGAACTCCGGAAGCGCCTCAACGCCCGCAACTCGGCCTTGGCGAGCCGAGGGGATTTCAGCAGCAGGTAGCCGGCGGCACGTAGCCAGCTTCCGATAACCAGACGGGTCTTTGAGGTCGGCTTCGCCCCCCGCGCGGCCACCACCCGGAGTGCTGCCAGGCGGTCGATCTCATGGGAGTCGCTGGCCAAGGAGGAGGGCCGCTCGCCGGTACGTCCGGATTGCCGGTGGATAACGGCTGCATCCGGCCAGGTGATCACCTTGAATCCGACCTCGTTGGCTCGCCAGCCGAAGTCCACCCCGTCCCGGTGCAGGGGCAGTTCTGGGGCGAGCCCACCCAAACGCAGCCACGCCTCGCCGCGGATCAGCATGCCCGCGGTTGAGCCGCCCAACACCGCCCTGGAACGTTCCTGCCCTTGGTCGATGTCACCGGGGTCGACCATATCCACCCGACGGCCCGTCGGCGTGATCGACTGGCCCACCTCGGATAACGTCTCCGGGTAGTTGCGCCGACGGGGTTGCAGCAGCTTAGGCAGGACGACATCGGCCTGCTGTGAGGCCGCCCCGCGCAGTAGTTGGCGCAACGCATCCGGGTGTGGCGCGGAGTCGTCGTGCAGCAGCCACAGCCATGCGGGAGGCTCCTGCAATGCGGAGTTGACGGCCGCACCGAAAGACTGATCGGCCGGCCCGGGCACGAGCGCCGTCACCACCCCGGCCGAGTAGGCCTGCGCCAGGATGGGGCGCGACTGATCGGCCGACCCGTTGTCCACGACGATGATGCGGCCAGGGCGCGGATCAAGCGCCGCAAGAGCCTGCAATTGCCGCGCCAGCCACTCGCCGGCGTTATGAACTACCATGACCGCAGTCACATGACGCGGGTTGATTTCATTGAATGCCTCGGCCTCGGGCTCCTCGTCCATCCACGCCCAGAGGTCGTCGCGGGCGGCTCGGGTGGTCAAGCGGGTTCCTCCTGTCAGTGGGCCCCAGGATGAAGGGGCACCACTGACGATAGCGTCAGATGGCCTGACGCTTCAGCTTCCGGCGCTCACGCTCTGAGAGACCACCCCAAATACCGAACCGTTCGTCATTGGCCAGTGCGTACTCCAAGCATTCGGCCCGAACGGTGCAACTGCTGCACACACGCTTCGCCTCCCGCGTGGAGCCCCCCTTCTCCGGGAAGAAAGCCTCGGGGTCCGTTTGCGCACACAGCGCGTGCTGATGCCACGCGAAAACGTCCTCGGCATCCCCCCCCAACGTCCAGATGTCGTCCATGTTGCCCCCTCTCTGGCCCAAATTACACACGTGCAATTCCTTTGCGTCAAGCTCGTTCGGCGAGTCGGCTTGCATTTTCGCCTAACGAACGTTAATTCCGATCCGGTTCTCCGCCCCCTTCGCCCCCTACCCAGACCTGGCGACGGCCCGCCGTCCCCCGGCCATCGCTGGCCCACAGTCAACAATCCGAAGTTGAAGATGAACACCGCCATGATACCCGGCGGCGCGAAAGCAACTCGACGCGCAGCAGCCGCCAAGATTCCCCAACACACGACGCCACAGCCGACGCTTCACGCCCAGCCACTCACTCCACTCACATCACTCAACCCCGCTTTGACAAGGCCTTATGTGACTAAAGCCGGGAAGCGAGCCATCTCGACTCACTCCCCGGCTTGACCGATCGGATGACACGACAGCTCCCCGGAAGGGCCACTGTGACCCCAAAAATTGGGCTGTCCTACTTTTGGCTGGCGAACTACGCGAACTCCACGCCGTGACGCTCACGGACGAGGTCCACCAGGTCGCGCACCCGGCTGGTGTTCCCCAGCGGCGCCACCAGAGTCGCCGTCGCCGTGTGGACGATGAGGGTGTTGTTCAGGCCCAGAGCTGCCACGAGATGCCTCTCGTCGGAGGCGTTGATGATGACGCAACCCTGTGCGTCCAACGTGATGGTGCGGCCGTCGACCCGGTTGCCATGTTCGTCAAGGAGGAACTGCTCCGCAAGAGTCTGGAAGCTGCCGACGTCTACCCAGGCGGCTTCCAGTCCCACGGCCAGCACCTCAGCCCCGGTCGCGCCACCAGAGGCGGGCTGCATCACGGCATAGTCAATCGATGTCTTCTTCAGGGTGGGGAACAACTCATCCAGCAACCCCGGGGCGGCCGCGATCCGCCGGACCTTCACCGCGGTGTCCGGCACGAGGCGCTCCAATTGCCCCAGTAGTGTCGCCGCCCGCCACACGAACATCCCCGCGTTCCACCAGTACTCCCCCGAATCCAGGTAGTGCTGTGCCGTGGCCAGGTCAGGCTTCTCGCGAAACTCGCTGACGCCCCAGGCGCCGGGAAGCCCGGACACTTCGCCCGCTCGATGTAGATAGCCGTACCCGGTGTGCGGCTCGGTGGGCACGACCCCCATGGTGACGAGGGCATGTTCGCGAGCCTCGGCCACTTCGAAGGCCCGGGCCAGAGTCGCCCGGAAACCGTCGGCGGGTTCGATGATGTGATCGGCGCTGAGCATGGCGATCACTGCGTCAGGATCGCGGAGCTCCAGGACCGCAGCCGACCAGGCCACGGCGCTCAAGGAGTCTCGGCCTACCGGCTCGCCCAGCAAATTCTCCGCCGGAAGTTCGGGCAGCTGCTGAGCAACCACATCGGCATAGGCCCGCGACGTGCAGATGAGGATCCGCTCGTCTGGTATCAGTTCCGCTACTCGTTCGTAGGCCAGCCGGAGCAGACTCTTGCCGTCGAAAAGTTCCAGTAACTGTTTGGGGGTACCTTGCCGGGACAGGGGCCAGAGCCTTGTTCCCGAGCCACCCGCCATGATGACCACGTATCGCATGAACACACAGTAGGGGTAAATAGCGATCCACATTTACGATTGCGGACATGTTCATCGACAGACTCCACCGACGCCCCGCGGCCTCGCCCCTGATTACCCACTACGACGCCGCAGCCGGAACCCGCGTGGAACTGTCGGGACACACTTTCACCAACTGGGTCGACAAGACCGCGAACCTCTTGGAGGACCTCGGCGTAGATCCCGGTGAAACCATTCACCTTGAGTTGCTCACTTCAGCTCCCGGGCACTGGGTGACAGCTGTTTGGGTTGCCGGGTGCTGGCAGCGCGGTTGTGTGCTCGCTGCCGCGCCAGGCGGCGAGGCCGTGGCGGTGGTGGGCCCAGACAGCCCAACGCGCGGCCCCATCACGGTGATGTGTTCGCTCCACCCGCTTGGGCTTGCCCTTCCCGCCCCGGTCCCGGATTGTGTTGACTTCGCGGAGGTGCTGGTCCAGCCCGATGCCCGTGTCGTGGAGCCCGTCGCACCCGAGGACATCGCCTGGCTCCCCGACATCACTCACGCTCAGGTAGCGCAGACCGCATCCAGCCAATCCCGGCGACTATTCGCCGATCCCCGCCCCGGCTGGGCCACAGTTCAACAACTTCTGATAGCACCCATGCTGGGAGGGGGCTCGACGGTTGTGGCCACCGGGGCTTCGCAGCAACGCCTCGACGAGATCGCCACCCAAGAACACGCGATGTTCACGAAGCTATAGCCCACGCAGGAAGCCGAGCCCCCACCCAAGGTGCATCACGGCGAGCACCAGCGGCAGGCGGCGACGGGGCGCTGCGTCGACCCCCGTCATCGCTGTCGTGGCGTAGCCGAGGTAGGCGACATAGCTGGCGGGGAGCAATCCAAGCACGGCAAGCCACGGCACCCGCATCACCAACCCCAGCATGCCACCCAGCAGCCCCGTCGCCGAGCCAACCACCGCTGCTGGTGGAATGAGGTAGCGCAGGCTCGCGGTCTCGGGATGGCGACGGATGACCTCGCGGCGCCACTGGCCGGTGCGATAGAACTGCTGAGCCAGGGCTTTGACGGTGGAGCGGGGCCGGTAGACCGCGCGCAGTTCCGGGCTAAACCACACGACATGACCCGCTTTACGCAGCCGATAGTTCAGCTCCCAGTCTTGGGCTCGGTGAAGGGACTCGTCGAAACCGCCGATGTCCAGCAGCGCCTGGCGCCGGAAGACCCCCAGGAAGACGGTATCGGCCGGGCCTGCCGGAGTGTCGGCAAGGTGAAATCCTCCCCCACCCATGCCAAGCGGGGAGTTGTACGCCGCCGCTACCGCGCGCTCGAATGGGGTCCGGCCACGAGCATCCATGAGCCCGCCGACGTTCGCTGCCCCGGTCTCGTCGAGCAGCCGCACCGCGGTCTCGATGTAGCCAGGGCTCAGCTCGGCGTGTCCATCCACTCGCACGATGATCTGGTACTGGGCAGCTTGGATGGCAAGGTTCAGGCCCGCCGGGGTAAAGCCGGTGGGATTGTCGACCACCCGGATTCGGGCATCCCCAGCGGATAGTTCGTCGGCAATGAACCGCGTCCGGTCATCGCTGGGACCGACGGCCAATAGCACCTCCACGTCGCCGGGATAGCCCTGGTCCAAGACCCGCTCGACGGCGGCTCTCAGGTGCCGTTCTTCGTTACGCACGGGCATGACGACACTGACAGATTCGAAGGCAGTCACCGGATCAACTTACCCGGCACACCGGGGCCTCCGCCTCTTCGCCCTCCGAGGCGTGCTCGGGGCTCGGAGACAACGTGCCCCCGGGCTCCATGCTTTCATCGCTTTCATCGCGGCTACGCGGCACGGCTGATGTGGGCGATGGGGCGGGTTCCATCGTGGCTGGGCTGGCGCTCGTCGGCGCAGACTGAGGGTGATCTAGCGCCTGGGATTCCGCGATGCGCTCGGCGACAGTGGCCCGGATCACCTCGAAATCGGGGTCTCCCGTGTCGATCAGCGGCGGGGTGAAGTTCACGGTGTCGATGGGCAGCGACCTCCCCTTGAGGGCGAGGTCCACCAGCTCAGAAAGCTCCCCGGTACCCACGTCGGTGCGCACCAAATCCGAGCTGGCAGCAGCAAGATCGACGAAGCGTGTTGCGACCGTGCTGGGGTCTAGCTGCTTCGCCATGGCGGCCATGACGCACTTCTGCCGGACCATGCGCTCATAGTCGTCGGAGCCAGCGCGGGAACGGGCAAACCAGAGGGCGTGGTAGCCGTCTAGGTGAACGTCTTCCCCGGGCTCGAGCCAGCCGTAGATCTCCGATCCCACCCCGCCGATGGGGACCCGCTTCCCGATGTCCAGCCGGATCCCGCCCATCGCGTCGACGAGGCTCTGGAAGCCACCGAGATCGATCATGGCGTAGTAGTTCAATTCCAGGCCCAGCGTCTCTGACACCGCCTCTTTGGTGGCCTCAAGGCCAGCGTCTTTGCCCGGGTAAAGGTCGGCATGTTCCTGACCAAGCGTGAATACGCCGTTGAGCATGCATTCACCGCCGCAGCGGTAGCCGTCCGGGTAGAGCTTCCGCATTGGGGAGGACTCGGGAAATGGCACCCCCATCAGGTTGCGTGGTAACCCGAAAAGGACTGTTCGGCCCGTCTCGATGTCGATGGAGGCCACGTTGATCGAGTCAGGTCGCAGGCCCTCTCGGTCTTCGGCGGCGTCCACGCCTAGGAGCAGGATGTTGTAGCGGCCATGTTTCGCCTCGGTGTCGCCCCCGCCCTCAAATACGTCAGCGACGTGGCTGGCGGCCGTCAGCGCGCTAGCCACCAGGTTGGTACCCACCCCAGCCAATAGGGCCAGCGTGAGGCAGGCGGCCGTCAGGGCCAACCGGGCACGGCGCGTCAGTTCGGGTGGGCGGGACAGCCGCCAGGCGTCGAGCAGGAGAAGAACCCACCCGGCGAAGATGACCCACACGAGTACCCGCAAGGTCGTTGTCACGGGGCGGCTGAGCAGCAGCCCCAGGGTTGGGCCGCGCCAGAATAAAAGCCCTACCGCTACTAGGAGGACCACGCCCAGGGCGGCCAGCCAGATCCGCAACGCCAACCGCCCCAGCGCTCGGTTGCCAGCCACGAACTGCGCCGCGCCAGGCAGCAGAACGCTGAGCAGGACCAAGCCGACGGCCCGTCGATTGCGGACGGCGGCCTCGGTTGTCGTCATGCGGGGCTCCATACCATCTAGGATCGGGGACCAATCAAGAGTGAACCCCGCGGAGCGCCAGTCACAGCAGGCGCGCCGCTCAGGGGGTGGATTTATCCGGCAGGTAGCCTTTTGCATTATGAGCGACCAGCAGCGCGACCCAGATCTCGACTGGCTGTACCGACGCGAGCCCACTCCTGAGGCCACCCGCATCTACTCGCCCGAGGAACAGGCTCGCCTCGTTGAGCCGCGACCCACGCCCAGCCCTCAATCCTGGCAACAGCCCGCTACGCCTCATGGCTCCCAGTACGCCACGCAGCAGCCCGCATCGCCCTACTCTGAGGGCTACCCGGCATCGCCGCCGCGGGAGTCCGGCGTTCCGCCTCGCCCTCCGCAGCAACCGCCGGTCAAAGGGCAGCGCCCACGGACGCGGCGGCCCCGGCGCCGACGCCCCGTCCGGCGCATCATCGGCGTGCTCGTGCTGGCCTGGCTGGTGTTTATGGTCGGCACACCCATCTACGCCTGGATGATCGGCACGGTCGTTGAGACGGAGTATTCCGGGACGCGACCCGCCGATCAGCCTGGCACCGCCGTCCTGCTGGTGGGCTCGGACGGTCGTGACCAACTCACTGAACAGCAGCGTGGTGAACTGGGCACCGGCGATACCGAGGGCCGCCGCACCGACAGCATGATGCTGTTGTACCAGCCGCCTTCGGGCAAGTCCGTGCTCCTATCCCTGCCCCGGGATTCCTGGGTGTCGGTTCCCGGCAACGGAAACGCGAAGCTCAATGCCGCCTATGCCTGGGGTGGCGCCCCGTTGCTCATCCAGACGATTGAGGAGAACACCGGCATTCGCATCGACGGTTACCTGGAGGTGGGTTTCTTGGGGGTCGTTGAAGCGGTTGACGCGGTTGGCGGCATTGAGGTCTGCCTCGACGAACCCATCCAGGATCGGGACTCCCACCTGGATCTGCCCGCCGGATGTCAAAATCTCGACGGCAAGACGGCCCTCGGCTACGTGCGGATGCGCAAAGCCGATCCACGCGGCGATGTTGGCCGCATGGAACGGCAGCGCGAGGTCATCGGCAAGGTTGCTAAGAAGGCCCTAAATCCGCTCACGCTTCTCAACCCGGTTTCCTACTGGAACCTTAATCTCGCCGTCGCGCACACGCTGGGACGGGGCGCCGACACCGGCCCGTTCGAGGTATTGGCTGGAGGCCGAGTCTTCATGGGTGCGGCTCTGGGCTCTAGCTATTCGCTGAGCGTTCCCGTCGCGGATGCCAACGCCACGCGCGGTGGCGAAAGCGTCATGCTCTGGGATGAGGACGCGAGCCAGGCGGTCTTCGACACCATCAAGAGCGGAAACACCGAGGCGCTCGCCAAGTACTCCCAGTAACCTCGCTGGAGCATCTGGCGTAGTCCGACGCTCATGGCTGCCACGCCTGTCGCTGGTTTTGACCCTGGATCCCGTTATCCTGGAAGAGTCCCAAGAACCCGAGGCAGAGGGAAAACCATGAACCAGAACAACTCAGGGCAGCCTGGTGGCTCGCCTCAACCTGGAAACTATCCTCCCAACCCGCTTGGTCCCTTAGGGCAAGGACCGCAGGCAGCCGCTCCTGTGAAGCGCAAGTCCAAGGCCCCGATGATCGTCGCCGCCGTCCTGGCGCTGGCGCTCGTGGCCGGGGGCGGGTTCCTCGCTTGGTCGTTGCTGCGGGGGGCCGCTCCCGCCGCCGCCAAGGGGCTTCCCAAGGACACGCTGGCGGTGGTGGAGGTCAACCTCAACCCGAGTGCCGGCGACAAGCTCGCTGTTAAGGATCTCGCCGCCAAGTTCCCGGCGCTGGCCGGCAAGGTGAATGCCGCCGGCGATGACTACAAGGCCGCTGTGTACGCCAACACCATCGCGGCGCTGAGCCCCGATGCTCCTGACTATGAGGCCGACGTCAAGCCTTGGCTCGGCGATTCCGTCGCCGTAGGCGTGGTGAAGTCCGGGGACTCCTCGGATGTGTCCTCGGCGCAGCCCGTGGTCTCGATCCAGGTCACTGACAAGGACAAGGCACAGGAGTTCGTCAATGCGCAGTTCTCCGGAACCAACGTCTTTTTCGTCGACGACCTGATGATCCTCACCGGCGAGCACAGCGGCATCACGGAAGAGTCCCTGAAGAACGGAAACCTCACCGCCAACGAGGGCTACACAGCCGACATGGCGAAGCTCGGTGACGGCTTCCTGGCGACGGCCTGGGCCTCTGAAGAGGCTATTAGCGCCTACGCGGAGACCTCCATGGACACGTCCCTTCCCGCGAACTACCGGGGCCGTAGTGCCTTCGGCCTCAAGGTCGAGGATGGCTCGCTGGCCCTGCGCACCGTCACCTGGTCGGAGAACGCCCCGAAGGCTGGCGGCAACGTCACTGACCTTGCCGCCGGTCTGCCCGGCGACTGGCTCGGCGCAGCGGCGGCCGCGGTACCTTCCGAGGCCGTTGATCAGGTGTGGGAGACACTGGTCAATGCCAACGACCCAAGCATCCAGCAGGGCCTGGAGAAGGTGGGCATCACCTCGGCCGACGACCTGCGCACGTTACTCGGCAAGCAGATCAGCTTCTCCGGAAATACAGACCAGGGCATGCCGAAGTTCGTCGTCAAGGTCCGCACGGATGATCCTGAGGGTCACAAGAAGCTGATCGAGGACATCGTCAACAATGGCCTTGCCATCGGAGACTCGGGCCTGCAGGTCGAAACCACGGTGCAGGGCGATGTCGTGGTCACCACCATCAACGCCAACGCCAGCGAACTGGATTCCGGGCCTAAGCTCGGCGACAACGAGGGGTACCAGAAGGCCATCAAGGGCATCTCCGACCCCCAGAGCGTCGTCTGGGTTGATGTTCCCAAGGTGGTAAGCCTCGTCGAGGAGCAGATGCCCGACGGCCTTGACCGCGAGGTCAAGGAGAACCTCGACCCGATCACCGGCTTCGGCGGGGCGTCAACTCGGCTTGATGACCACTACACCGATTCCTGGCTGCGTATCACCACAAAGTGATCAGCCAATAGGCGCCAATAGGACAGGGGCCCCGGTTTCCCGGGGCCCCTGTTTTGCTGTCTCAGCGATTGCGGATGGCTTCGCCTTTGGCATGGGCAGCATCATGCAGATCGGCCTGGAACTGCACCAGTTGCGCACGCAGCTTCGGATCGCTGGCCCCCAAGATCCTGACCGCTAGGAGGCCTGCGTTGCGGGCGTTACCGATCGCTACGGTGGCTACCGGCACCCCCGAGGGCATCTGGACAATGGACAGCAGCGAGTCCATGCCGTCCAGGTATTTCAGTGGGACGGGGACGCCAATCACGGGAAGTGGCGTCAAAGCCGCCAGCATTCCCGGCAAGTGTGCGGCGCCCCCCGCTCCAGCGATGATGACCTTGAAGCCGCGCTCGTGAGCACGGCGTCCAAAGTCCACCATCTCCTCGGGCATGCGATGAGCACTGACCACGTCGGCGTGGTAGGTGACGCCGAACTCGTCGAGGGCGGTAGCGGCGGCCTGCATCGTTGGCCAATCGGAATCCGAGCCCATCAGGATCGCGACATCAGGCATCAGGGTCTCCCATCAGGTAGCGGGCGGCGTGGCGGGCCCGGGTGAGCGCCGCGTCCACGTCGTGGTCGCAGGCGGTAACGTGGCCGACTTTACGGCCGGGACGCACCTGCTTGCCGTAGAGGTGGACCGCGATCTCCCGATCACGGGCGAAAACGTGCTGCAGGGCCCCCGTGAGGTCCTGTTCCGCTCCCCCCAGCACATTGGTCATGACCGCGACGGGACTGGTCATGGTCGGGGCACCCAGCGGCAAGTCGAGGACCGCGCGGATATGGTTGGCGAACTGGCTGGTTCGGGCGCCGTCGAGGCTCCAGTGACCGGTGTTGTGGGGGCGCATGGCGAGTTCGTTGACCACGATGCGACCGTCACGTGCCTGCATCAGTTCGACGGCCAGCACCCCGACCACGCCCAGTTCCCCAGCTATTCGAAGCCCCAGTTCCTGCAGCGCCGTAGCTCGCTCAGGGGCTAGGCCCGGCGCCGGAGTAACGGTCTCAACGCAGATGCCGTCGCGCTGGGTGGTCTCGGAGACGGGATACACCACGGCCTGCTGGGATGACCGCACGGCGATCACGGAGAGTTCGCGTTCGAAGTCGATGAACTCCTCGGCGACAACCACTACCTCTTCGCCAGCCGAGACCTCAGGCTTAGCGGCGAACGGCAGCCCCGCGTCCTCAGGCCCGGTGAGCTGCCATACGCCCTTGCCGTCATATCCGCCGCGGGAGGTCTTGGCGATGATTGGCCAGCCACGTCGCTGGCCGAATGCGACTAACTCCTTGGGGGTGCGGCAGATAGCGAAGTCCGGGCAGGGAACCCCGAGGGCCGATAGGCGCTCCCGCATCCTCGCTTTGTCCTGGGCAAACTCCAACGCCTGGGGGCTAGGCCGTACCGCTAGCTGTTCCTGCAACTTCTGCAGGTGCCGTGTGGGAACGTGTTCGTGATCGAAGGTGACGACGTCGCAGTCAGCAGCAAAACGCTCCAACGTCGCGAGATCGGTGTAGTCGCCGACGGTGGTGAGCGGCACCACTTGCGCGGCTGAGACATTGGGGGCTTCGGCAAGTAGCCGAACTTCGATTCCGAGGGCGATAGCGGCCTGGTGCATCATACGGGCCAGTTGCCCACCCCCGATGATCCCAACGCGGTAACGACGATTCACGAGGCAGCAGCCTAGTGGGGGTTCACGCCTCCTCGTCAGGTTCCCCGTCAAAGATGAGGTCGGCGATCACGACATGAACCTGCTCAACTCTCGGTACGTCTGGAAGATGGAGGGGCTGCTCAGCGGCGGTCACCAGAATCAGCGTGCCGCACCCGAAGATTCGGTCGGACAGGGAGCGCTCGTAGTTGACGTTGTTGATACTGCGCAGCGGCAAGTCGTGTCCGGTCTTGTTGAGGATGCCTTTGCGGGTGATGATGCGCCGATTGGTGATGGTGTATGTGGCTGTGAACCACCTCAGGTAAGGCAACAGCACCCACGCGAAGAATGCGATCGCATAAAGCCCGATGAGCACGTAGGTTCCTATGGGTCGGGCCTGCTGGGGTAGCAGCGCCAAACCAATGCCGAGGATCACCGTTGAGGCAATGAGAACGATGATCGCCAGTAAGAGGGCTTTGATATGGGTTCGCATGGTTAGCACGATCTGCTCGTCGCGCGCCAGCAGGTCCTTGTTTCTCGCCATGCCTCAAGTCTGTCATGAATCAG
>JAUNKK010000159.1 GCA_030532825.1 Propionibacteriaceae bacterium
GCCGGGCTGGTGACCGCCGTCGGCTTCAACTACCGCCACGTGCCCGCCATCGAACGCGCCCGGCAGCTTATCCGCGACGGCCGGATCGGGCGCGTCACCAACGTGCGCTGCTGGCTGATCGCCGACTACGGGGCGTCACCGGAGGGCCCCTTGACCTGGCGGCACAGCCGAGACAAGGGTGGCTCCGGTGTCATCGGCGACCTGCTCAGCCACGGCGCGGACCTAGTGCAGTACCTCGCGGGCCGCATTGAGTCGGTGACGGCCACCTCGGCGCAGTTCATCCCCGAGCGGCCCATACCCACCAAGGTCGGCATCGGGCACTCGGGCTGGGAGGTCTCCGACGAGCTCGGCCCCGTCGAGAACGAGGACTGGGTGGCGGTGCTGGCCCGCCTTGAGGGGGGCGCCGTCGCAACGATGGAGGCCAGCCGTGTCGCGGTCGGGCCGCGGGCGGAATACATCGTCGAGGTGTACGGAACCAACGGGTCGTTGCGCTGGAACTTCGAGCATCTCAACGATCTGCAGGTCTGCGTGGGCCGCGATCAGGAGTTCCAAGGCTATGTGCGGGTGATGGCTGGGGCGGATTTCCCGGGCTTCAGCACGTTCCAGCCGGGGGCGGGCACGTCGATGGGCTTTGACGACCTGAAGTCGGTGGAGGCCGCGCAGTTTATCGAGTCAGTACTGACGGGTCAGCAGCTGGCGCCCTCGGTTGCCGACGGCTGGGCCGCTGCCGAGATCGACGAGGCCGCCGTTGCGTCGGCCGCCGATGGACAGTGGCATGACGTCCCCGTCGTCACGGGTCACACCACCTGGCAGGTGTGACGGGGTTTGAGCGACCGCCTATCCTCGGTGGATTATGTCTAGACATTAGCTGGGTGTCGGCTTAAAATTGGTGAGGGTAGTCACCCTTGTCAGCGAAGGAGCTGAGCAAAATGTCCACACATATCCCCGAGACTATGAAAGCGGCCGTTCTCCGCAGCAGTGAGGAGGGGATGCGCGTCGAAGAGATCCGCACTCCGCACCCCAAGGAGGGCGAGGTGCTGGTCAAAGTATCCGCCTGTGGCATGTGCCATTCGGACTTGCATGTCATCGGCGGCGCCATCGCGTTCCCCACCCCCTGCGTGCTGGGCCATGAGGTGGCTGGTGAGGTGGTGGAACTCGGCCCTCGTAACGAGCACTCCGGCATCGCCGTCGGGGATCGCGTCGCCGGGGCCTTCCTCATGCCGTGTGGCCAGTGCGAGTCCTGCGCAGCGGGTCGCGACGATCTGTGCGGCCCGTTCTTCTCGCTCAACCGGCTCAAGGGCCGACTCTACGATGACACGACGCGCCTGTTCGACCTGGACGGAAACCCCATCTGGATGTATTCGATGGGGGGCTTGGCTGAGTACTGCGTGATCCCCGCCACCTCCGTCGCGAAACTGCCAGACGAGGTGGACCCCGTCGCTGGGGCCATCCTGGGCTGCGCCGCAATGACCGCCTATGGGGCGGTGCGGCGCGGGGCCGATCTGCGCTATGGCGAGACGGTGGCGGTGGTGGCGACCGGGGGCGTGGGGTCGAACGTGATCCAGATCGCCAAGGCCTTCGGCGCGCGGCAGATCATCGCGGTGGATATCGCCGATGACAAGCTGGCCGCCGCGGTGGAGTTGGGGGCGACGCACGCCGTCAACTCGGCGGCCGTCGAGGCCCGGGAGGCCGTGATGAAGATCACGGGCGGCCGTGGCGTGGACGTGGCCTTCGAGGTGCTGGGGCGGCCGCAGACATGGCTGACGGCCCTCGATGTGGTGCGCGACGGCGGGCGGATGGTGCCGATCGGGTTGGGCGCCGGGGTGCAGAAGGCCGAGGTGGAGATCAACCGGACGGTGCGCCGCTCGCAGTCCATCGTCGGCTCCTATGGGGCGCTGACGCGTCGCGATCTGCCGGAGGTGGTGCGGATGGCGGCCGCCGGGGTCATCGACTACCGGCACATTGTGAGCCGCCGCTACTCGCTGACGGAGGTGGCCGCGGGGTACCGGGAACTGCACGAGGGCAAGATCACCGGCCGCGCCGTCGTCGACATGACGCTGTGAGCCCACGCGAAACTCGGCACTCGGTCCGGCCGAGTGCCGAGCCGCGCGGAGCGATGCTTACCGGCTAGCGGAGTTTCTTCGGGTGGCGGATCGCCACACGAGGATGGCGGCCACCAGCACGAGGCCATAGAGGATGGTGAGTTCCACGCTGCTGATGGGAAAGAACGAGGACAGCGCGGCCGCCAACAAAATGGGCAGAAACAGGCAGGCCGCGACGAGTAGCACGAACAATCCGATGTTTTTCACCGTTATCGCCTCATCGCGGGGTTGTGCGGACTCGTCCGTTGTTGTTCGGCCAAGCGGTGATCGTGCCAGTTGGATAATGATATGCGAAGCAACCATATTTAATGATGCACTGTGTAACGCGAAGCTGAATGTGCGATGTGCTTGCTTTACTGTGAACACCTTGGACGTTCCGGGATACTACGCTCCAGTTTGCTACGGTCGGGTCGGCTCGAGAGATCAAGTAGTTCGGGGATGTGTGGGACCTCACCAGCTTGTTGTCAGAGCATGCTGTCGCTGAGTGGGAGAAGCGGTAGAGCGTGAAGCCCAAGAGCGACTTAAGGTCGCTCGTGCCGGAGTAGGTCCTACAGCGGACTCGGGAAGCGGGTTTGGTTGCGGACTGATTGGTGTCGTCAAGAGATTCTGCGCTGATTTCCTGCGACGAGAGGGAGGTTTCTTCTTGAGACCCAGATAAGTCGGGTAACTGTGCGGCCAAGTCAGGAAGTTCTGATATTAGATGAGACTTTTCCGCTTCAGTCAGGGTCCCCTCGAATGCCTTCTCGACGAGAACCTGAGGGTCGGTGTTGCTGGAATCGGCCTGCGCAACTGGGGCTGTGCTGAAAGCGAGTAGGACGCTAAAGGGGTTATTCACGTGACCCCCTTCATGGGGTAATGCTGAGCTGGCAAGGGGTTTTGCCTAGCCACAAGGCGTCGTGAATAACGCCCTAAGTGTAAGACACGCACACGCAACGGCATATTTCATTGCCTGATCCTCCTTAATCTGTGCAAGTGGTGCGTTGGAATAATTGTAAACGTTATTTTCAAAAAGAGCAAGGGTGTGGCGACGCTCGTGTCGAGTCCCCGCGTAGCTAGGGCCCGTACCTGACGTAGTTTTCCCGAGAAAGCGGGTGGGGGCCACGATGGGGTCTGAGTGTGAACGATCTGTCGGTGGTAGCCAGGTACGAAATCGCCAAGAGGTACGTCCAGTCGTATTCGGCGGCACCGAAGTGGGGCAAGCCTCGGATTCTGGATCAGGTGGTCAAGGGCAGGGGCTGGTACCGGAACCACGCCCGCCAGCAGTTGGCGGCGAGACAGGCAGAGTTGTCGGGCCGGGCAGCAGCAACAGTGGCGGCGATTGATCGGCGCAAGCTTCTACGATTTGGTGAAGGTGTTGCAGCGGGTGTGCACCGCTTCGGATGACAGCTGCGGGCAATACCTCGCCCCCGCTATGGCCGACTGGATCGAGGCGATGGAGGCCGAGGGTGCTCTGGCGGGTCAGGACCGCTACATCCCGGAGGTCTACGCTGAATTGCTGGTGATCTCAGCAGCCATGATCGACCGCCACCTGGCCCGCCCGGGCGAGGCCCCGATGAGGGGTAAGTGCGCGACCAGGCCAGGCAGTCTGCTGCGCACCTTGATCACGATCCGCAAAGCTGATGACGAGGTCGAGACCGAACTGGATTTCTTCGAGGTCGACACCGTCGCCCGCTGCGGGCCGACGTTGAAGGGCGAGTTCGCCCGGAGCGTGAACTTCACCTGCCTGCGCACCGGCTGGGTGTTCACCCACGCAATCCGCAACAATGCCCACAGTCATATCCGGGCAGCATTCGACGCGTTCATTGACCAGATCCCGTTCGCGGCCACTGGTATCGACTGCGGCAATGACTCGGAGTTCATCAACCACGACCTGATCGACTGGACTGCCTACCGCAAGGCGTTCTTCACCCGGGCTGGGCCCCACAAGAAGAACGACCACGCCACCATCAAACCCAAGAACAGCCACCTCGTCGGCCGCTACGGCTTCCACCACCCATCGCTACGACATTCCCGTCGGGCTAGCCCTGCTCAGCCGAGTGCGTGGTGCCTCATTGTCAAGTCCCCGTGTGGTGGGGGTTTGTGCTTCACAGGTTT
>JAUNKK010000160.1 GCA_030532825.1 Propionibacteriaceae bacterium
AGGCGGAGCTGACGGGCCGCGCCAACTCCCTGGCAGTGCAGTTCGACCGGGTCTGCGGTGTACTGAGCGATCTGGGATACATGCACGGCGACGAATTGAGCGATGCGGGCCGGATGCTGCGCCGCATCTACAACGAATTGGACCTGGTGGCGGCCGAGTGCATCCGCCGCGATGTGTTTGCTGGCCTGGAGGCGCCGCAGCTGGCGGCCGTGCTCTCGTCGCTGCTCTACGAGTCGCGTCCCAGCCGGGACCTGCGCCACCCCCGGATGCCGGACGCCGCTAGCGAGGCAGCCCAACAGCAGCTACGCACCGTGTGGCGTGAGGTTGGGGCGCTGGAGCGCAACCACCGGCGCGATCGCGGCCGTGAACCCGACATCGGTTTCGCCGAGGCAGCGTGGCGCTGGGCCAACGGTCAGGAACTGGCCAAAGTACTGCGCGTCAGCGGCCTGCCGGCCGGTGACTTCGTGCGATGGGTGCGGCAGGTGGTCGACCTGGCCGGGCAGATTGCCACGGCGGCCGGGCCGGGCGACCTGCGGCGCACCTGCCGCGAGGCGATGGACCTGATGCGCCGCGGCGTCGTGGACGCCGACCTGGATGAGGACTAACCAGCGCTAAGCTCATGCCATGCCGGTAGCGCTGCGGGTGATTCCCTGCCTCGACGTTCACGATGGCCGCGTGGTCAAGGGGGTGAACTTCCAGAACCTGCGAGACGCCGGCGACCCCGTTGAGTTGGCCGCCCGCTACAGCGCTGAGGGGGCTGACGAGTTGACGTTCCTGGACATCTCCGCCTCGGCCCAGGGCCGCGAAACCACTCGGGAGATGGTGACCCGCTGCGCCGAGACAGTGTTCATCCCCCTGACCGTCGGTGGAGGGGTGCGGGGCGTCGAGGACGTGGATGCCCTGCTGCGCTGCGGGGCCGACAAGGCTGGGATCAACACTGGCGCGTTGGCCCGGCCGTCGGCGATTGATGAGATCGTCGCCCGCTTCGGCAACCAGGTGCTGGTGCTGTCCCTAGATGCGCGCCGAGCCGCATGGGCGCCCTCGGGCTACGAGGTGACCACCCACGGTGGGCGCCGATCCGCGGGGCGAGACGCCATCGACTGGGTGCGAGAAGCCGCCGACCGTGGCGTGGGGGAGGTGCTGCTGAACTCCATGGATGCCGACGGCACCACCGACGGCTTCGACATCGAGATGATCCGTGCTGTCCGTGAGGTGGTGGACGTCCCCCTCATCGCCTCAGGCGGGGCGGGAACCGTGGAGCATTTCGTGGCCGCCGCCCAGGCTGGAGCCGACGCGGTTCTAGCCGCCAGTGTCTTCCACTACGGTCGGCTGAGTATCGTCGACGTCAAACAGGGGCTGGCGCAGGCCGGCTTCGAGATACGAGGAGCGTGAGACCGTGACCGATTGCCTGTTCTGCCGGATCGTTGCCGACGAGATCCCATCCCGTCGAGTCTACGAGAACGAAGCATGCCTGGCCTTTCTTGATATCAACCCGTGGCAGCCTGGCCACACCCTCGTGATCCCACGCCGCCACGTCATTGATGCCTTGACGGACGAGGCGGTTTTAGCTGAGGTCGCCCCCACGGTGCACCGGGTTGGGAACCTGTTGAAGGAGAGGCTTGGCGCCACCGCCTGCAACATCCTGAGCAATGCGGGCGCCGACTCCGGCCAGGAGGTCTTCCACATGCACGTGCATGTCCTGCCCCGCTATGCCGATAACCCCGGCATCGCGAACATGCGCGGCACCACCGCTGACGACCTGGCCGACATCCATGCCCGGATCGTGGCCGCATAGCAGCCGTCCCCCGGGGCCATGCTCGCCGGGCGGTGGATGGTGATTTGGGCGACGGCGGCCTCGTGGGTCCCCGCTACCTCATGCGCCGCGCCCGATATGCGCGGGTGAGGTACGGTACCGAGAACTCGGCGTGGCCGGCCAGGTCGGGGTGGGTGGCCGCGAGGCGGCGCACTGCGTCGAGGATTTCCGCCCGGCGGGGCGAGGTGATCACGTAGCTGAAGCTGGAGGCCAGATCGACGAGCCCCTCCGGGGTGGTGGGGAGCTCCCAGCGCCAAGTGCGCTCGGCGCGCCGATCAAACTCGCGGCCCAGAAACGGGTGTGCCTTGGTTGCGGCGACCGTGCGCCCGCCCTGGGTGATGGCAACCAGTTCGGACACCCAATCGACGGACTCGTCGCGCGTATTCCACACCAGGCCGATGGCCCCGCCGGGCCTGAGGACCCGAGCGACCTCAGCGCTGCCGCGTTCCGCGTCCACCCAATGCCAGGACTGCGCGAACGTGACCAGATCCATGCTGGCGTCAGGCAGCGGAAGCTGTTCACCGGCGCCGAGGTGGATGGGCACATCCGGCAGCAACGTGCGCAGAACGGCGAGCATGGCCGGGTCGGGATCGACGGCGACGACGCGGCGGCCCCCCAACGCCACGAGAGCCCGGGTGAGCTTTCCTGTGCCCGCCCCCACGTCGGCGATGTCGGACGCGTCCCCGGCTAACCAGGCTACGGCCCCGGGCGGGTACTCGGGCCGGGCGCGCTCATAGGCGGCGCTCTGGGTTCCAAAGGCAGTGGCTCGTGACCTAGCCATGAGAATGCTCGGTGTCAGACCCGGCGCAGCACGGAAACCACTTTGCCCATGATGCGGGCGTGGGTGCCGTCGATGGGAGAATAGGCTGCATTGTGGGGCAGAAGCCATGTCTTGCCGTCTTTGCGGCTTAGGGTCTTGACCGTCGCCTCGTCGTCCAGCAGAGCCGCGACGATCTCGCCGTTGTTGGCGTCCGGTTGCTGACGCACTACCACCCAGTCACCGTCGCAGATGGCGGCGTCGATCATGGAATCCCCGCGTACCTCCAGCATGAAGAGCGTGCCCTCACCGACGAGCTGTTTTGGAAGGGCGAAGACGTCTTCAAGGTGTTGCTCCGCCAGAATGGGGCCGCCCGCCGCGATGCGCCCAACGAGGGGAACCGCGACGGACGCGGGCTGTGAGTCATGCGCTTGCTCGGGAGGCAGGACTTCGAGGCCAGGGGCCTCGGGCGCGATGGCATCCGGGAGGGTGACAACCATGGCTCGGGGACGGTTCGGGTTGCGGCGGATGAAACCGGCCTTTTCCAGCATCTTCAACTGGTAGGACACTGATGAGGTGGAGGCCAGCTGGGCCCGGTGGGCGAGTTCGCGCATGCTTGGGGGATAGCCGTTGGCCTCGACAGCGTCCCGGATCAACTTCAAAAGCAGCCGCTGCCGCGGGGTGAGGCCGGTGGCATCCGTCGGGCCGTCCTGGAGGTCGGCGATCCGCGCGACGTCTGCTGCGGCCTTCGCCTTGCTGGGGCGCCCAGCGCGCGTGGCCTTGCGCGGAGCTAGGGGGATGATCGTGGCGTCCTGGGGGTCCTCGGGTCGCGTCGTATCTGCCATGTCGGCATTCTACCCCAAATCCGAACACCTGTTCGATGATGCTGGGTGTGGGCGGTGAAAAATGTCAGTGCCCCCGTGTTGGCTGTTCCTGGAGATGCAACGCACCACCAAGAATCGAACGAACGTTTGAAACAAGGGTTAAGCTGGTGTAGCATTTCGAACATTAGTTCGATGTGCCGCGGATGGCGGTCGTCGATGACCCAGGAGGTAGCCATGAGCAACGCTGTGATCCAGCCGGTGGAAGTCGTCCGTGTGCGCCGGGGGCGGTGCAGGCCTCGCCCTGGGGGCCGCCCGGTCCAGCCGGAGGTGGGATCGCGCGGCTGGCGCCGGGCTGTGGTTCATGATGGAACGCCGGTGGCCTGCGTTATGAGGCGTCCGTCGCGGCTTATGTGGCTGCGGTTGAAGAAGGTGATGTTTGCTGTCCTGACGGCCCTCGGTTTCCTGGTTGCTGCGCCGCAGCTGCTTGCCATGGGCGGGCCAGATCCGGCAGTTGATCCGGTTGCGGGTGATCCTGCCTGGGCGCACGTCATTGATGATTGAGGGCGACACGCGCAGCGTTTCGGTGGTTGTTGACCGCGGGGCTCCTCGGGCATACAGTTCCTATATCTAGTAGTTGCAACCCAGCCGTTCCCCAACACGTTGTGTTTTGTTCGTGGTGGATTGGGGTTCAAGTTGCAGCGTTCAGCCACCCCGGGGGGAATCCGGGCCACGTGAAAGGGACTGTGTCGTGTTCTGTCCGTTCTGCCGCCATGTGGACACCAAAGTGTCCGATTCGCGGGCG
>JAUNKK010000161.1 GCA_030532825.1 Propionibacteriaceae bacterium
AACTCGATCAGGCTTCGCCGCATGTGGCGACGTATCGGAGACTCAGACATGGCCCGACTGTACCGGCCTTCGTGGTCAGGCTCATGCGGAGGGCGGCGAAAAGCCCCTCGCCGGCTCAGTATCCGACGCGCCAGCCCTCGACCAGACCCCGGGCATAGGCGGCCTGACCCAGGTGGGCGACGGCGTCGTCAATCATGCTGATAAGCCGCACCCCGCGGAGCACGGGCGGCTCCCACCGGGTATCGACGACCTCGTCAAGTTGCGCGGCTGACAGGCCCCCGAGGTAGGTAGCGAGGGCGGCGACGACGGCCCCCAGGTAGTCGCGCAGCACGCCCGGGTCTTTGACCCGGAGCCCAGCAACATCGTCGAGGGAGTCGCCGAATCCGATAGCTGTGGCGTCGCAGTCGATGCCGAGCCGTGCGCCCCACTCCCCCGTCTCCCACTCCTGGGGTGCGGCGGACAGTTCGGCTAGCTGGTAGTCCATCTGGCGGGCGGCGTGCCAGACCAGCCAGGCAATGGAGTTTCCGCGACCCCCGGGCATCGCGTGCAAAGCCTCATCGGAGATGCCGGCCAGCACGGCATCGGCAACCTCAGGGCAGCGAGTCGCGGCGTCGGTCAGCACAGCAATTGCGTCCATACCCCGAGTCTGCCAAGAGGCACGGAACATGTGGCCATGGACACCCCGGGTGACGATGAACCGACTCCCCCATCGGTCAACGAACGGCAAATTCACCACCGCCATAGCTGCGGCAAATCCACCACGTGGTATGCGGCAAATCCACCACGGAACTTGCGGCAGATTCACCACGATGGCACGCTGGAGGTCATGGAGACACCACTTGGCCGGGTCCTACCCCGTCACGTTGCCGAAGTGGTTCGCGTCGCCCTCGCAGACACTCGCGTTGTGCTCATCAACGGCGCCCGTCAATGCGGAAAGTCCACCCTCGCGCGGCTCATTGGGAATGAGCAGGATGCGACATGGCTCACCCTGGACAACGCGCAGTCACGTGAGGCAGCACGGTACGACCCGACCGAGTTCGTCTCACGGAACGGGCTGACAGTCATCGACGAGGTCCAGCGCGAACCAGATTTGCTGCTGGCCATCAAAGAGCGCGTGGACGAGAATCCTCGGCCCGGCCAATATCTGCTCACGGGCTCCGCCCGAGTCATGGCTCTGCGCGTCGTCCCCGATGCACTGCCCGGCAGGATGGAGACGGTGGAACTCTGGCCGCTATCTCAGGGGGAGATCGACGGGGCTCCGGACGGCTTCGTCGACGCCGCTTTTGCATCCGGACCCGAGCTCGCCCACACATCCGTCCTGTCGAAGGCTGATTACATAGAGCGCCTAGTAAGAGGCGGTTTTCCTGAGGCCGTTGCCCGCACCGCAGCGCGTCGGGAACGATTCCTCGACTCGTATCTGAGCGACCTGCTACGCCGTGACGTGATGCAACTGGCCGAGATTCAAAGGTCCAACGAGTTGGCACGCATGTTACGGCTGCTGGCAGCGCGCTCCGGGCAGATTCTCGTCGCCTCCAATCTCGCCGCTGACCTTGGCCTGCCCCAGAGCACCACCGCCCGCTACCTTTCCCTCCTGGAAGAGGTCTTCCTCATCCGGCGCATCCCGGCATGGTCGGCCAACCTGACCCGCCGCGCCACAGCCACGCCGAAGGTGGCTTTCGTTGACTCGGGGGTGGCGGCGAACCTCCTGGGACAACGCCTCACCACCCTCAGCGGCGATATCCGTCAACTGGGTGGGCTACTCGAAGGGTTCGTTGCGATGGAGTTGCTTCGCCAGTTGAGCTGGTCGGAGGAGCGGGTCCAGCTCAGCCACTATCGCACCCGCGACAAGGTAGAGGTCGACATCGTGCTGGAGAACCGGCAGGGCCAGGTCATCGGCATTGAGGTGAAGGCCGCATCGTCGGTAGCCACATCCGATTTCTCCGGTTTGCGGCACCTGCAACGCCAACTGGGCGAGCGTTTCCTCGTCGGGCTTGTCCTTTACACCGGGAAGACCACCGTCCCGTTCGGGCCGGACCTGCGCGCGATGCCCATCTCCGCGATCTGGGAGACGTCCCGCTAACTACAGCACCCGTCCTCGCAACTCGTCTCCCGTTCCCCCGTCAGGACGGTGACGGGGGCTGCGCAGCAGGCGTCGCCCCGCCAGGCCTCCAGGCCCTCCCGAACCGCAAAGACAGCGATGACGAGTGCCGCGACGGAGTCCGCCCAGGCCCACCCCAGCAGTGCGTTGAGCACCAGCCCGGCCAGCACGGCGGCCGACAGGTAGCTGCAGATGAGCGTCTGCTTGGAATCAGCGACAGCGGAGGCAGACCCCAGCTCGCGACCGGTGCGGCGCTCAAACCAGCTCAGGAACGGCATCACGGCCAGGCTCAGGGCCGCCAGTGCGATACCTACCGGGGAGTGTTCTGGGTCACGTAGCCCGGCTAGCGACAGCACCGAGTCGACGCTCACGTAGGCGGCTAGCCCGAAGAAGGACACCGCGATCAGTCGCAACGCCACCCTTTCCCGTCGCTCTGGGTCGGGAGCGGAGAACTGCCACGCCACGGCGGCCGCGGACAGCACCTCCACCAAGGAATCGAGCCCGAAACCGATCAGCGCCGCCGACGAAGCCACCCCGCCGGCGGCCAGCGCAATGACGGCCTCAATGACGTTCCAGGCGATGGTGATGGCCACCACGAGGCGAATACGCCGGCGCAGCACGGTGGCCCGGGCGGCGGTCGGGGTGGTGGCGGTCACGATCCCACCTCCTCGACGCGCGCCGTCCCGCCGCACACGGCGCAGCAGGAATCCAGGCACGGGGCGTCCTCGTCCACCGCCAGAGTCACCTCCACCAGCGCCGCCAACGCAGCAGCCAGGTGCGGATCCGCGATCTCGTAGCGCGTCCGCCGTCCCTCCGGTTCGGCGACGACGATCCCGCAGCCCCGCAGGCAGGCAAGATGATTGGAGACGTTCGTCCGGGTCAGCCCCAGTTCACGCGACAGGTGTGCCGGATATCCCGGAACGGTCAACAGCGACAACAGGATTCGGGAACGGGTGGGATCAGCCATGGCCCGGCCGAGTCGGTTCATCGCGTCCACCCGCGAGGCAATAGTCAGCACGCGGTGACTATACATTGAACGCTGACCTATTGCGGGCCGCGGGACAAGACCTAACCAACTGCGATCGCCCCTCATGCAGCAAAGCGCCGACGATACGCCGTCGGTGGTGTCGCATAGGCCGCGACAAAAGCCTGTCGGAACGTCACAACGCTGGTGAACCCGCAGGTTCGTGCCACTCTCTCCACCGGCCAGGACGTTACTTCTAGCAGCCGCCGGGCCTCATCAAGGCGGCGGGCTTGAACCCACCGGGCCGGGCTTGTTCCTGTCGCTTCGCGGAACCGGCGAGCGAAATGCCGGGAGCTCATAGCAGCTTGGGCAGCAAGATCAGCGACCGCTAGGGGCCGGTCCAGGTGCGCCAAAGCCCACGCCATCACCTCCGCGATTGGCCCCGGTCTCTCCTCGGGAACCGGGCGCGCGATGTACTGAGCTTGGTCTCCCTCCCGGTGCGGGGCGATGACGAGCCGTCGCGCGACGGCCGCCGCCGACTGTGCTCCTAGCCGGGACCGCACTAGGTGCAGGCAGGCATCTAGGGCCGATGCCGTCCCGGCGGAGGTGAGCACATCCCCATGGTCCACGTAGAGCGCCGCCTCCCGCACGACTACCCGCGGATACAGATCTTGCAGATGCTTCGTCGCGGCCCAGTGCGTCACGACCTCTCGGCCGTCGACAATCCCGCTCGCGGCAACGGGGAATGCTCCCAGGCAGAGCCCGACGACGGTGGCGCCACGGACCTGAGCTGCCTGGATCAACCCGAGCAACTCGCCGCTAGCTACCCGGTCGAGCTCCCAGGATGGGAACACCAACACATCCGCTAGCTCTGCAACCCGCCGATCAGCCACCCCGTCTATCTGCGGCCCTTCAGCGCTGGCCAGCGGTGCCGAGTCATCGCTCCACACCGCCGTTTCCCAGTCCTCGGCGGCGCCACACCGCCGCACCTCACGGAACACCAGCAGCGGGGCCGCAAGATGAAACAGGCTGATGCCATCAAAGGCGTGGACTGCGATACGCATGGCTCAATTTCATCGTTAGACGCCTCATCTGCCACTCACGCTA
>JAUNKK010000029.1 GCA_030532825.1 Propionibacteriaceae bacterium
CCAGCACTGGGAGCAGGTTCATGACCACCATGATATTCACGAGCCCCTGCACCAGGAACCAGGATGTGATGCCCGCCGCGGCTATGCGGTTGAACAGCTTGTCAGATTTGAGCGCAATCTGGAAGCCACACCGAGCTAACAGCGCCAACAGGCCGATGACCAACAGCACCCCGAAAAGGCCAAGTTCCTCGCCGAGTACTGCGAACACAAAGTCCGTGTGCGCGCCATCCTTCAACCCACCCCATTTCTGCTTGCTGGCCCCAAGCCCCAATCCCCACCAGCCGCCGCTGGCCAGCGCGTAGAGCGCCGACATCGGCTGAGAAGACAGGTCGGTATTGGCCTGCGGGTTAACGAAGACAAGGAACCGCGCCATACGGTTCGGGGACCCCATCACCAGCACAACGACGACTGCGACGGCCGCCAGCAAGGCAGGGATCAGGACACGCAGCGGGGTTCCGACGAAGAACAACAGGATGAAGATCAGGGCGCCGAAGATCAAACCTGTACCAAGATCCCGTCCCGCGAGGATCAAAGCCAGCAGGACTAACGCGCCAGGGACAAATGGGAGCAGCAATTGGACCGGTTCGTGCAGCCGTCCGCGCTTCTTGTGAAACAAGGCAGCGCCCCAGAGAATAAGGGCCAGCTTGGCGAACTCCGAGGGCTGAATGGTGAACAGTGTGCCGACCCGGATCCAGTTTCGGTTCCCGTTGATGGTGAATCCCAGCGGGGTCTGCACCAGGATTAGCCCGAGCAGGGCAACTGCCCAGCCGATGTTGGCCAGCCTCATGAGGACCTCGGGACGTATCCGACTCAGCGGAACTACGAGGATCAGTCCGATCACGAGGAAGGCCAACTGCCGGATGACGTAGTAGTAGGGTGACTCCCCTTGGTCGAGTGCGATCACGGCCGAGGACGAAAGCACCATCATGGTCCCGATGGCGGTCAAGATCACCGTGGCGAAAATGACCAAATGATGATCAGCCATCGGTGACCGGGCCAACGCCCGCACCACGGCACCTGGGGGGCGACCGGCGGGGGGCTCAGTTGCCATGTGATCTGCCTAACTGCTGGGAGATGAGAGTCTCCTGACCGCTGCCTCGAAGCATTCGCCCCGTTCGTCATATCCGGAGAACATGTCGAGCGAGGCGCACCCGGGGCTCAGCAACACGGCATCCCCTGGAAGGGCGAATTGTGATGCCTGGGCGACGACCTCGTCCATCACCCCATGGTCGCGGTTATCCAGCACGATCACCGGCACATCAGGGGCGTGTCGTGCCAAAGCATCCGCGATCATGCGCCGATCGATGCCGATCACGATGGCCGCCCGCATGCGGCCACGGTGCGCCGTGATCAGATCGTCGAAGCTCGTGCCTTTGGCCTGCCCGCCCGCCACCCAGACGAACGACGGAAAAGCCTGCATAGCCGAGTCGGCCGCGTGTGGGTTGGTGGCCTTCGAATCGTCGATCCAGCGCACCCCATCGATTTCAGCCACCTGAGCGATGCGATGCCCGGCGAGCCTGAGATCCCGCAGCCCCTGGGCTACCGCTTGGGGAGATACCCCGAGGCTACGGACGAGCGCCGCGGCGGCACACGCATTGGCGACGTTGTGGGGGGCGTAGGGCTGCACATCGGCGACCTTCGCCAGTTCCAGGGCCGAGGTTTGCCGCTGCGGCACAAACGCTCGGTCCACGATCAGGTCGTCGACGACACCCACCATGGAGACCGCTGGAATCTCGGTGGTGAACCCGATGGCACGCGCCCCCTCCGTCACCTCGGCCTCGGTGACGAGACGCTCGGTCTCAGGCTCTGCGACGTTGTAGATGCAGGCGTGGGTGACCCGTTCGTAGATTCGCGCCTTGTCGGCAACGTAGCGCTCGTAGCCGCCCGGCCCGTTGTAGAATTCCAAGTGGTCCTCGTGCAGGTTCAGCACCGCCGCTGAATGGAGCGCGACGGTGTGTACCCAATGCAGCTGAAAGCTCGACAACTCGACAGCCAGCACATCGTAGGGCTCGTCGTCCAGCACCGCCTCGACGATGGGGCGGCCAATATTGCCGACAGCGCAGGCGCGCAGCCCAGCGGCGCGAAGCATGGATTCCACCATCTGAGTAGTGGTGGTTTTGCCGTTCGTGCCGGTGATGCCAAGCCACGGGATCGCCCGGTCGGGCTGCTGCATTCGCCACGCCAGCTCGACTTCGCCCCATACGGGGATTCCCCGGTCCAGCGCCTGCGTCAGCAGGGGGGCGTCGGGACGCCACCCAGGGGAGGTCACTACGAGGTCGGCGTCGTCGGGGAGGACGGCGGTGCTGCCGGGACCAAGGCGGCAGGTAGCCCCGAGTGTCTCCAGGATGGCGGCCTTGTCCGCGTGGCCCTCGGACTCGTCGAGCGCGGTCACCTGCGCCCCTAGGGTCAGCAAGCCGTCCGCCGCGGCATAACCGGAGACTCCCAGACCCGCGACAACGGCCCTGACCTGGCTCCAGTCGCTGAGTCGATTCGCCGTCCGCAGGAACTCCTTCACTGCCCGACCACCCATTCCGCGTAGAAGATCCCCACGCCTACAGCGACGCACAGGCCGCAGATAATCCAAAACCGAATCACCACCGTGATCTCCTGCCATCCAAGCAACTCGAAATGGTGGTGGATGGGGGACATCTTGAAGATTCGTTTGCCCTTGGTGAGCTTGAAGAAGCCGACCTGCAGGGCCACGGACCCTGCCTCCATCACGAACAGGAAGCCCATGATCACCAGCAGCAGTTCCGTGCGCGTCATGATTGACAGGCCCGCGAGCGCGGCACCGATCGCCATCGATCCCGTGTCGCCCATGAAGATGCGGGCTGGCCGGGCATTCCACCACAGGAAGCCAAAGCAGGCCCCCGCCAAGGCGATGGCGACCACCGCGAGGTCGTACGGGTCGCGCACCTCGTAACACAGCGGCCCGATGCTTGAGGCGCGGCCGCACCACTGGTTGAACTGCCAGATGTTGACCAGCGCGAAGGCGGAAAACACCAGGGTGGCGCTACCCGCCAGGAGCCCATCGAGACCGTCGGTGAGGTTCGTCGCGTTGGGCCATGCCATGAGCAGGAAGATGATCCACAGCACGGCTAGGAAGAACGGCAGGTGCAGCCAGGAAATGTCCCGCAGGAAGGAGACGAACTGTGACGCCGGACGGAGGCCGCGTTCGTCTGGGAAGCTCAAAGCCAGCACCGCGAACGTGCCGCCAATCAGGAATTGGCCGATCAGTTTGCCGCGGGCTGTGAGACCAAGCGAGCGCTCTTTGGAGATCTTGGCCCAGTCGTCGAGGAATCCCAGGAAGCCGAGTGCGGTCATCACGCCGACGAGCAGCAGCCCGGAAACTGTCACGGGCACCCACAGAATCAGGTGCGCCAACAGGTAGGCGAGCACTACGGCCGCGACGATCACGACGCCACCCATGGTGGGGGTGCCGCGCTTGATGAGATGCTCCTGGGGACCGTCGTCACGGATGAACTGGCCGTATTGGCGCTTGGTGAGGAACTTGATGAACTGGGGCGTGACCAGCAAGCTGATCACTAGGGATATCGCCCCTGCGGCCAGGATGGTCTTCACTGAGGCTCTCCTTTCGACCGGTCCGCGACGGCCTCCGCGACTAGCTCCAGTCCGATGCCCCGGGAGCCCTTGACAAGTAGCACGTCCCCGGGGTCGAGTTCGATTGTGGCGGCCTCCTCGCGAGTGGCGCTGCGCGCAGCGACCCCGGTCTGCGCGGCGGCTGCCACGACGGTCGCGGCGTATTCCCCGACCGCGACCACCTCGTCGATTCCCAACTGCCCGGCCAGGGCGCCAAGCTCCGCATGTCGTTGTCTGGCTTCCGGTCCGAGCTCCAGCATGTCCCCCACCACGGCGATGGCCCGCGCTTGGCTGTGGGCATCGTGTTGGGCCTGACGCATATGTGCCAGGGTGTGCAGCGCCGCCGCCATCGAATCCGGATTCGCGTTATAGGCGTCGTTGATGATGACCCGGTCCTGTGTGCCCTGGACCAGTTCCATGCGCCAACTGGAGCGGGGCTGCGCAGCCGACAGTGCAGTGGCGACCTCAGCAGGGTCTAGGCCGACCGTCAGGGCCGCCGTAGCCGCGGCCAGGGCGTTGGACACCTGGTGCCGCCCGATGGCCTGGAGCCTCACGGGATGGGTTTCGACGGTCACGCCGCGGGTGATCTGCAGCGTGAAGGCGTGCTGAGCCAGCGCATTGCCACTCACCTCAATGGCCCTGACATGGAGATCCCCCGGGGGGAACTCGCCCTCGCCGAACCAGGCGACGCGGGCTGCCGTCGCCTGACGCATCTCCCGACAGGCCGGGTCGTCGCCGTTGAGGACAGCCCACCCGTCCGGTGCCAGGTCGGCGACGATCTCGGCCTTCGCAGCGGCGATCTGCGAGACGCCACCAAACTCCCCGACGTGAGCTACGCCCACGTTCAGCACCACCCCGACATCCAAACCGACCAGCGACGTTAGCCAGGCGATGTGCCCTTTGCCGCGCGATCCCATTTCGCTCACGAGGAAACGGGTCCCGTCTGAGACACGGCAGGCGGTGATGGGCACGCCGATCTCGTTGTTTTGGCTGCCGAGCGGGGCAACAGTTTCCCCCAACTGCTCCAGTATCTGCGCCAGCAGATCTTTCGTTGTGGTCTTCCCGGAGGACCCGGTGATCCCGAGGCTCAGTAGGCCGTTGGCGCGCGCCTCCCGCACCACGCCACGCGCCAAGTAAGACAGACCCGCCACCGTGTCGGCGACCAGCAGGTGTGGAATTCCCGCCTCGGTGACATAGTTCCCTAGTACGGCCGCAGCGCCCTGCTCCGCCGCGGCGACCGCGAATGCGTGCCCGTCGACGCGCTGCCCGGGAATAGCCGCAAACAGACAGCCTGCCGTGGCCGACCGGTTGTCCAACACCACGTCGGGCCCCACCACTTGGTCGTCTCCGACGAGTTCGACCGCCGCGGGTTGCATGAGGTCAACGAGGTCGCTGAGCCGCCTGGCCCTCATTCCTCACATCCTTCCTTCTGACGCCACGCAGCCCGGGCTACCACGGCGTCGTCGAAGGCCACCACGCGGTCACCGATTTGCTGACCCTGCTCATGGCCTTTGCCGAGAATCGCAACCACACTATCGCGCTTACCTTTGGCCAATGCCAAAGCGATTGCGTGACTTCTGTCCGCGGATTCGATGACTTTTGCCCGATATCCGCGGCTTCCCGCCAGAACAGCAGCCCTGATCTGAGCTGGATCCTCAGTACGCGGATTATCGTCGGTAATGATCAGCACATCGCTCAATTCCGCAGCAGCCCGGCCCATCAGGGGGCGTTTGGCCGCATCCCGGTCGCCGCCGCAACCAACAACGGTGATGACCTCGGGGAAGCCCTGCAGTGCCCCCAAAGTCGCCGCGACGGCTTGGGGCGTGTGCGCAAAATCGACGATCACGGTGGGGGCCTCCTCGGGCAGGTCGAGCACCTGCATCCGCCCAGGCACCTGCGCAGCACGCAGCCCAGACAACGCCACCGCGGCGGGAACACCGGCTAGCTCCAGCATTGCCAGGGCAACAGCAGCATCGACCATGTTGTGCCAGCCGGGCAGCCCAAGTTCCAGCACCACCGGGCCCTGCGGAGTATCGAGCCGGGCCCTGCCACCCAAAGGCGCCACCGCCTCGTAGCCGGATAGCCGGTAGTCGGCCTCGGGACGGGTCCCGACGGTGACGCAGGGCAAACCCGCCTGCCCGGCGCGCCGGGCCACTTCCCGGCCGTGCTCATCGTCGGTCCACGCAACGGCCGCCCGCGTGTGTTCGGGCGTGAAAAGAGATGCCTTCGCCTCGAAATAGTCCTCCAGGCTGGGGTGGAAGTCGAGGTGATCCCGACCGAGGTTGAGGAAAGCTGCCACCTCGAACTGCGCCGCTTCAACTCGCGCTAGGGCCATGGCGTGGCTGGAGACCTCGATGGCCACAGCGTCGACGCTCCGCTGCCGCATGACGGCAAGCAGGGCGTGGAGGTCGGGGGAATCGGGGGTAGTGACAGTGCTGCGTCCGGAGATAAGGGGTGCGCCTGCAATGCGGAAACCCAGCGTCCCGATGGTTCCAACCTGATGGCCGGCCGCCGTGAGGGCTGCTTCCAGCAACGCCACCGTCGTCGTCTTTCCATTGGTGCCGGTCACCCCAAACAACGAGAGCTGACGGGCGGGTCGGCCGAAAACCCTGGCGCTGACCTCAGCCATGACGGGGCGCAGTGCTTCGGTGACCAACAGCGGCACCGCCACCGCGCCCACCAGTTCCGCGCCCGCCGGGTCGGTCAGGATGGCCGCGGCGCCCTGAGCGATGGCTTGCGAAGCGAACTGGGCGCCGTGGAAACGCTCGCCTGGCAACGCAACGTAGAGTTCGCCGGGCTGCACTTCTCGGGAGTCGTGTCGGACGCCTTGGACCCGGGCCAGGCCCGGATCACCAGCGACGGCGAGTCCCGCCGTCACCTCCGCGAGGCTGATGGCAGTTGTGTGGTCTGGCCGGATCGCAGTCATTCCCAGGTCGTCGGTTTCTCGGGGGCAGGTGTGGTGGACGGCAGAACGTTATACCGCGGGAGAGCCATCTGAAGCACGTTGTTTACCACGGGCAACGCGAGTTGGCTGCCTAGATTACCGTTCGTGGGCTGGTCCAGGACGACGTAGACCAGCAGCTGCGGGTCCTCGGCGGGGGCGACGCCCACGAAGGACGCCGTGTAGCCGTTGTAGCACTTGCACTCCGCATCGTAACGCTGCGCGGTACCGGACTTTCCGGCCGTTCGGTACCCGGGAATCGCCCGGTCCTCATCCACACCCGTGATGACCGCCTCCATCATGTCTCGCACCATGGCCGAGGACTCGGGTGAGATGACCTGACGCGAGGTGGGGGGCGCCAGCGAGACGGGGGTGCCATCAGCCGTCGTCGCCGACTTGATGATGCTCGGCTGGTGGTAAGTGCCGCCATTGACCGCCGCGCTGATGGCTGCCGCCATCTGCACCGTGGAGACCGACAACCCCTGGCCGAAGGAGATCTGGTCTCGCGTGTAGTCGGCCATGTCGGGGCTCGGTAGGGAACCCGTGGACTCCGCCGGCAACCCGGACTGCGGAGCGGAGCCGAGGCCGAACGCCGTCAGGTAGTTGTGGAGCGTCTGTTTATCGATCTGCCGGGCCAGCTGAATGGTGCCGATGTTCGACGACTGCGCAACCACTCCCCTAGCTGTCAGCTTGATGGTGCCATGCTCGAAGGAGTCCGTGACATACCCTCCGCCCGAAGCAATCCGGGAGGGAACCTCCAGCTGGGTATCCGGCGTCGCGAGCCCAGCATCTGTCAGGGCGGCCATCGTCAATACTTTCTGGGTTGAGCCCGGCTCAAACGCTTCGGTGACCGTGCGGTTCCCAAGGTCTCCCGGGTCCGCTGCCCCCGGGTCGCTGGAATCGAAGGAAGGCAGCGTAGCCAAGGCAAGGATCTCCCCGTTTTTCGGGTTCATCACCAGGATGCTGCCGGTTTTTGCCCCCGACTTGGTCATCCCGTCCGCCAGCGCCTGCTGAGCGACCCACTGCAGGTCGGTGTCTAGTGTCAGCACGTAGTTAGTGCCATCGACGGGTGGCTCCAAGACATTGGTCCCCAGGGGGATACGGCCATAGGTGGACCGATCGTAGATTTCAGACCCCGGGGTCCCGGCTAGTTCAGCGTTCAGCAGACCCTCCAGGCCCGCCACCCCGACTCCCTCGCCGTTGACGAAGCCCACCACATTGCTGGCGAGCGTCCGATTGGGATAGCTACGCAGTGGGTCCTGCTGGGCGAACAGCCCGTACCAGCGCCGCTTGCCGTCGCCGTCCATGCCAGCCCGCATGTCGTTGTCGATGGCGGTCCAGGTGGAGGCCGGCACGTGTCTCGCAATCTCCTCGTACTGGGAGTTCTCGCGCAGCAGGATCTCAAGGTATTTGTTCTCCGAGCCACCGAGGTGTTTCGCGAGGATTTTAGCGACGGCCTGCGGGGCAGCTGCGGCGGCTTCCTGCTCCGTGGATGTCATGGGCCGTCGCTTGTCCGCACCATTGGTTTGCACCATGTCGGGATCTGCCGTCAGGTGCATGGCGGGTTCTGTCGCGGCCAGCACGACCCCGTTCCGGTCCGCGATGCTCCCGCGATTAGGCAGTAGCTCGCGGGTGTTCTGCATCTTGGCTGCGGCCTCAGCCGCGATGGCCCTGGCGTCGATGGCCTGAAGTTGCACCGCCCGCCCCAAACACACCAGCACGAATACGAGCAGTGCCATCATGAACGCCCGGATACGCAGGCTGGAACGTCCGATCGGCAGCCGCCACGCCTTCCGGTACCGACGAGTGCGGGGCCGCTTCGACGCGGGGCGCCTGGAGGATGCGGCTGATCGTACGCTCTCGGTCGGCCGGGAGGCAGCGGCTGGGCGGCGTTTCGCGGACGAAGCCACGGGGCGCCTTGATGACGATGGGGGACGCTTCGCCCCGCCCCGCCCCGCGGGGTGGGGCGAGCCCCCACTGCGCCTGCCTGACGGACTCATCCTTCCCCGTTCTCCGTGGTGTCAACGCTGGTCTGCGCTGCTGGATCGGCCGACGGCTCCTGGCTGGGTGCCGACTCACTGGGGGTGGATTCCTCCGTGGTCTCGGGCTCAGCGGAGTTTTCCACCGCCGACGTTTCCTCCGCGGGTTCGCTGGGCGTCGTTTCGGCGGAAGTGGTTGGCGCCTCGGTGGTCTCGTCTGCTGGGTTTCGGCCCGTGAGGAAGGGGGCCTCGTCCCCAGAAACGGGCTGGGGTTCACCCAGGATGCTTCCGGTCGGCAGATCCACGAAGGCCGGGTATGGGTTCGGTACCATCCCCAGTTCCGCGGCGCGCAGGGCCAAGGACCCGCTGCTGGAGACCTCCTGTAGCTCGGTGACTAGGGCCGCCTGCTCATAGGACAAGGTCTCGGCCTCCTTGCGCAACGCCGTGAGTTCTCGCGATTGGGCGCCCACTTGCGTGGTGACGATCATCACCACCGCCATACCCACCACGACGAGTGCCGCCAGGATCGCCAGGAACCCGACTGTCGACACGGTGGTGGGGGCCACCGCCACGATGCGCAGTCTCGGGCGCTGCTGTGGGGCTGGGCGCGTCGATACGGGCTCAACTTCAGCCGGGAGTGCGCTCACGATGCCTCCTTGATCCGGGTTGCCGCACGGAGCCGGGCCGACGCCGCACGCGGGTTGCTCGCGATCTCCTGCGGGCTGGGCTTCTCAGCACCACGCGTGAGGAGTTCGAATTGTGCTTTGAGGTGGTCGGGGACCACGGGCATATCCCGCGGGGCCTGGTCGGCGGCCAGGGCCGCGAAGCCCTGTTTGACCTGCCGGTCCTCCAGCGAGTGGTAGCTCAGCACGGCGATCCGGCCCCCCACGGTGAGGCGCCGCAACGCAGCCGGGATGGCGCGCGCGAGCACCCTCAGCTCGTCGTTGACCTCAATCCGCAGGGCCTGGAATGTGCGCTTGGCGGGGTGGCTGCCAGCATGGCGTGCCGCTGTGGGGATTGCATCCGTGATGACCTCGACCAGCCGGGCCGAGGTCTCGAAGGGCGCGATCTGGCGTTGACTCACGATGGCGTCAACGATCCGCGGGGCGAAGCGTTCCTCGCCGTAGCCACGCAGAATGCGGAGCAGGTCCGGCGGGGAACTGGTGTTCAGCACGTCCGCCGCCGTCGGCCCAACTCCTGGAGTCATGCGCATGTCGAGCGGCGCGTCCACCCGGTAGGCAAAGCCCCGATGCTCCCGGTCAATCTGAAGGGAGCTCAGTCCGAGGTCCGCCAAGATGGCATGCGCATGGCCCACCCCAAGGTTGTCGAGGACCTCTGGTAGCTCGTCGTAGACGGCCTGCACCAGCGCCACTCGGTCGGCGACGCCACCGAGCCGTTCCCGCGCGATCTGGAGGGCGTCGGGGTCCCGATCAATGCCGACGAGCCGAGCTGATGGCGCAGCTTCCAGCACCGCCTGGGCGTGTCCGCCGAGACCCAGGGTCAAGTCCACGTACACCGCGCCCGGGACGTCCAAGGCAGGACGCAGCAACCCGACGATGCGGTCCAGCATGACCGGATCGTGGTGTGCGCCTGGCGCCTGCATTGTCCGTCCTTTCATCCGTGGCTTGCGGCCCCCGAAAAAGGGGTTCCTCCACCGGAGTGGACCTGGCCTCGGGGAAGTAGGCCAGGGTCATCCCCGGTGATGGACCGCCCTCTCGGGAGTCCTCACTGCCCCAACTGGGCCAGCAATTCGGCGTCCAACTCGGCGAAGCCAGACTCCTGTTCCGCCTGGTATTCCGCCCAGTGGCCGGCGTCCCAGATCTCGGCCCGATTCATGGCGCCGATCACTACGACGTCGCGGTCCAGACCCGCGTAGGCCCGCAGGATCGGCGGGATCGTGATCCGGCCCTGCCGGTCTGGCACCTCGAAGCTGGCCCCCGCGGTGAGCATGCGCTGGTAGTCGCGGACCTGCTTCAGCGTGGCCGGAGCCGCGCTCACAGGAGCCATGAGCGCCTCGAAGGTTTCCTTCGGATAGATGGCGAGCGCACGCTCCTGCGTTCGCGTCACCACGAGCCCCCCCTCGAGAGCTTCCCGAAACTTCGCGGGGAGGATCAGACGCCCCTTTTCGTCGAGCTTCGGTGTGTGCGTCCCGAGGAACACCAGGGCACCCCCTCTCCTCCACAAAGCCCCCACTTCGCTCCACTGGCCACCACATTACCCCACTTTCCCCCACTTTCCTTCCACCCAAGGCGTGTTTGCCTGATGCCCTAGGCTTCAATCACGTCCGAAAACGTGTCGTTCAGTTCGTGAGGAGCCCCATGACCCAGACCGCTGCCGCCCCGCTCGGCCTTTCTGAAGTGGCCGCCCTGGCCAACCGAATCAAGCAGTCGATCGGGAGTGTCATCGAGGGCAAACCTCAGCAAATCCATATGACGGTGCTCGTGCTCCTGGCCCAGGGGCACCTCCTGCTGGAGGATGTGCCGGGCGTCGGTAAGACCGTGCTCGCCAAAGCCCTCGGCCGCTCCATCGCGGGTGAAGTGAGCCGAATCCAGTTCACCCCCGACCTTCTGCCCAGCGACGTCACGGGCGTGTCGGTCTTCAACCAGGAATCACGCGAGTTCGAGTTCAAGCCGGGGGGCATCTTCGCCAACGTGGTGCTTGGCGACGAGATCAACCGGGCCTCGCCGAAGACCCAGTCCGCCTTGCTTGAGGCCATGGCGGAGGGACAGGTGTCGGCCGACGGGCACACCTATCAACTCAAGCGTCCCTTCATGGTGGTGGCCACGCAGAACCCCATCGAAATGGAGGGAACCTATCCCCTCCCCGAGGCCCAACGGGATCGCTTCATGGCGCGCATCGAGATGGGCTACCCGGGGCATAGCGCCGAGGTCGCGATGCTGACCGCCCAGGCGGGCGGGGACCGGCTGGCCTCCGTGCGGCCCGTGACGGATGTCACCACCGTCGCCCGGGCCATCGAAACAATGCAGGGAATCTACGTCGCCCCCGTGATCACGGACTACATCGTGCGGCTGGTGACCGCTACCCGCGAGAACCCCGAACTTCGGCTCGGTGCCAGCCCCCGCGGCTGCGTTCACCTGATGCGCGCGGCGCGCGTGGAGGCCGTGTTACAAGGCCGCGACTACGTGATCCCGGAGGATGTCTCGAACCTCGCGGTGCCGCTACTCGCGCACCGCGTGCTCCTTAGCGTCGACGCGCAGGTTGCCCGGCAGACCAACGAGTCGGTCATCAGCCGGATCGTGTCGCAGACCACGCCCCCACACCGGAGTTGAGAATGCGGGGATTCCGCTTCGGTCTGACGGGGCGCGGGTTGGCTCTCGTCATCGCGGGCGCACTGCTCGGCGGTGGGGCCGCCTACATCGGCGAACCCGACCTTGCCTGGCTCGGGGTGTTCCTCGCCGCGCTTCCCCTGGTTGGGCTCATTATCGTGCTGTGCCTGCCCCCACGACTCGCCGGTGAACGCTCCGTCGCCCCCGAGTCGGTACCTCTCGGGGAAACAGCGCGCGTCCACCTTGTGGTGACCAGTTCCCGCACGGCCTCCTTCTCTTCGCTGGATTTCCGCGACCTGATACCTGATCCTCTTGGGCAAGACGCACGCTTCGAGTTGACCCGCGGGCTTGGCCGATGGCGGCAAGCCGCAGGCTATGACGTGGCCGCAGGACAGCGGGGCCACTACCGGCTGGGCCCGCTGAAAGTCCGCAACAGCGATCCCTTCGCCGTCGCCTGGCGTAGCTGGCAGGTCCCCGGCGAGATGACCTCGCTGCGCGTCACCCCGCGGCTGTGGGAATTGCCCCTCACGAAGAACGGAGGCATTTCCGGCGCCAGCGGGGATGCTACCCCGCAGCGAATCGGCCAGGCCGGGGCCGACGATGTGCTGGTGCGTGAGCACCGGCACGGCGATGGGATGCGTCGTGTGCACTGGCGGATGAGCGCTAAGCGCGGGGAACTGATGGTGCGGCTTGAGGAGCAGCCCTGGGATCCAGCCATGGCCATCCTGGTCGACACCCGGGCAGGAGCCCATCTCGGAACCGGACCCCGTTCCACGATGGAATGGGCAATCTCCTTCACGGCCTCGCTGGCGACCGAACTACTGCAGGACCGCTTCCGCGTGAGCCTCGTCGGTGCCGAGGGCCTGATCTTCAAACCCATCCATGGCGAGACCATGGCGCCTGGGCGCCTGCTGGCCGCCATGACGGACCTGGCGGCCTCCGGGCGTGGCTCCCTTGAGGATTGCCTGGCAGATCCCGAAGTCCTGGGGGATGCCCAGACGGTCGTCGCCTGCCTCGGGCTGCTCCAGTCGCTAGATGCGGTGGCCCTAGTGGCCGCGACCACCCGGGTGTCCCAGCTGGATGCACTGGTTCCCGACGCTCACAGCTTCGGGGTGCCCGTCGAACGCGCCACCGCTCACGATGAGGCCTGCCGGTTGCTGACCGCCTCCGGCTGGAATGTAGCCCACTATGGCCCGAACACCACCGTGCCGGAGGCGTGGCATCGCCTGACGGCGCAACGGGAGGCCCGATGAGAAGCCGCCGCTCCGCACTCCTGCCGCTCGTAGTATCCGGGGCGATGGTCCTGGGCATGTTGGCCCTCGGCCCGCTCACTGCGCTCCCCCTGGCCTCGGCAACCATCCTGCTTCCCCTGGCCGTTGCAGGAGTCATCTCCGCGTTCCTGGCCCTGCTGGGACTCGGACGCCTCCCATCGTTGTTGCTCGCAACGCTCGGGGCTCTAGCAGTGCTCGTCTGGTTTGGGCTGAACGCTAACCCGGCATCTGACCCACTGCAGGCCCTGCAACAGCTCTTGACCACCGGTGTCGGTGTGCTGCGCAACAGCACGCTCCCCCTACCAGCCCACCCTGCCCTCGAATGGCTGCTGGCAACCACAGCCTTACTCCTGTGGTTTGTCGCGGACTTCCTGGTTGAGGTTCTGGAACAGCCGGCATGGTCCCTGGTCCCACTGGCGTTGCCCTTCACCATCACGGCAGTGGTAATCCCCACGGATGTGCCAGCCACCGGTTTCCTGATGGTGGCCGCCGGGTTCATCGCCGTGCTGCTGAGTGCGGGTGGTGCCGGGTTCACCAACGCGACCATCAGCTTTCACCTGTCCCGTTGGGTCGTTGGGCTCGGGGCGGCTGCCGTGGCTGCGGCCCTGGCCATCGGAGTCAGCAGCGTATTGCCGATGGGCCCGAAACAACCGTGGCTGCTCCAGGGCAACGACACACCGATCCAGCTGGGAGATCCGACGCTCGACCTGACCCGAAACCTGCATCGCGAATCCCCCGCCGACATACTCAGCTACCGCGCCAGCGACGGTCAGTCGCATTACTTGCGTACCACAGCACTAACCCGCATCACCCCCGACGGTGCCCAGCTTGAGTCCATGAGGCTTCGTTCCTCCGGGATCGGCGACGCCTATGATGCCCCTGGCAAGAAGGTGGACTTCCAGGTGTCGATGCACTTCGCATCGCAATACCTACCCGCCCCGTTCGCCCCGGAAAGCTGGGACGCGGAGGGCAGTTGGGGATTCGACCAGAACACGCTCAGCATCGTCGCAACCGGTCAGGGCGGCTCCGAGCAAACCACCAACCTGGACTATCGCACCACCGCGACCGTGCCGAATCCGAGCGCACAAGAACTAGCTGCGGCTCGTGCCGGATCGGACCCCAACAGCGACGAGACCCGAAATGTCCCCGACGGGCTTTCCCCCCAGGTCTTGGAACTGCTGGAGGAGATCACAGCTGACGCGGCCTCGGACGGTGAGGCTGCGCTAGCCATCCAGAATTACCTGAACTCGGACCACTTCGAATATACACTCCAGGCCCCCAACGCCACCGACACCAACAGCATCAATGCGTTCCTCCTTGAGGATCGCGCAGGCTACTGCGTCCACTTCGCCTCTGCTATGACGGTGCTGGCGCGAGCCAAGGGGATCCCGGCCCGCATCGGCATCGGTTTCACGGGCGGCACGCCTTCCGGCGACAGTTACCTGGTAACTACCGACAACATGCATGCCTGGCCGGAGTTGTACTTCGAGGGGATGGGGTGGATCGCCTTCGAACCGACGAAGGGGTTCGGATCCAGCGATACCAACTCCACGCCCAGTGCGCCACCGTCCCAGGATCCGAACGCGAGCCCGTCGGCGTCCCCGAGCCCCACCCAGACTGAAACCGAGACCATCGCCCCCAGCCCCAGCCCCAGCCCATCGGCAGACGCATCCCCATCCACCCCGGCCAACCCGGGCTCACAGGACGCCAAAGGCGGCGGTGGACTGCTCGGCTGGGTCGGGGTGGCGCTGCTCGTCCCCCTAGTGGTGTTGGTCCCGGCCGGGATACGCACCGCCCTCAGGATGTGGCGACTGCGTTCGGGGCAGCCCCCGAACGCGCTCGCCGCCGGGGCGTGGCAAGAACTGGCTGCTACGTTCCGCGATCTGGGTTTGCCGTGGCGGACCGGTTCCCCGCTGACGGCGGTGGCACAACTGTGGAAATCTCTACCCCCATTGACCGCAGCTCATCTGGCTTCGGTGGCCGAGACGGTGCAGCGCTGTCAATACGCCCGAGAGACGCCCGCTATGGGTGGGCTGGCGGCTAAAGTCAAGGCTTTGCGCAAGGAGCTACTGGCTCGCGCCCCCAGGGGGCGGCGAGCCCTGGCATTCCTTGCCCCCGCCTCGCTCCTGCCCCGCCCCCGTCGGCGGACCCAAACCAGTGGATAGGGTATTTTGCTGTCGCCCAGGGCACCTACAATAGGGAGGGGCGGGGAGCCCGCGAATACGAGGACGGGAGGCCGCGATGGCTTTGTCTGAACAAGAGCAGAAGCGCTTGGAGCAGCTTGAGGCTTCGCTGATGGCGAATGATCCCAAGTTTGCTGATGCCTTGCGCGGTACGCCGCAGTTCCGGGTTCACCGTCAGCGCGCTGCTTTGGCGGGCCTGGCTTTCGTTCTGGGCCTGACCGCTCTCATCGTTGGGGTCCGGATCCAGCCGATCATCTCTATTGCAGGATTCGTGGTCATGCTGGTAGCCGCCATCGTGGGGGTCAGTGCCTGGTCGCGGGTGGAAGGCCAGAGCGACGCCGCACCCCGGCCAACGAAAAAGCCCACCTCCGATACGGGTGAGGATTTCATGAGCAAACTTGAGGAACGCTGGCGCAAGCGGCAGCGCGGTGGCGACCTCTGAGGTGACTGAGTTTCAGATCTTTCGCCACCGGTTGGATAACGGACTTGAGTTGGCGGTGCTCCCCGATCCGCACTCGCCCGCCGTCGCAGTCAACCTGAGTTTTCAGGTGGGTTCCGTTGACGAGGTGCCGGGCCGCACGGGCTTTGCCCACCTGTTCGAGCATCTGATGTTTCAGGGGTCGTCCCAGGTCGCATCCGGCGAGCACATGGCCCTCATTGAAGCGGTCGGCGGTAGCGTGAACGCTTACACCTCCAGCGACCGCACTGTCTATCACGAGACCGTCCCTCCTGGAGCGCTTGAACTGGTGTTGTGGTTGGAGGCTGATCGGCTGCGGAGCCTGGCTGTTACCCAGGAAAACCTGGATACCCAGCGCGATGTGGTGATCCAGGAGAAGCACCAGCGCTTCGATAACCGGCCGTATGGCGACATGCTGGAGGCGCTCGTCGCTCAGCACTTCGCCCCGCCGCATCCCTACGGGCACCTGCCAATCGGAGTCATAGCGGATCTAGAAGCGGCCAGCCTGGCCGATGTCGCCGCATTTCATTCCCGGTGGTATCAGCCGACGCAGGCCCGGCTGGTGATTTGTGGGGCCGTCACCGCCGACGAGGCCGTCACCCTTGTCGAACGGCACTTCGGAGACTTGCCGGCCGCACCATCACCCGAGCGTCCTCCCATCACGACCCCCGCTCTACCGGGGCAGACAAGGACCATGACGGGGGACGTACCGCATCCGCTGCTGCACTGCTCCTGGTTGGCACCAGCGGCCCCGGACCCCGCCCATGTGGCGCTGGAGTTGGGAATCGCCATCACCACCGAGGGGCACGCCTCTCGTCTGCACCGTCGGCTCGTGAAAGACCTCGGTATCGCCCACGAAGTCCACGGTGTCGTGCTGCCCCACCTCCGTGCTTCCTCCATCGCCTCGGTGCTGGCGCGTCCCGCCGAGGGGGTGGCGACCGAACTGCTTGCCGAGGCGGTGCTGTCGGAGTTGGCTGGGTTCGGTGAACCCACCGAACGGGAGTTGGCCAGGGCGAAGGCACAGCAGGAACGCTCTTGGCTGGAGGCATTCGCCACGGTCGAAGACCGGGCCGACGCTGCCGCCGACGCCTGGCTCACCCACGGCGACCCGGAGCACCTGAACCGGCAGCTCGACGACATCGCAGCCGTCACCGCGGACGATGTTTCGCATGCGATGGCGACTCGCACTGCCGCAAGCCAGCTTCATTACCTGCCGAGGACTCAGCCGTGACCCGCCCCGCCATCGCCGACCCCAGCCCTTGGGATTTCCCGCTGCCCACGTCGTCGCGGCTGGGCAACGGCCTCACACTCACCCTGTTCGACCTGCCCGGCCAGCATCTGGCAGCCGTCGAGCTAGTGTTGCCGACCCCTGTCGCCGCTGAGCCGCGCGACAGGGAGGGGGTGGCAACCGTGGCGCTACTCAGCAGCGACGAAGCCACCTCGTCTCGGCCCGACGTGGTGGAATTGCTGGAACTCGAAGGGGCAGCCGTCGGTGGCACGACCTTCTGGAACCACAGTCGGCTCGGGCTGAGCGCCCCGGTCAGCCGCCTGCGCCAGGCGATGCCACTATTCGCGTCTATCACCCAGGAGCCCTCCTTTGAGCCCGCTGACGTCGCGCACCATGTCGAGGCGCAAGTGGCGGCCTTCGAAACACGGCTTGCCTCCCCCACCGCTGTCACCCAGCAAGCCATGCAGGCCGCTCTGTATGGCGTCCAGCAGCGCGAAGGGCGTCCCTTGGCAGGCATACCCGACACCCTGCGCGCCATCGACCGCCAGGCGGTGCAGGCATGGCACGCACAGACCTGGCGGCCGGAGGGCGCCGAATTGATCGTCGCGGGCGACCTTGCCGGTGAACCCGCCGAGCTGGTCGAATCGTTCGCTGCCTGGCAGGGAACGGTCCCGGCGGCGCCGGTCGAAGCCAGCCCCCAACCGCCGCGTTTCCTGCTCGTCGATCAGCCCCACGCCGCCCAGACCATCATTCAGGTTTCGGCCCCCACGCCTGGCCGTCGCGACCCGAGATGGGCCGCGCTGAAACTGGGCGGCCATGTGATGTGCGGGGCTTTCGCCAGTCGGCTAAACCTGGAGCTGCGGGAACGTCTCGGTTACACCTACGGGGTTTCGGGCGGCGTCTCAGCACGCCAGGCTGGTGGGGTGTTCCGTGCAGGGATGGCTGTCGAGAATGCAGCAGCCCCCGATGCGGTGGCCCGGACACTGGCAGCGTTGGCCCTGCCTCAACCATTCACGCAGGATGAGGTAGCGGACGCGGCCCGCTACCTGGTCCGGGTGGCGCCGCTCAGCTACGAGACGGCCGCTGACATCGCCCGTCAGGCGGCGGTCCTCGCCGTCGCTGGGCTACACCCGCAGTTCGTGAATCAGCATCGCGCAGCCCTAGCCACTACCGATGCCGAGCAGGTCAACGCTGCCTGGGCAGAGGTGATCTCCCCCGAGAAGGTCACGGTCGTGGTCGGAGGGCCGGCGGCCCAACTTCAGCCAGCGCTGGAGCCGCTGGGTTTCGGCCTGTTCCAGCTCCCGTGGTGATTCCGAGCACCCGGAAGGCGCCTGGGCTCCCGGTCCGGGGAGCCCAGGGTCGCTCCGCTATTGTTCGAGCAGTTTGAGAGCCTGCTCGGTCTTGGCCTGGGCTTCTTTCTGCTTCTGCTGATACCCAGCCAGATCCCCCGCTTTGAGAGCCTCGTCGGCCTCCGCGAACAGAATGATGCTCTCTCCCAGCAGGGCCCGAGCCTGCTCCTTCGCCTCAACCGCAGGAGGCGTGGTTGACGAGGGATCCGTCGGGGTCCCTGCCGGGTTTTCGATAGGTGTCTCCCCAGTGTCGGCGCCCGCATCGCCCTGGAAAACCTCGTCAAGCGCAGCTTGGAGCGTGTCGCCGATGCCGACCTGCTCGCCGAAACGGGCCACCACGAACCGCAGCGCCGGGTATCCGCCGCTGGTAGCGGCAGTCTGCGTATAGATGGGCTGAATGTACATGAGCCCGCCGCCGACGGGGATCGTCAGCAGGTTGCCGTAGATGGCCTTGGCGTTGCCTTGCCTATTGAATGGCAGCAGCCGTTCCGCCACCGTCTCGTTTGTGGAGATGGCATTGAAGGTCTGGCCAGGGCCGGGGATCTGCTTGGCGTCCGAGAGCTTCAACGCTCGCAGCTTCCCGTACTCGGGGCTGGTGGCGTCGGCGTTCACCGCCATGTACACCGACAGGTTCTCCCGGCCCCGCGGCACAAACACAGTGGTATTGGAGTAGTGCGCCTCGTCCTCCCCCGGCCATTTGATGGTAAGGAAGTAGGGTGGTTCCTTCGTACCCGACTCGCCCCCATTGACTGGGTCGGAAGGCACCTCCCAGATGTCTGATTGCTGGAAGAAGGTGTAGGGGCTGGTCGTGTGGTAGAAGCCCATCATCTGACGCTGCACCTTGAACAGGTCTTGCGGGTAGCGCAGATGCGCCATCAGCTCGGGGCTGATCTCGGACTTCGGGGTGATGAGGCCCGGATAGACCTTCGACCAGGTCTGCAGGATCGGGTCCTCCTCGTCCCAGCCGTAGAGCGTAACGGTGCCGTCGTAGGCGTCGACGGTGGCTTTGACCGAGTTTCGCACGTAGTTGACCTGCATTCCCGCCAGCCCGTCGTCTGTTGCGGTGCGGGTGTCTCGGGTGGCCTGAGTCCAGTCGACCCGCGTCGAGTTCGGGAAGTCAGCTGACGTGGTATAGGCATCCACGATCCAGACGATCCGGCCGCCGACGACACTCGGGTAAGCGTCGGAGTCGACCGTCAGGAACGGGGCCACCTCTTTGACGCGGTCCACCGGGACCCGGTTGTAGAGCAACTGGGAGTTGGCGTTGACGCGCTCGGAGAGCATCAGGTTGATGTCGCCGAAACGCACCGCGTACGCCATCTTGTTGATGAAGTTGCCGATCGGCACTCCACCGTTGCCCTGATAGGTGTACTTGGTCTCCGTGTAGCCCTCACCGCCGCCGGGCGTGTCCAGTTCCACCGGTTCGGCGCCCTCCGGGGCTCCAGCGATCACCCAATGGGTTGCCTCCTCGCCGAAGTAGATGCGCGGCTGCTCGGTGGGGATCAGGCCCTCAGTCGGGATGCCACCCGAGAAGTAGCTGGGCTCCCCGTTCGACTCGCGCCGGTTACCGTAAGCCGCAACGAGCCCATAGCCATGCGTGTAGACGGTATGCATGTTGTTCCACGTGTTGCCGGCTTCGACCGCATCCAGGTCGAGTTCTCGGGCGGCAACCACGGCATCCGTCTCACGCCCGTCCAGCACATACCGGTCGACGTCCAGGGTGGACGGGAAACGGTAGTAGCCTCGCACCTGCTGCAGTTGCTCGAAGGTGGGGCCGATCACCGCTGGATCCATCAGGCGAATGGCCGGTAGGGCTTCAGCGTCGGCGCGCAACTGACCAGCCGTGGCCGAAGTTACGGCCTCGTAGTCGGTGATCTCGACCTCGTCGATGCCGAAGGCGCCGCGCGTCGCGGCGATGTTGTGACCGATCCACTCGCGCTCGAGGTCCGGCTCGTTCGGCCGCACGACGAAACTGCGGATGGCCCAGGGGTAGACGGCGGACAAGATCATCGCGGAGATCACCAGTAGGCCCAGGGCGATCCCCGGGATGCTCCACCTAAGCTTCCAGGCGTTGTAGAAGCACAGCCCGGCGCAGATCAGGGCGATGGCTGAAATGATGAGGCTCGCCGGGATGCGGGCTGTCGCGTCGGTGTAGTTGACGCCCGTGAACAACGAGTTCTGCGTCGTCAGGTAGCCGAAGCGATCTAGGAAAGCAGACACCCCATACAGAGCCAAACCCAACCCCAACAGGACCGAAATCTGACGCTGGGCTGGTTTCCCCACCGCCGCGATGTTCCCCGTGCGACGGAAGGCTGCCGCGTTCATGGCTCCCGTGAGGAAATGCACCAGAAATGCTCCCACCAAGGCCGCAACGACCGTGAAGGCTACGTATGCCAAAACGAATCGCCACCAGGGTAGGTGAAACACGTAGAAGGAGGCGTCCATATTGAACACCGCATCCCGGGTACCGAAGTCAGTCGACTTGATCCACGCCAGGAACGTATCTGACTGGCTCGCTGCTGCGATCCCCCCGAGGACCCCGAGGACAGCAGCGGGCAGCACCATCATCATCCGCGATCGCCGGTCCAGCCCATCCCGCAACTGGATCAGCAGTTCCGAGTCCAGGTTGGTGCGTCGCACGGGAGGCCGCAGCCGGTAGGCGATATGCAGCGAAAGGTACATGGCCACTGCTAGCACGAGGCCAAATGTGACGAACAGTCCGATCCGAGCGGCCAACTGCGTCGTAAACACCGTGGTCGCCGACAGGCTGCGGAACCACAAATAATCGGTGTAGAAGCGGGATGCGATCACGAGCAGCAGCGTCAGGACGCCAAGGATCAACACGGTGATCAGCAACGGGCTGCGGCGCGGGGCCTCCACCGTTTCTTCCGCACTCATACGGGTTCCTCCTTCAGGGTGGCAAGCAGTGCATCGGCTAGACCAGGCACCAGGTCTTCAGCTCCGAGCAAATCGTCGGGGGCACTCAGCATGCGGGCTAGGCCGTGTCGTGAGCCGTCCCGAAGGGCACCCACGACCACCCGGACGTCCGTGCGCTGGGGGTGGCTGGAGACAAAGGCTGCAGCCGCGTCGGGGTCTGCTGGAACCTGGTCTTCGCATTCGGGCGGCAAGAAAGCACGTTCCATCGCCAGAGCGCAACCGACCACGGTCTCGGGCCAGGTCAGCTGCGCCAGACGCGCGGCGATGTCAGGGCCCAAATGGAAGTCCTCCTGCTCGACGGCGGTCAACGCATCGGCGACGGTTTCCGTCACCCGGCCCCGCAGCTGGGGTTCGAGTTTCAAGAGCGTACTGGTCTCCACGAGGGCGAACAGGCGAGCGGGCTGATCCCAGCCCAGCGTCGAGACGTGCCTCTCAATGTCGGCCAAAGCCGCGACCAGGCGGCTCACATCACTCTCAGCCACAGACAGGCACCTCCGGGTTCGGCTCTCCTTCGTTCATCAGCTGCAGCGCAGCGATGGCGTCCCTCAGCGTACTTACGGGAATCAATCGCACATCGGTGTTCAAATCGCCGACATCGGCGCAGTTGTCCTGCGGCAGCAGGAACACCGTCGCTCCGGCTTTCTCCGCACCCTTGATTTTCTCTCGGACGGCACCGATCGCTTCCACCTTCCCGGATGCGTCGATGGTGCCCGTGCCGGCGATCACTGCGTCTTGCGGGATCAGGCCGTCGGTAATCCGGTCATAGACGGCGAGCGCGAAGATGAGCCCGGCGGAAGGACCGACGATGTCGGGGTCGATGTGGTATGTCACCGTCGGCGCATACCGGTATCCGTCGGACAGGTTGATACCGATCATGGAGCCGCCGCTGGAGCCCGCGACCGTTGTCACCGTCACCACCTGCGACACGCCCTCCCGAATGACCTGGAAGACGACGGCGTCGCCGACGCTTGCGCTTCGGATGGCGGTGCCGACCTCCTCCCGGTTCGCGACCGGGGTGCCGTTGACCGTCTCGATCAGGTCGCCGGGCTGCAGCAGGTCCGCAGCCGGTCCGGATAGCCCGACGCCTGAGACCATCGGCATCTCTGTGACGGCCTGTCCTGCGGCACGCAAGGCCGCGACGGTCGCGTTATTCCGGGAAGTGTCCATCATGGCAACGGCCTCCGACTGGACATCCTCGCTGGACTTCCCGGGCGGATACACCACGTCCCGCGGCATCGCGTCCGAGTCACCAGCAACGTGGGCGATCAACGCCTCCGGAAGGCTGAGGCTGGAATCGACTCGCGTCGTCGAGACGGTGGTCAGCAGCAGCGAACCGCTCCCCTCGCTGGTCGAGATGCCGCTGATCTCAATCAACGGGCCATCCGCGTTGCTGCCCAAGACATCGACGGTCTGTCCCGGCCGCCAAGCCACGAAAGGAACGGGGACGAGCACGAGCGCGGCCGCCAGCAACACAAAAAGTGTCGACGAGACGATAGCCACCAAATTCCGCGACACTCGCTGCCCTCCTTGCCGTGTCGATGGCCACCCAGCCTACCAACACGCCTCGCCTAGCCCTCGCACGGCGTTTTCGTCGCCTTATAAGCTTGCAGAAGCGGCAATGCCCCTACTCAGCGTGAAAGGCCCGGTGATCATGTCAACTCCTGGCGGGTTCGACTTCGAACACATCAAACGCATGTTGGAACAGCTCGGCTTGAACGCTGAAGAATTGGACTTAGGCGCGCTGATGGAGCAGGTACAGCGGATGCAGGCCTCGGGCGCCATGAGCTTCGGCGTCACGCCCGCTGATCAGGACCCTGACGCCGCCTGGCGAACCACCATCACCGCCGCGAAACGCCTGGCCTCGGAGGCTGGGCCAGACGAGAACCTAACCTCCGAGGAACGGCTGGCTGTCGTGGACGCCGAGCGCCTGGCTCAATCGTGGCTAGACCCGGTGACGGAGTTCGCCACCTCGGGACTTCCGCCCATGTGCCAGCGCCGGGGGGACTGGCTGGAAGCCACCTCGTCGGGCTGGCGGCGCATCGTCGAACCCATCATCGATGGTCTGGCGGAGGCCCTGCAGCGGGGAACGAATTCCCCCGACGATCCTCAGCTTCAAGGCCTATCGTCGATGCTCGCCCCCATGATGCGAACCTCGGCTTCCCTGATCTACCGCGATCGGCTCGGGAAGGTGCTGGCTGCCGTAGCCGCCACCACCCTCACAGGCTCGGAGATTGGCATCTCCCTGACCAGCGATTCCGCCGTCACGGTGCTGCCTTCCAACATCGCCGAGTTCACCCGAGACCTGGACCTCTCGGAGCGGGACGTCATGATCTACCTGCTGCTGCGCGAAGCCGCCCGGCAGCGCCTGTTCCACAGCATTGGCTGGCTCTCCCCCCAACTGGATGCGCTGCTTGCCCACTTCGCCCGGGAAATCAAGATTGATTTTGAGGCGTTGTCCTCCCAGTTTGAGCTCGGGGACGAGGAGTTCTCGCTTGAGGAGATCGTCGCCGTCGGCGAGAAGGTCCGCGGATCGTTTTTCAAGCCGGCCAGCACCCAACAGCAGCTGGAAATCCTCGGACGCCTAGAGGTGCTGCTTGCGCTCATCGAAGGATGGGTTGATCACGTGACGAATCGGGCGGCTGCCGCCTGGATGACGGACGCCCCGCAGCTCGACGAGCTGGTTCGGCGGCGGCGCGCCTCAGCCGGCCCCACCCGGGAGGTGTTCCGTGACCTGCTGGGTTTGGAACTGCGGCCGCGGCTGATCCGGGATGCCGAGAACCTGTGGGCTTCGCTGGAGCACCGCTACGGATTCAACAAACGCGACAGCGTCTGGCGTCACCCGGATCTGCTACCCACAGCCGCCCACCTCGCGGACCCGCTGTCCTATGTTCATCCTGATCACCGAGGTGACGAGGACGGGGACCTGGACGCCGAACTCCGCAAGCTCCTCGGCGAATGAAACTCGCCAAGGGGAGTTGACGCAAACGAACGAAGCAGGTTCACTAGGAACATAGAACCCCATCTGGGTCAGCACGCAGGGGAAGGCGCGCACCCAGGTGGGGTTCTTTGCTGCCTGCCTACTGGCTCTGTCCGCCGCGGTGCCGTTGCACGATCTCAAGCACGGCCTGACCGAAGCGGTCCGCCTTGACCTTTCCGATGCCGCTAATTTTCAGCAGGGCACTGCGACTCGTGGGCTCGGCCTCGGCGATCGCTTGCAGGGTGGTGTCCGTGAAAACGACGAAGGCTGGCTGTGAGGCCTGCTGGGCGGTCTCCAGGCGCCACGCCTTGAGGCTGGCCAGTAGTTCTTCATCGAAGGGCGCCTGGCAGTCGTGATGTCGACCCAGTTTTCGTTCGGCCGCATCAGTCAGCTGTCCGCCGCAGACGAAACAGGTACGAGACCGGACGCTGCGACTGGCACGCTGTGGCTGCACGGTCGTCACCTGCTCCGGGAGCAGCCCGGTGAGGAACCGGGACCGCGCTCCCCGGCCCCGGGTGGGCTTTGTGGGCCAGGAGATCCGCAGCAGCCTCCGGGCACGGGTGACGGCCACATGGAGCAGGCGACGTTCCTCGGAGAGCGCGGGTTCTTCCTGACTCAGGACGAACGGCACCATCGACTCCCTCACCCCGATCACCGCAACGGCGTCCCATTCGAGGCCCTTCGCGGCGTGCATCGTAGCCAGCGTCACCGCCCCGGCGGACGGGGGAGTTTCGAGTGCCGCCTGATCACTCAGCCAGGCATGGAACGCCTCGGCCGTCCACTCGGGCCGTTCGGCCGCCGCCTCCCGGATGAGATGGGCCAAGGAGTTGATGGACTCCCAGCGTTCCCGTTGAGCTCCCATCCCGGATGGCGCCTCCGGGCGCCACCGAAGGGCGGCCAGCAGCTGATCCAGAAGCTCAATAGGCCGGGCTGTGGGGTCCGCCTGCGCTGCCCGTTGGAGGCGCAGCGTGGCGTCGCGCACCTCGGGACGCTCCCAGAACCGGTCGGTGCCCTTGACGAGGTAGGGGATGTCAGCCGCAGCCAACGCAGCCTCAAGAACCGGGGATTGGGCGTTGATCCGGTAGAGGACGGCGCATTCGCTCCACCCCACGCCCCCGGTGTGCTGCTGCCTCAGCCAGGCGACGACTGCACTCGCCTCGTCCTCCTCCGTCCTCTCAGCACAGAACTCGGGTGGCGGGCCGGCGGGCCGCACGGGACGCAGATCGTCGGGCCCGGGGCGGCGTCTCACCACCCGGTTCGCGAGCTCGACGATGGCTGGCGTGCTCCGATAGTTACGCACTAGCCGGACTCGCCTGGCTCCAGGATGCTCGGCCGCGAACCCCGTGAGGTACTCGGCCCGCGCCCCGGCGAAACCGTGGATGGCCTGCTGGGGATCACCCACGACGCAGATGTCATCGCGGCCATCAACCCACAGCGACACCAGGCGATGCTGGATGGCGGAGACATCCTGATACTCATCCACCACGAAGTGGCGGTAGGCGCCACGGATCTCGTCGGCGATCGCGGGGCGTTCAGCCAGCAATGCCGCCGCGCACAGCAGGATGTCGTCGAAGTCCACCTGGCCGGATTCGGATTTGTATTTCTCGTAAGCCTCAATCACCTGCGCAACGCGCTCAGGTTCGGCTCCCGAGACCTCGCGGCCCCGGGCCAGTTGGGCGTAGCGGGCGGCGGGCACGTTACTGGATTTCGCCCAGCTGATCTCCCCCAGCAGATCACGCACCAGGTTCGTCTCGGCGTTCCCCAGAACCTGGTTGGCGGCGCGCCCCACGAGGGGGAAAGGGTTCTCTACCAGGGCCGGGAAGTCCGACCCATAAGCCCGCGGCCAGAAGTAGCGGCACTGGCTGAGCGCCGCCGCATGGATGGTGCGAGCCGATACCTTGCGGACCCCCAGGCGCGCGAGCCGGGTTTTTAACTCCCCGGCGGCCCGCGTCGTGAAGGTGATGGCCAGGGTGGCGGGGGCGGCATAGTGGCCCTCCCGGACGGCGTATGCCACGCGGTGGGTGATCGCCCGCGTTTTTCCGGTCCCCGCCCCCGCCAGCACGACGAGGGGCCGGTCAAGCAGCGTCGCGACGCTACGCTGCTCCGGGTCTAGGGCGTCCAAGATGGGATCTGTCACAGTGGCTCATTCAAACAGGCGACCCCGACATCCTGCGAGGGTCCCTGAACGATGGCGCCAGCAATCTGTTCAACCGGCCCGTGGGCCGCCCAAAGCCACCAGTAGCGCTCCGCAGATCCGGCATACGTCGCGAGCCAGGCCCAGGCGTTACGGCGTCCCCACCGGGCTCGTCCGACGGCGTGTACAGCTCCCAGCTGGAGGGTCGTCACACGCTCGCCCGTGAAACATCGCCGCACGTGGACTAGCCGCTCGGATGCGTTGAGCTGGAAGGACTTCCCAAGCCCTCGAAAGAGGGTGATGGTCAGCACCCCAAAGACTGGGATGGCGAGCAGCCCCCAAACCCCGCTGCCGAGCCAGAAAGCCGCACCTGTTCCAGCCGCCATGATCAGCGGCGTGAGGATGAACTTGATGAGGCAGCGCGCCAGCGGCGGACGCGCCGCGAGATCCGCCGCGGGCACCATGAAAGCCGGGAATTGCTCCCTGGCCACTGCTCGCACGGCCGTTACTGGCAGGGACGGCAGGAGAGTGTTGCTTCCCAACTCGACTTCGGAGTCTCGGGTCAGGATCCCGAGGTGAGCCCGTCCAAGCAGCTGCTCGACAAAATTGCGCTCAAGAACCAGGCCCCGCACCACCGCGGGATCAATGCGACGTTCGCGGCGGCTGAGCAGGCCGTAGCTGGTGACGAGTTCATCGTCCTCCAGCCGAACCTGGAATCCGTAGTATTTAAGAACGGTTTGCGTTAGGTCTCCGAGAAACGCCCCCACCAGGCAGACCCCGATCCCCACGACGAGCGACATCCCTTCGAAGGCGTCCATCACGAGGGGAATCAGCCGCCATTCGTCGAGAAATCCCCACGCCGACCCAAGGGCGGCAGCGCCCAACAGCAGCACCTGCACGCGCACCAGGGCAACAACGACCAGCTGGCCTGGCGTGGTTTGATAAAGCACGGTTCCGGGCGAGGTTGGGGGTTGATTCGTCGGTTCGCTGGCCTGGACGCCTGAGCCGGCCACATGGCCACGGATCTCGGCCAGCACATCGGCGGTGACCCCACTCAGTTCGATCTTCGCCGCTTCCCCGCTCTGCGCCAACATGACGTTCATGACCCCCAGGAGCCGGTGCGCCCACGGCACATCAACCTCGACGGTGGATACTGCCTGCCATGCCAGAGTCTTAGTGGTTCGGTTGATGATGCCGAGGCGGAGTTCCAGCCCACGCGTCGAGAGGGTAAACCGGGTGCCGAAATACCTCAGGAGGGCCCAGCCAGCTGCGCCGCCAATACCGCGATGAGCAGCCATCCCATCCATTGACGTTGCGACCCCCAGAGCGTGACGCCCATTGTCGCCAGCGCCGCCACTCCCAGCTGCCGTGCCCCCGTAAGATAGTCGACCAGGATGCTCTTGGGTGAGAGCCGCCGCATCAGCGCTCTCCCGTAGCCGAGTCCCGGATCAACTGCCGAATCCGCTCAGCTTCCTGCCGGGTGACGGGGCCAATCTCCTGCTCCCCCACGACTAGGTTCACCGTCACTTTCACCAGGCCGAAGGCCCGTAACACTGGACCGTGGGTCACTTCGGCGTGCAGGACATGCGGTGTCGCAACGGTGATGCTGCGCTGAATCAGCCGCCCACGGCGCACAAAGACCTCACGTTCGGTCACGGCGTAACGATAGGTGCGGTAGCGCAGCTGGAGCAGCATCGCGTTGCTGAGCAGGATCAGCAACGCAGCGGCGTCCGGCAGCCACCAGGGCACCGCCAGCTGAGGCCGAGTATCGCCGCCGTCCCAAGGCCGCCGGCCAGCAGCCACGTCATCAGGTCGGAAACCAGCCAATAGGGGCGAACAGCCGGGGGCAGAGCGTGTAGGGTCGTGTGGTCAGTCACCGGAAGGGTCATGGTGCTCCTCAACGCCGGTTCCGGGCCGGATAATCAGACTGGGCGATGACTCCTGATGATGACACTTGTGAGGCTCACATGACTCAAGGGGTTTCCTAGGCCCAAGGCGGTCAGACCTCATCTGAGCAACGAAGGAGGGACGGCCATCGGGTTGCTGATACGCACGGCGGGGCGGTGGGACGAGTTGGTCGACGGGCTGGCCGCGTGGCTCGATGGCTCACGGCCGGGGGTGTTCGATGCAGTTCATGTGCTGACCGCCTCCGCGGGTGAGGCGCGCCTTGCCGGGCAAGCGCTCGCGGCCCGCATCGGGATCTGCGCGGGTATCCAGTTGCTGCCCGCAGACCGCTGGGTGGGGCTGGTTCAGACCACGTTCGGCGACGGCGAACCGTCGCCATGGCAGGGCCGGACGCTGGAACTGGGGGTGCGGGAGGTGCTATCCGACCCGGAGTTCCACCAGTCCTATCCGATCCTCAGACGTCACCTCGACGCCGGTCCCGATCGGCTCCGCGGCGCCTCGCAGCGACTAGCCCGCCTGCTGCGGCAGTACGTCCAGTGGCAACCGAACCTGCTGCGGGGCTGGCTCGACGACCCGGATGAGGCGGCCGAAACCCTGCCCGCGCACCTCGGCTGGCAACCAGAACTCTTCCTCCGCGTCTGCGAGTCCCTGGAATGGGATCCCGTGGAGGAACACGAGCGGCTACGGGCAACGCTGGCAATCGATCCCAGCCCGGCCACGGCGGTGCTGCACTGCCCTGAGCTACCCACCACCACCGTCGAGTTGCTGACGGCCATCGCTGAGAGGCAAGAGGTGCCCGTCTTTCGGCTGCCGGAGCGCGACCCCTGGCTGCCCGAGGTAACCGAAGAGCCCAAGCCTGCCCTGCCCGAGAGCATCACCTGGCTCAGGTCCCACGGGCCCGCCCGACAGGCCGAGGTACTCCGCGACGAGTTGTGTCGGCTCCTGAGCGCCCACCCCGATCTGGAACCCCGCGACATCCTGGTGGTGGTCCCCGATACCGCCACCTGGTGGCCAGTCTTGTCCCTCGCTTTCTCCCCCGCCACTGACCCCCATCCCGGCCGGAGCTTGCGGCTGCAACGCCCGGCGGAGGTGCGCCCGCCCAACACCGTGCTTCAGGCGTTGGCCACCGCGACCAGGCTCCGGGATTCGCGCGCCGAAGCGAGTCTCGTGCTCGACTTGCTGACCCTCCCCCCGATCGCCCACCGGTGGCGGTTACCGGATCGGGCCGCACTGGCGGAACTTCTCGCGGCAGCCGGCATCAGGTGGGGTCTGGACGCGCAGCACCGTGCCGCCCACGGCCTCCCGGGCGTGGCGCAGAACACGTGGGCTCGCGGCCTTGACCGGCTGCTCATCGGCCTGGCCCTGCCGCCGGGCAGCTCGGACCTGCCGCTCACAGGTGCCGACGGCATCGCCTCGTCGCAGCTGGAGTTGATCGGCTCCCTCAGCGAGCTTCTGTCCCGACTGCGTCGCTACGCCGCCCTCACCGCCGAGGCGGCACCCACGACTGAGTGGGTACGCCGGGTCCAGGAACTGATGAGGGATCTCGTGGGCTTGCCCTCCGCCGAAGAGGCGTTGCTGCAGGAGGCCGCCACGCGCTTGGCGGGCGTGGCAACCGAGGCCAGCCAGGCGCGACTCACCGCCGCCGATTTCGCTCACCTGCTCGACCAGCTGGCCGCTGAGGCGCCAGCCCGCCCCGCTGTCGGCAACGGCAACCTGACCGTGGTCGGCGAAGACGAGCTAGCCGGTGTGGGGTTCGCGGTAGTGGCGTTACTTGGGGTAGCAGATCAGCCCGACGGCTATCCGCCGGACGCCCTGGTAGCTGGCCTGCCGGATCCCCGGCAGCAGCGCCTAGAACGGCTGGAGCGACACGCTAGGGCCGCTCGACACCTGGTGGTTGTGCATCAGCATCGCACCGAAGCCACCAACGCCCCGAGGGAAACACCGACGACCCTCGCCGGGCTGTGGCGTCGGCTCGGCATCCGCCCCGAACCCCGCGACCTACCGGCCTCAGCGACCAATCCCGGCAACTTCCTAGGCGAGACGCCCTCCTTTGATGCCGCCGCTCATCGGGCCGCCGAACTCTCCCACGCCCAGTCGGTTACAGCGGTTGACTCCACGACTGAACGACGCCGGGCTGCCCTGGCCCTGCCTCTCGTGGCCGATACCCCGGCCATGAGCCTCGACGAAGTGGTGCGGTTTCTGCGAGACCCAGCCGCCGCTTTTCTGCGCGAACGCGCCGGAATCCGGGATGTCTCGCCTCCCGAGGTTGTCGACGACCTCACTCTCCAGCCAGGTGGTCTTGATGTCTGGGGCATCCGCTCTCGGCTGTTGACCGCGGCCCGTACCGGGCGGGAACCCACCGAGGCCGTCCGGGCGGAGGCGCGCAGTGAGTTGCTCCCGGCCGGGCCGCTCAGCGCTGCCCTCATCGACCGGGAACTTGAGTTGATCCGTCGGCTCTGGCTACAGGCGCGCCCCGACTGGGAGCGTCCGGTCCGCGACGCTGACATCGACCTGGAGTTGTCGGGGCTGCGGCTCACGGGCTCGGTTCGGCTGCGCGGAGACGAGTTGGTGGTGCTGTCACCCAGCGATCTGCCCCGGCCGTTGTTCGAGCCGTGGGTTCAGCTGTTGGCTCTCGCCGCCTCTGGCTCCCCCGCCCGGGCTCGGGTCCACTTCCTGCGGCGGCACTACTCAGACCACTACGCCGATGTGGTCACGCTCACCCCACCCCCTGACGCCGGACAGCACCTGGCGTGGCTGGTCCGGGGCGCCCGGCTGTCACGCTCCCGCCTCATCCCGGTCCCCGCAGAGCCTGCGCGGCATCTCGCATCCGCGCAGCGCGGCGGACGCCTCAATCTGGCGGATTGGCGGCTGCCCACAACGCACTGGAACTCCCCCTGGGCATGGCGGCCGCGGCACTGGGAGCATTTCTATGCGGGACCAGCCGCGGAACTGTTCGCCGATCCGCTCGGCGAGTTCGACCCGCCGGGGCCGGAGCAGTTCGGGGCCTTCGGCGCGTGGGCTCTGGCACTCCATTCCCCGCTGCTGGAGGCGACCCAATGAGGGCTTTCGATATCACGGAGGCGCTGCCTGATGGCCCCATGCTGCTGGAGGCCAGCGCCGGGACGGGCAAGACCTGGACTATCGCAGGGCTCGCTGCCCGCTTTGTCGGGGAGGCTGGCCTCCCCATCCGGGAACTGCTGCTCATCACTTTCAGCAATGCGGCAGCCCTGGAGCTACGCGGCCGGGTGTACCGCCGCTTCGAAGCCATAGCCGAGGCGCTGGCGGCGTGTATCGACGGACAGGCACGGTCGCTAGACGACCCGGTGGCGAAGCTGCTGGCCCACGAGGCGCGGCCGGAGACCTGCCTGGCGCGGCTGCGCAGCGCCCTCAATGACTTCGGCACCGCCACCATCGCCACCATCCACTCGTTCTGCCAAACCCAGCTTGAGAGCCTTGGAGTGCTCGGCGACTGGGACGGCTCAGAGGCGATAGCAGCAGATGTCTCTGCCTTGGTACGGCAGTGCGCCACCGACGAGTACCTGGCCCGCTTCCTTGCCGAGCCGCAGCCACCCGTTGACGCCAGGCGCGCCCTCCAGGTGGCCTTGGCCGCTGCCCCCTCCCGGCTGCCGTTCGCCGCCGCCGATCCGGAGCAGCTCAGCTACCACGAGGCTGTGCGAGCGCGATTCGACCAGCGGCGTCGCCAGTTGGGCCTGGTGAGCTTCGACGACCTTCCGGGGCGGCTGCTGCGTTTGGTCAACGACGCCGACATCGGCGGCCAGGTATGCGATGAGTTGCGCAGCCGGTTTCCCGTCGTGCTCGTGGACGAGTTCCAGGACACCGACCCCGAGCAGTGGGCGATCC
>JAUNKK010000162.1 GCA_030532825.1 Propionibacteriaceae bacterium
CATGATTCTCACCGTTCCTCTCAGCACGGCTTACACAAACCATCCGACACGCCCTCGTGATGATGGCACGCAAGAATCACCTGCTGCCCTGCGTGAAAGCCATCGACTGGACCCCACACCAACGCGGGCCGGAAAAAACGCGTCTACGACAAACCCCGCACCCCCTACCAGCGACTCCTCGACGCCGGCAGCCTCGACGACAAGACCCGCACCCGCCTCAAGCGCGAGCATGCGAAGCTGAACCCGGCACGCATCACCGGCCGGATCAACCAGATCCAACAGCAGCTCATCCAACTGGCCTCCGCCCGCACCCAGGCCACGCGGCCCGCAACCTGAGCTACGCGGACATTTCACGTGAGGCAAACATCAAAACTTCCCGGACACCTTGACATGAGGCAAGACGCTCTGCAAATGAGCTCGACTCCGAGCCTGCGGCCTTCAACCAAGTCATCCCTTGATTGGCGTCAATGAACGCAACTACTTCCGATAGTAGCGACCTAGCTCCACCCCGAAGAAAAACGCCGCCCGCTTCAACACCTCGCTGGCCCACCGCAACACTCAGACCTCCTGCTCAAGTTCCTCCACACGCTGAACCCCTGCCGAACTCACCCCCGCAGTAACACCATCATCGATATCGGCCTGCTTCACCCACGCCCGCACGGACCCAACCCCATAACCCAGCTGCATCGCAACACGCTTCACCGTCCCCTGCGTGACACCCAACTCAGCTCGCAGCCTCCTGACCATCCGCACCGCGGCGGCCCTCCCCTCCCCCGAATAGCGACACATCGTCGACCCCCCTCCGCCAGTTCCTTCGACATAACACCATCCTCGCTTCCAAGACCAGAAGCCTCCAAAGAACCCAGGACAGTTCACTCCTCAACGCTCACTGTCCATTCTCTCAGACCTCGCAACACATCTGAGAGGCCCAAGTGCGTGGGGCGTTGTCCGCCCCAGCCTCAGTCTCTTGGGGGCACGAAACGCCGTGGAGCATAGCGACAATGCTGCCGTCAGGGGGGCGGTGCATGTTGTGGCGTTTCTCGCACGGGGACGAGCGGAGGCGCTGTCGAGCCCCTGCCTCGGTGCCTGGTGCGTGCACGAAACGCCGGGTAGTGCTGCAACCGTGTCTATTTCGCCGTCGTGTGATGCAACCAGCGGCGTTTCGTGCTCAACCTCGCTGCTGCTGTTGGTTTTGTGTCAGCGCCGCGTCGGCGGGCCCGGCCCCGCGTCATCGGCTTCCGACCCGTGATGTCGGCTGCTTCTTGGTGCGCGCGAAACACCGTGGAGTGTGGCAACGATGTAGCTGTCGGGGGTTGGTCGGTGCTTGGTGTGGCGTTTCGTGCGCATGGGGATCGGTGGCGACGCTGCTCGCTGGTCTTCGCCTGCCTTGCCAATTCCAGCGGCACCTTCCCAGCTAACTCGCGCAACCTGGCTCGGGCTTCTGCCTCGACGATGCGACTTCTCGGGGGTGGAGTGGGGTAGCTCGGCTGCTTGCGCAACCCGGTCTGGGTTTCTTTCACAGTCCCGAACAACCGCGGCGACGAGTATTCCAGTCGCCAGCTCGCGCGATGTCAGCTCCATGCCCGCTCCGCCCTTCAGCCACAGGACCCTGTGTGGCACCAAGGCTAAAGCTCTTCACTGACTCTCGGCGGTGAGCGCCGAAGCCCGGCCAGAATAGGATGGAATCCTACCAAAACCGGAGGTTGACCATGCGGACCACACGGCAGTTGAGTATCACGCTTCCCAACGACATGGCCAATGCTCTGCGTGAACGGGTGCGATCTGGTGCCTACGCCAGTGAGAGCGAGGTCATCCGCGACGGTCTGCGGGCACTGTTCGCTCGTGACCAGGCGGTCGAAGCATGGCTACGCGAGGAAGTCGCTGCCTCCTACGACGCGCTGGTAGCCGATCCGAACGATGCCATAACCGCTGATGATGTTCGTGCGCAGCTTGCGGCAAGGCACGCCGCAAGCCAGTGAACGGCTACCGCGTCGTGTTCCGGCACGAAGCCATCCAACACCTCGAAGAACTCTACGACTACATCGCCGAAGCCGGCTCGCCAGAAAACGCTGCTCGCTATACCGAGGCGATCGTCACCTACTGTGAGGGCCTGACCGACTTCTCCTACCGTGGAAGTGCGCGCGGCGACGCGGGCCGTGACTCTGCCATGGACCTTTAGGTCAAGGCACCTCTGGGCACCCCTTCATTCGACGTCGTTGAGTTCGGCTGCATCTGGGAGAGGCGTCATGCGCTCCGAAGCGAATGTATCGTGCGACTGCGCGCAGGATGACGAGAAGGCCGCGCAGGGTGACGAGGGAGCGCGCGGGATGGCTGGATGCTGCGACTTCGCGCAGCATGACGAAAGGGCCGTGCTGCGTGAATGGGGATCTGTGGTGGAGCATAGGGGACTCGAACCCCTAACTTCCACCTTGCAAAGGTGGCACTCTACCAATTGAGTTAATGCCCCAAGACCGGGACAGCATACCGCCCGACTGCGGTCGTAGGGAAACTGGCCTCCCGGCCGGCGCGTGAGGCTAGCCGGTCGTCGCCACGCGAACTGGGAACCGCGCCGTTAGCTTCTTCGGTGAACCGCTGAGTGGGTGGGGCTGCCACTGTGTCGGAACAGTGCCGAGGCGATCCGTTGAGCGGGTGGGGCTTGGGAGCCTGTTTCTACCTGGACGGGCTCGGATGCGAGCTACGAGATGACACGCCGAGACGTACTTGGTGGGGGAGCGGGCAGTCTGGCCTGCTCCCCCACCGCGAGGCCGGTGCCCGGGCCGCTACTCGTAGCGCAGGGCCTCGATGGGTTCCTTCCGGGCCGCCCGGAAAGCCGGGAGTGTCCCTGCAACAAACGCGATCGCGACGATCAACGCCGTGATCCCCAGCATCTGGCCGGGCTCGAAGGTAAACAGGTTCAGCCCAGGCAGTTGCGCCAAGAGCCCAGCGCTCAAGGAACTGTTGGTCCCGCTGCCCACCACAGCCGCGAGCACTATCCCAATCAGGCTGCCGGAGAACCCCAGCAGGATTGCCTCCCAACTGAACAACGCGAAGATCTTTCCGCCCCGCATGCCCACGGCTTTCATGAGGCCGATTTCTTGGGTCCTCTCCTGGACGGACATGAGCAATGTGTTGGCGATGCCCAGCGCAGCGGCCAGCAGCGCGACCGCGGCGAACATGTTCAGCCCGAAGGTAATGGCGTTGATCACTGCCATGCTCTGGCCGATGATGTCGCTCGTGGTCGACCCTTTGTAGCCGTCCTTGTCGAGCCGTTCCTTCAGGGTGGCGATGTCCTGGTCGGAGAAGTCGTCATCAAGCCACAAGACGGCGTCATTCCATCCGCTGGGTTCGCCGTCGGGCAGGCCGGTGCGCTGCAGTTCGAGCAGGCGATCTTCGAGGGCGTCGTTGGAGGTGAGGGTCCGTTCCGTCCCCTGATTGAGCGACTCCCGGGCGACACCCACCACCTTCGCCTCGACGGTGTGCATCGTCTCGGTGGCGTCCTCCAGCCCGATCGTCACTGTCTCGTCGATCGCGTCCTTGGCGTCGTCGAAGCCCAGAGCGTCGACGTAGTCGGCAGGCAGCAGCACCTGAAACTCCATGTTCTTGTCGTCAGGCTTTTTGCCTTCGGCGATCTGGAGTTCCTGGCCCGGTATGCGGCCGACCGAGGCCTCGTACTGGTGGTTGCCCGCCTGAACATACTTCGTGGTGACCTGACTGAAGTACTCCACCTCCCGCACGCCCTTGAAGTCAGCTAAGGCGTCGAGGTCGCTCTGGGTCAGCTTGACGTATTTGCCGGGACCGGTCGCGCTCGGGCTATCGTCGGTGTTGGGATCATATTTGGTGGGCTTGTTGGGGTCCGCGTCCTGAGTGTCTACGGGCTTGCTGGCGAACATGACGGTCTTGCCGCCGTAGGTGGAGGTCAACTCGTTGACATAGTGCGTCACTCCTGCCCCGGCGGCTGAAGCGTCCTGGGTTTTGTTTCGAGGTTTATGTGGGTGTCTGGGTTGGGGTTCT
>JAUNKK010000163.1 GCA_030532825.1 Propionibacteriaceae bacterium
AACTCGTCGCCGTCGGGACGCTGCCAGGGCCGGTCGCGGTAATAGTCCCAGTTGAGGACATTGCCGTGGACGTCCGTGGTAGCCAGCAGCGTGAGTCGCGACATTGAAGCTCCTACCTGTTAAGCGACACCACCGAGCCTAACGGCAAACCCCCTGGCCATCCGGGATCTCAGCGCCGTTGATCGACAATGCCGAAACGCTACCTAGCCCGACGCGGCGCCGGATTTGGTGATGCCGCCTCCCCGTTGTCAGCCTCCTTCTCCAAACTCAAGCTCTTAGCCAACAGCCACGAGTAGCATTCCGTAGCCAATCCTGCCCCAGCCCGCAGAAGCAGCACAGCGGGCAAGCCGAAAGCCGACCAGATGAGGCCCGCAAGGATCGGCGCACCCAGTTCACCGGCATCCTCTGCGGTGCTCATCATCGCCAGGGTTTGGGATCGTCGGGCTGAATCCAACGCTGACACATTCGCCATCACCGCACCCCAGGCAGGCCGGAATGCCGCCTTACCAACGTCGTCAGCAACCTTACCTATCGCTAGACCCAGGTAGGTGGGCAGCAGAAGCCAGATCAGCGACGAGAACACGTTCCCGATAGCTCGTACTCCAAGAACCAGCTTGAGGTTGAACCTGTCCGCTACCCAACCCCACAGCGGGCCGCTCAGGGAGATCACGGCGGTAACGACGTATAGCGATGATGCAGCCGCCTCACTCAGCCCCATGTGCGATACCGCCAGCACCGGCAAAAGGTTGGCCATCAGATAGGCAGTACCATTCATCGACGCCCCGAGGAGAGCATAGGGCCATAACACTCTCTTTAGCTCATGAGGCATGGCTGGTGTTTTCTCACGTCGCGGAGCCGCGAGGCCACTCACCTCCGGCCCCCGCAGCCCCGTTAACACCAATATCATCGGCAGCCCAGACAGGAGGGCTGAGACCTCAAACACCAGGCCGTAATCACCGGCAACAAAAGTAATGAGCATCCCCGCCACAAATCCCCCGGCAGAACCCGCGACGGTTTTGGCGGTCTGATACCAAGCGAACCGCTGCGCCACAGCCTTTTTGCCACCGAGCGCTGTGAGCACCGTCGCCGACGATGGGTCGCGTAGCGCTATAGCGACGCCGTGGAGCGCCCGCGCGACGAACAAATGGGCTGGATGGGATGCTATGACCAACGACAGCACCACACAGGTACGCAAAGCCACGGCGACGACATAGGAGGCCCGCACACCAATACGATCGATGAGCATCCCCATCAACGGTTTCAGCAGCACGGCCACAGCGGTATTGGTGGCCAGCAGGATTCCGATCACATCCAGTGACATTCCCAACCGATACGCATACAGCGGTAACGCGAAGCTAATGATCCCAAACGCCAGTCGCGATAGAAATCCCTCGACCACCACTACTCGCAGCGCACCGCCGTCACGCTGGCCGGGAAGGGCCCGCCTCGGGGCAGCAATATAGCGTTTAGAGCAAAGGACAGCAATCGCCAGTGCCAGTCCCATGATGAGGCAGGCCCCACCTAGCCACAGTAATCCGATGCCCCCGTCACCACGCCCGCCCAACAGGATCGCCACGGTTAGCGCCAGCCCCAAAACCACTAGAACTACAGCACTCGTCCACAAGGCAACACGATGTCGGCGGGACGTCGCTGCGGGGGGCGGTTGACGAGACCTCATAGAGTTGCAGCAAAATTCTCAATCGATTCAGCGATACGCGGCGCTGGATCATCACAGCCTTTATACCCCGGGAAATAGTTTATGTCAACCACTTGGGGCCCATCCGGCGACTCAATAACATCACACCCGAAGAGCTCAAGCCGAAAACCGGCCCGAATACGGGCCACTATTTCCCTCACCTGATCATCAACCACCACCGGGCGCCCCGGCCGGGTGAATGACATATCATCGAACTTCTTCCGGACCGCCCAAACATGGGCACCCGCCACATAAACCTTTAGATCCTCCCCACATCCGGGAACATAACGCTGGGCGATCAGCGGCATCTTGGCCTGCGGCACGGCGACTAACTCCTGGCGGGTGAGAACCTTATAAACTCCTGCTCCACGATGCCCACGGTGCGGTTTTATGATGAGCGGCCCGTCTGCGAGTAGAGCCTCCGCCTGCATTGGTTGATCGATCAGCCAGGTATCTGGAGTAGGAACAGCCAGCTGGCGCATCCGACAACTAGCGGTCACCTTATCTTGTGCAAGTAAGCAGGCAAAATAGGGATTGAAAACTGGCACGCCATAGGTTTCAACGGCCCCAGCATAACTGAGAGCAAGCTCAGTGTGACTTTTGAGTACATAAAGGTCGGCTTCGATCCCCAAGGTGTCACAACGCAACATCCGGTCTTCTGGAATCCATCCTGTAACGTCATGCCCTGCTTCCGCCAGGAGTTTCTGGGCTGATGATACGACCGGGCTGGGAACGTCGGGGACTCTACGGGTTAGAATGAAAGCAATTCGCATGGCATCAAGCTCTCAGCGTCATTCGATGGCGAGTGTCGCAGTGCGAGCGGGATAGGCGCACCGTTTGCAGTACTTGTTGAGCCAACAATTCCGAGGCCCAGGGCACCAGCGAGTAATTCGGAAAATCGTTCACCTCCAGTACCTGAATTTGCCCACTGGGCATCTCTAGGCAGTCAATCCCAAAAAACCTCAGTCCGAACGCTTCACGGCAGCGTCGAGCTAGATCCCTTAACTCGGGGGTCAATTCCGTCAGCCCCAGACATTCTTCAGAGGTACAGGGGGTAATCGGCGATGGCTTGCGGATCGCCGCGAGCATGCTGTCTATGACATACAGCTTCAAGTCCACCCCACCTTGCGGTCTGTATTCCTGCACGATCGCATCCGGCTCGACCCATTCGAGGGCCGAAAGCTGGTCAGGATCTTCAACCACGGCCAACCCAACGCTATTGTCACCGAAAACAGGCTTGATAATGAGTGGGTAGGCTAGGGTGCTCTCAGCAGCGTCAGCCATGTCCCCGACGATCGTGCGTGGCGTCGGTATGCCCGCATCAATCATGGTTTGGGTCATCAAACGCTTGTCACGGACGCCTTCGACCGCTACGGCGGAGTCCACAACAGGCACCCCTGATCGCTGCGTCTCGCTCAGGGCTGCAAGAACCACTTTCCCCCGTCCGCGAGCAACGGCTACATCGGCAGACGCCAATAGTTCTCGCCACTCAGGATGTCCGAGTTGAACCTCATCGAGCAGGTGCACTCGCGCTCCGCAATGCCGTAGCGCAGAGACCATCCCTCTAGGTTGTTTCTGATCTCGATATCTGCGGTCGACGAGAGTTAATACGTTCGTCATCATGGCGTCCTAGCCCGATTCTCCAGGGGGCTATACCACTCTAACTGCTCCACCCCGACTTGCGCTCTATGGGTCCGCCTATTCATCACCACTCCTCCTTGAACTCTCTGCGAAGACGACAACTGCCCTCCCGTCAGTCACCGCAGGTATAAGTTGCCACTCGACAATTTATACTGTTAAGCGATAAGCATGTGGGAGACGTGCTTATCTAGGCATGCAGCCAGGGTGGCGGCCCCGGCCCTGGCATCTAGCAGACGCCATAAATCCCACACGAGCGCGCGCCCTTTGGCTTCAACACACTGCGCGAAGGCTTCGCTCTCCAGATATTTCTCAACCTTGCCCCGCGTCCAGTTTTCTGCAGTACCAAGACGCCAGACCCCCAAAGCCACAGCGAGCGCTAGATACACGGGTTCTATACCAGCCTGTCGGCATATCGCATATCCTCCTAAAAGCCTGTCATTGGGTTGCATTTTGCGCCAGGGGTCTCTGCCCGCACGGACACATGTGTCACCCAATGTCTGGTTTCCGAACCTCGCTAATAAATCATCGATATGCAGGAGCATGGTCTTGAGCGGCACCCCGTGGATTGCCGCGACTGCCACCCCGGTCTCCAGCATTGCCCCCCGCACCAGGAGGCTTATTCGTGGGGTTTGTTGACACGTTTGGAAGAGAACGGAGGGACGGC
>JAUNKK010000164.1 GCA_030532825.1 Propionibacteriaceae bacterium
AGGCCAAGGCCGCAGGCGTCGCCGTCATCGGTTACGACCGGCTGATCGAGAACACTTCTGGCGTGGACGCGGTCGTCCAGTTCGGTTCGGTCCGCACAGGCGAGATGCAGGGCCAGTCGCTCCTTGACGGCCTCGCCGCCAAAGGCCCCGGCCCGTACAACATCGAGCTGTTCGGGGGCGGACCGGCCGACCCCAACGCCCCCAACTTCTTCAACGGCGCCATGTCTGTGCTGCAGCCGAAGATCGACGACGGCACCCTCAACGTGGTCTCCGGCCAGCTGGACTTCACGCAGGCCGCTACTCCCGACTGGGACAACGCCAAGGCCCAGTCGCGCATGGATTCGATCCTCTCCGGCTTCTACGCCGATAAGAAGATCGACGGGGTGCTGTCCCCCAACGATGGCATCGCCCGCGCCATCCTGACCTCCGCCGAGCAGGCCGGCCAGGAGCTTCCCGTCGTCACCGGTCTCGACGCCGAGAATGAGTCGCTGCTGCTGATCCGCGACGGCAAGCAGTACTCCACGGTCGCCAAGCCCACCGACCAGCTAGTGGATGAGACGGTCCGCCTCATCCAGGCGCTGCAGAAGGGCGAGGCCCTGCCTAACACGGAATTCAAGGAGAACAACGGCCAGATTGAGGTGCCGATCTACCAGCTTGACCCGGTGGTCGTCACGAAAGAGAACCTCATGGAGGTCTTCGCGAGCGATGCCGAGCGCATGAAGGTGCTTGAGAGCTGATACCAACCAGAAGGGGGCTGAGGCCACGAGCGTCAGCCCCCTTCGCGCTGCCCCAGGTGGGGCAGCACCACTGGTTAAGCTGGAAAGCGTGTATACGGCGAAGCACTACGAGATCCCTGATGACCGGCTGGCGGAGCTGCTGGGCCGGGTGCGGGCGGGCAACCTCGTCACCGGCCACGCCACCGGGCCCAAAGCCAGCTTTGTCCCCTTCCACCTTGAGGAGCGGAACGATGAGCGGGTGCTCGTCACGCACTTAGTACGCAACAACCCTCAGGCCACCGAGCCCGTCACGGGACCGGCGCTGGTGATCATCGACATCGACGACGCCTACGTCTCCCCGTATTGGTATGCCAGCAACGACGAGCTGCCGAACGTACCCACGTGGGATTACATCACCATCCACATCACGGGAGCCATCCGTTTCACCGACTCCCCCGAGGCCGCCCTGGAGGCGGCGCGTGCACTGATGGCCCGGACCGAGCCCCCGGAGGCGCTAGCCGCCGTCGGGGAGACGAAGCTCCTTAAGATGGCCCGCGCCATCGTGGGGGTGGAGGTAAGCGTCGAACGCATTGAGGCGAAGGCAAAGGCCTCCCAGGGTCGTCACCCCGACGACCTCCGCAATCTCGTAGCCAACCTGGAGCAGCAAGGCGAGACTGAGTTGACCCGCTACATCCGTGAGGTATCCATCCCGCACGCCGAGGAGCGCTTCGGCACCATCCAGCGGCTGCGGGCCACGCATCGCCTGCCAACCACCGGCGCCGAGAATTAGCCTCGATCTACGTAGCCAGCCCGTGGTTGGCCCGCCCCCGGGCCCCGGCTGATGGCCTCCGCAAGGGGCTGGGCAACATCTTTGACTGTTTTTTATCTGTTCCTGCTACGCGCCGTCGGAGTTGGCTCTAGAGTGAATCGCGAAGGACAAGGGGCGATGCCGCCCCACCGCCGCGCAACAGAAACGAAGGAGTGTCAATGCGCATCGCAGTTCCCACTGAGGTCAAGAACCACGAATACCGTGTCGCCATCACCCCTGTTGGCGTAAACGAGTTGGTTCGTCACGGGCATGAGGTCTTCGTGCAGTCCGGGGCTGGCATCGGATCGCAGATCAGCGACGACGACTACGCGGCTCAGGGCGCGCAGATCGTCGAAGGCGCCGAGGCAACATGGGCCAAAGGCGAGATGGTCATGAAGGTCAAGGAGCCCATCGCAAGCGAGTACGGCTTCCTGCGCGATGACCTGACCCTTTTCACCTACCTGCACCTTGCCGCCGACCGCCCCCAGACGGACGCCCTGCTGGACTCCGGCACCACCGCCATCGCCTACGAAACCGTGCAGCTGCCCTCCGGGATGCTGCCGCTGCTATACCCGATGTCCGAGATCGCCGGCTGTCTCGCCCCGCAGGTTGGCGCACACGCCATGCTGAAGGCCAACGGCGGCAGCGGCACCCTGATGGGATGCATCGGCGGCGTACCCAACGCCAAGGTCGTGGTCCTGGGCGGTGGCACGGCCGGCCAGAATGCCGCGAACATCGCACTCGGCCTCGGCGCTGACGTCACCATCCTCGACACCGACCTAGACAAGCTTCGCAGCACCTTCTGGCGTTACCACAACCAGGTGCACGGCATCGTCAGTTCCGCCCTGTCCATTCGCGAACAGGTTCGGGCCGCCGACCTCGTCATCGGCACCGTGCTGATCCCTGGCGCCAAGGCCCCGAAGCTCGTCACCAACGATCTCGTCGCCGAGATGAAGGAAGGCTCGGTCCTAGTGGATGTCGCCATCGACCAGGGCGGCTGCTTCGAGGACTCGCACGCGACCACCCACGATGACCCGACCTTCCAGGTGCATGGCTCGCAGTTCTACTGCGTGGCGAACATGCCGGGCGCCGTGCCGAACACGTCCACGTGGGCCCTGACTAATGCCACGTTGGCCTACGCCCTGCAGATCGCCGACAAGGGCGCCATCCAGGCAATGAAGGACAACGAGGCGCTGGCAAAGGGCCTCAACACCATCCACGGCAAGCTCACCTACAAGGGTGTTGCCGACGCCTTCGATCTGCCCCATGCCTCCGTCACGGATGCCTTGAACGATGAGTAAAAACACTGAAGCTTCAACCACCGGGGGGGAGCAGCACCTCCAGCGGAGTCTGAAAAACCGTCACGTCCAGCTGATCGCCATCGGCGGCGCCATCGGCACCGGCCTGTTCATGGGCTCGGGCAAAACCATCTCGCTGGCCGGGCCGTCGCTGCTGATCGTCTACTGCATCATCGGCTTCGTCCTGTTCTTCATGATGCGGGCCATGGGCGAGTTGCTGCTGCACAAGCTGGAATACAAGTCCTTCCAGGATTTCGCCCGCGACATCCTGGGCGACTGGGCCGGTTTCTTCGCCGGCTGGACCTACTGGTTCCTGTGGGTAGTTACGGCCACGGCCGAGGTGATCGTCATCGTCGGCTACTTCGACTTCTGGATCCTGGGCCCCATCGGGCCCAACGAGACCCGTCCCTCGTCGCCTTGGTCAATACTGCTGACGGCGATCCTCGTCCTGCTTCTGCTGGGGTCGAACTTGCTGACGGTGAAGATGTTCGGCGAGATCGAGTTCTGGTTCGCGCTGATCAAAATCGTTGCCATCATCGCGCTGATCCTTGCGGGGCTCTGGATGGTCGTCATCGGCTTCCAGGGCGCTTCGGTCACCCATCTGTGGGATCACGGCGGATTCTTCCCGACGGGCTGGGGGGGCTTCCTGGCGGCCTTCCAGATCGCGGTGTTCGCGTTCATCGGCATTGAGCTGATCGGCACAGCGGCGGCCGAAACCGCCGATCCCGAGAAGACGCTGCCGAAGGCCATCAACGCCATTCCCGTGCGCATCGTGGTCTTCTACGTGCTGGCCCTGGCCGTCATCATGTCGGTGACCCCCTGGGATCAGGTCAACCCTGAGGTCTCGCCCTTCGTCAACTTGTTCAGCCTCGTCGGCTTGGTGGGCGCCGCGGGCGTGATGAACTTCGTGGTGCTGACGTCGGCGTCCTCCAGTGCTAACTCGGGCATCTTCTCGACCTCCCGGATGCTGTTTGGCCTGGCCGAATCCAACCAGGCCCCGAAGGCGCTGGGCAAGCTGTCTCGCCGTAAGGTACCGGCTCTTGCCCTGTGCGTGTCGGTTGCCTTGACCTTCTCGGCCTTCCCGCTACTGATGGCGGGAGGCACGGTGTTGGAGGCCTTCATGACGGTCTCCACGGTCGCCGTCGGCCTGGTGATCTTCATCTG
>JAUNKK010000165.1 GCA_030532825.1 Propionibacteriaceae bacterium
TCATGATTCTCACCGTTCCTCTCAGCACGGCTTACACAAACCATCCGACACGCCCCATGTCGATGCAGCACGGTCGAGCTTGTCGAGGGGTAGCAAGAGCGTCCGCAGGCCAAAGGAACACCGAAGCAGTCCTTGAGGATCTCGTTGACCCGCCGCAGTTCAGTGTTGATCCCGCTTGAGACGCTTGATCCCCGGCCGCCGTATCCGACGAGACGTCGGGCTTGCCTCCGTTGTCGATATCGGCCTAATCAACCCAACACCGCAGGGTCTCAATGGCGATGCCCAAGTCTCGGCGCGACGTCGATGGATCACCTGATACCGGCTCGCGCCACCACCCTGTCTCGACCCGGCCCAGCACCATCCGCACCGCCCGGGTACGCAAACGCTTCTAGATACTTCCTAGGCATGTCCAACCCTCTCAACACCACACCAGAACAAAACCCAGCACGGTTCACCAGCCGCTGCGCTGCGGACTGGGAGTGTGCGGTTACGCGGGATTTCTGGGGTCGATGGCGGCCGGCGCGGGTCCCGCTGCTGGCATATGGTTGCTCCCACTAAGACGGGGGAGGACGTGCTGCTGGAGTTAAGGGCGCCAGGCCGGCTCGCGACACCAAAGGTGTGCAGACATGACAGCGGGTGGGGCTGCCAGGCAACCCCACCCGCTGTTAGGTGTCAGGTGGCGACTACTCGCTGCTCTCCGGGCGCACCTGCTCGCCCTCCTCCGGGTTCAGAGGCCGGATCACCAGCACATCGCAGTGAGCCCGCCGCACCACGACGCCCGCGACATCGCCGAGCAGCCGTCCGGCGATGGAGCGATCCCGGATGGCACCGATGACGATGAGATCGCCCAGGTGATCCTTCGAGGTGTTGAGCAGAGCCTCGGCCGGCTCAGCGTCAACGAGGAGGGCTGCTTTGACTCGCGCGCCAGCGGCGATCGCGATGTCCTTTGCATGCGCCACAGCCTGCGTGGCCGCCTCTTTGCCCGGCACCTGACCGATGCGGCCCGTCAGGGTCTCCGTCATTGATACCTTCGCATCCGCGCGTCGCGACCCGCCACCATAGGCGCAGACGATGACAAGGTCTGCGTCTTCTTTAGCCGCGATCCACGCGGCCCGAGTGACGGTGGGGCCAGCCAATTCGGAGCCGTCAGTGCCGACAACAACCGTTGTGTAGTCCTTCAGCATGTCTGTTCTCCTTATGGGTTAGTGGCCCGCTGGGGCGGGGGCCGAGAGGTCGTCGACATCCTTGACGATTGGGGGCTCCTTGATCCAGAGCATGCACAGGCCCGCGATGGCCAAGAAGACCGCCGCGAAGGTGATGGCATTACCCGGTTCATCGCCCAACAGCTTGTAGATGCTGCCGAACGTCAGGGTCTGGATCAGCATGGGCACCACGATCATCATGTTGATGATGCCCATGTAGACGCCGTAACGGGTGGAGGGCACCATGCGGACCGCCATGATGTAAGGCACGCCCATGATGGAGGCCCACGCGATGCCGAGGCCGATGATCGGAACGAACAGCAGGTATTTGTTCGTGATGTGCGGGAAGAAGGCCAGGCCGGCAGCGGCGATGATCAGGCAACTCATGTGCACATATTTCGCGCCGTGCTGCTTGGCCAGGGATACCAGGCCGAAGGCTACGCAGAACGTGACGACGTTGTAGGCGCCGTTGACCAAGCCGGTCCAGGCGACCGCCGCCTCGTATTCCGCGCTGTGGGAGTCAGTGGTGTTGAAGGCTGACTTGGCGACCGACAGCGTCACGTACTGCCAGTAGCAGTTCATGGCATACCACTGGAACAGGTAGACCAACGCCAGTTTGCGCAGTTGCACGGGCATCTCAACGATGGCTTCCCAGATTTCCGTGACGGCACTCTTGAAGGTGGTCTTGTTCTTCTGAAGCTCGGCCAGTTCCTCTGGCGAAGGTTCGATTTCCTTGGTGCTCAGGATCGAGATCAGCACCGTAGCCAGCGAGGCGACAGTCCCGAGCATGAACGAGGCCATGACCCAGTAGGGAATGCCATTGCCCATGGCGCCGGGAAGGAGCTGCTGGAAGATGAACAGCGAAACGTTCGCCAGCGTGATGCCCAGGCCGGTGAAGAAGGACTGCGCCAGGAAGCCCTTGGCCAGCTGCGACGGTGGCAGCCGGTCGGAGATGAACGCGCGGTAGGGCTCCATTGCTGTGTTGTTCGAGGCGTCCAGGATCCAGAGCAGCAGCACCGCCATCCAGACCGCGGCCACGAACGGGAACAGGAACAGACACACGGAGCAACCAATGGCGCCGGCCAGCAGGAAGGGGCGACGCCGTCCCCACTTTGGAACCCATGTCTGGTCGGAGATGGCGCCGATGAGGGGCTGAATGAATAGGCCCGTGATGGGGCCGGCCAGGTTCAGCAGCGGCATTTCCTCAGGATTGGCGCCCAGAAACTGGTAAATGGGGTTGACAGCCGTCTGCTGCATTCCGAAGGAATACTGGATTCCGAAGAAGCCCAGGTTCATCAACAGAATCTGGGGCATCGTCATGAGCGGCTTTTGCCGCACAATGGTTGCGCTCATCGCGGCGCACCACCAGACGAGCTGGACAGGAAGTCCTGCAGACGATTCAACTCGCGTTCCCAGCCCGTCGCGTGATACTCAGCCTGCGACGGCTCATACGGCCCTTGAACGATGCGCACGAGAGTGCCGCCGTCATCGCGACCGTACTTGGTGAACTCAACCCGAAGCTCCATGGGCTGTTCGGGGTCGATGCCGGGGTCGCCGGTGATGCGCTGTCTGGCCACGAACACATCGGGGTCGAAGTATTCGGTGAACACGGCGTCGGTGGTCACCCGGACGCTCGGGTCGTTGTCGCGGACCTTGACGTGGTGATGCTTTCCGCCAAGCTTTAGCTCGGAGGAGACGGTTTCTTGTTCGACGTGCCAGCCCGGACTTCCGCGCCAGAGCATCATTTCTTCAGGCGCGGTCCACGCCCGAAATACCTGGCTCTGGGGGAAGTCGAACTCACGTTCGACGATAAGCATTACGTTTGCAACCATGCGCACTCCCGGTGATTGGAACTGTGCCTAGCCTGCTACGTACCGCAATAGGTGTCTATGCCCCGGGGGGTATCCACGCTTTTATCCTAGTCAAAGCCAGGTTGAAGGCCCTTAACTTTGGGTGTAGCTGGCTAGATGCTGCCCCGTGAGGGTCGACCGCTGAGCTACTAGCTCCTGGGGAGTGCCCTCGAAGACGACGCGACCCCCGTCGCGGCCTGCCCCAGGACCCATGTCGATAATCCAGTCGGCGTGTGCCATCACGGCTTGGTGGTGTTCGATGACGATCACGGAGCGCCCCGAGTCCACAATGCGGTCCAGCAGCCGCAGCAGTTGCTCGACATCAGCCAGGTGCAGGCCCGTCGTCGGCTCATCAAGCACGTATGTCTGAGCCTTCGTGCCCAGCTCGGCGGCGAGCTTCAACCGCTGCCGCTCCCCACCGGAGAGCGTCGTCAATGGCTGGCCGAGGCTGACATAACCCAGCCCGACATCTGCCAGGCGCAGCAGGATCTTGTGGGCGTCTGGAACCTTGGCGGCTCCGTCGGCGAAGAAATGCGCCGCCTCGGCAACGGGGAGTTGCAGCACCTCCGCGATATTCCGCCCGCCCAGCCGGTAGCTCAGCACTTCGTCCATGAACCGCCTGCCTTCGCAGATGTCGCAGGTGGTAGCCACCCCCGCCATCATCGCCAAGTCCGTGTAGAGCACACCAGCGCCGTTGCAGGTGGGACAGGCCCCCTCCGAGTTGGGGGAGAACAGGGCCGGCTTGACGCCGTTCGCCTTGGCGAAGGCCTTGCGGATGGGGTCCAGCAGGCCCGTATACGTGGCGGGGTTGCTGCGCCTCGACCCCTTGATGGCGGTCTGGTCGATGACGGCAACGCCGTCCA
>JAUNKK010000030.1:0-16622 GCA_030532825.1 Propionibacteriaceae bacterium
TGGGCCTCGACGAGGTGCGGCGCGATGGTGGTCAGCAGGCGGCCGCGCTCCTTCAGCGCCTCGGCCACCAGCTTGAAGTCGAGGTTGTAGAGGTAGCGAAGCCCGCCGTGGACGAGCCGCGAAGAACGCGACGACGTGCCCGAGGCCCAGTCCTGGCCCTCAATGATGGCGGTGCTGAGGCCCCGCGAGGCGGCGTCGAGGGCGATGCCAGCGCCGGTCACCCCACCTCCGATGACGAGCACGTCGAATCGTTGCGAGGTGAGGGAGTCGATGGCGGCGGTGCGTTGCTCCTTGGATAACACGGTCATGGGGGCTCCTTGTCTGGCTTACTAGAACTCTCCCGGGTTGCACGAATGCACACAAGGCCGATGCACATTCGTGCACGCGGAGTTCTCCGCCAGGCTTAGGCGTGCATCACCGAGGGTTCCGGCCTCGGTGATGCGCCCCTGAGTCCCCGGGGGCGCGCCGCCGCAACCGGCCTACCCAGCCGGTTGATCGCGTTTTACCGCAGCACGGACGCGAAGGCCGAGCCCGGCCGACCGGGCTCGTGGTTCGACTCGGGGGCGGCTGGTGTCGGGGTCGACGCGGAGTTAGGCCCGGCGGCTGACGACGGGCTGGGGGCGGACCCAGGCGACGGGGTGGGCGCTGAGCTCGGCGGATAAGCGGGCTCGTCCCCGAACATGGAACGTCGCCCCTCGAAGGCCCGCCCCAAGGTCACCTGGTCGGCATATTCCAGGTCGGCGCCGACGGGCAGACCGGAGGCGGGGCGCGTCACCCGCACCCCAAAGTCGCGCAGCATCCGGCCCAGGTAGGAGGCCGTCGCTTCGCCCTCGGTGTCGGGGTCAGTGGCGAGGATCACCTCGGTAATCACCCCGTCGGCCAGGCGCTGGAACAATTCGCGGGTGCGCAAGTCGCCGGGGCCACGCCCGTCGATCGGCGAGATTGATCCGCCCAGCACGTGGTAGGTGCCGCGGAACTCGCTGGTGCGTTCAATCGCCACCACGTCCTTCGACTCCTCCACCACGCACAGTACGGAGCGGTCGCGGCGGGGGTCCCGGCAGACCCGGCAGCGGCTCTCCTGCGACACGTTGAAACAGACCTCGCAGAACTGCGCGGACTCCTTCACGCGACGCAGCACGTCAGCTAGCTGAAACACCTCCTCTTCGGGCGCATCAAGAAGGTAGAAGGCGATGCGCTGCGCCCCTCGGGGGCCAATGCCGGGCAGGCGGCTCAACTCGTCAATCAGGTCCTGGATGGGGCCTTCGTACAAGATCAGAAACCTATCCCCGGGACCTGCGGCGCTGCCTGCTGGGCTGCGGTCTCAACCTCCTGGCGGGCGCTGCGGAAGGCGGCGACGATCAGGGCCGACAGGGTTTCGGTGTCCTCCGGGTCACAGGCAGCCGGGTCGATGGTCACGTCCAGCAAGTCACCAAGGCCGTTCAGCTTCACCTTGACGAGGTCGCCGCCCGCAGTAGCCTCAAACTCCTGATTCGCCAAGTCCTCGTGAGCCGCGAGCATTTGCTCTTGCATCTGCTGCGCTTGCTGCAGCAGGGCGTTCATGTCGAGTCCATCGAACATATGGGTCCTTTCGTCGCGCTCCATGATAGGCGCCGCCAGTCACCCAACCAGCCCATCAGGCCAGCGGTTCGTCCTCAATCACCTGGGCCCCGAGCTCCCGAGTCAGCAACGTGGCGGCCATCTCGTCGGCGTTCATGAGCTGCTGGTCGTCCTCTGCGATCTCGGGTTCCGGCTCCGCGGGCGGCGGCGACGGGGTGGGCATCGGCCGACGCCGCGAACGAGTAGGTGGCTCCGGCGGGGTTTCCTGCCGGGACTGGGGCTCCGACTGTGCCTGTGGCGGCTGGGCTGGTTGCGGCTCAGCCGCGCGTGACCGAGGGGTGGGCGGCTCCGGTCGGGGCTCCGCCGGGCGCTCGTTCGCCCCGGCCATGACCGCCTGAATCTTGAGTTCGACGCCGATGACCTCAATGATCGCGTCGATCAGCAGGTCTCCCACCCCGGAAGAACCGAAGTTCTCCCGGGCGCCCGCGTCACCGAAACCAAGAAGCAACTGGGCGTCGGTGACATCCAGTATTTGAGCGTGCTTGCTGAGCAGCATGTGGGCGAAGCGGCGGCGGCGCTTGACCTCTTCCAGGACGCTGGGCCAAACCTGGCGAAGTTCGGCGGTGGTCAGGCTGCGCCGTCCGGGCTGCGGGTCCCGCGATTCCGGGGCTGGCGGCGGTGCGGGGGGCGGCGGGGCCTGGGTGGCGCCGGGGGGCGCCCCTGCGGGGCGGCGGCGCTGCTTCGGACGCGCCGGCGCCGGGGCTTCTGGCGGCGCGGACTCGGCAACCACCGGCTGGCGCGGTGGCGTCGGTGACGGCGTCGGGGCCGACTGCTGGATCGGGGCGGGCGGCCCGGCTGGGGCCGGGGCGGGCGGCACCCCGTCGCCCATCATGCCGACGCGACGCTCCAGCCGGTCCATGCGGGCGTGTAGGCCTCGCTGATCGGTGTCGGCACCGGGCAGCAGGACGCGAGCACACATCAACTCCAAGTGCAGCCGCGGGGCGGTGGTGCCGCGCATGGCATTCAGGCCATCGGCGATGACTTCAGCCGCCCGGGTCAGCTCCCCGGCCCCCATCCCCGCCACCTGCGTGGCGAGCCGCTGCGCCTGGTCATCGGAGACCTCCAGCATCCCGTTGTCCGCGGCCTGCGGGACGGCGGTCAGGATCACCAGATCCCGCAGGCGACGCAGCAGATCCTCAGCAAAACGCCGTGGGTCCTGACCGATCTCGATGACCTTGTCTATGCTCTGGAAGACGCCCGCCGCATCACCCGCGGCGAAGGCGTCGACGATCTCGTCGAGGAGCGCATCGGGGGTAAAGCCGAGCAGCGCCGCCGCCTGCTCGTGGGAAACCCCCTCGGGTCCGGCCCCGCCCAGCAGCTGGTCCAGCACGGACAACGAGTCCCGGACCGATCCGCCGCCCGCGCGCACCACCAGGGGCAGCGCCGACGGGTCGACGGTCACGCCCTCCTTCGCACACAGCTCAGCCAGATAGTCGCCCAGGACGCGCGGCGGGACGAGGCGGAAGGGATAGTGGTGGGTGCGGGAGCGGATGGTGCCGATGACCTTCTCCGGCTCGGTGGTGGCGAAGACGAATTTGGCGTGCGGCGGGGGCTCCTCCACCAGCTTCAGCAGCGCGTTGAAGCCCGCAGTGGTGACCATGTGGGCCTCGTCGACGATGTAGATCTTGTAGCGGCTGTGCACGGGGGCGAAGAAGGCGCGCTCCCGCAGGTCACGGGCGTCCTCAACACCTCCGTGGCTGGCCGCGTCGATCTCAATGACATCGATGCTGCCGGGCCCGCCGCGGGCCAGGTCCTGGCAGGAGCGGCATTGCCCGCAGGGGGTGGAGGTAGGCCCCTGTTCGCAGTTCAGGCAGCGCGCCAGGATCCGGGCCGAGGTGGTCTTCCCGCAGCCGCGGGGCCCGGAGAACAGGTAGGCGTGGTTGACGCGGTTGTTGTCCAGCGCCCGCATGAGCGGCACCGTCACGTGCTCTTGGCCGATGACCTCGCCGAACGAGTCGGGGCGGTAGCGCCGGTACAGCGCCAGCGGCGGCGCAGTCGGCTCGGGTCGCGGCGCTGCCGGGAGGGGCTCGCCCGGCGTGCTCTCGCGAGCCGACTCGGGGCCTTGGGACGTGCCATCCGCGGGTTCCAGCGGCTCAGGAAGATCGCCCGCCGCGCTGGCCGGCTCATCGTCGGGGGCGGGGGCGAAGTCCGCATCAGGGTCGTCGAACAGCCCCGGCCCGTCTTGTTCGAAGTCGGGAGGAGCCGGATAGTCGTCGATGAGCGCGTACTCGTCCTCGATCTCGTCTTCCACGGGCCCCACCCTACTTCCAGACCACCAACGACGTGCCGAGCCCCGTCGAGGGGAGGACACCCCCTGGGGCACTGCCCCAGCCCTTGAGCTGGCAGCAGCCAATGCCGGTCGCGCCACAACAAAAAGGGCCCCTCGCGCACCCGGAAGAGCTCACTTACCCTTGCTGCCTTCCGACCCTGGGGGAGTTGGGCGAGGTACCGCCGCGCGAGGAACCTGCGGAGAGTCTACACGCATTCGACGCCCGCCCTTCAAGCTGCGGCTCTCCCCTCCCCCATCGCCTAGCCTGAGGTAGGGATTTCGAGACGGGGTCCGGATGCCAAACGGCGGGAAGCTAGGCTCCTGGCCCAGACCGAAGGGGGCCAGCACAAGAAACCGGCCGCCCCGAACCTGATCAAGGGGGACTAAGTGAACGCAGTAGTCATAGCGGTGCTCGCGATGCTGGTGCTCGCGACACTGCGGGTGCACGTCGTCCTCGCCCTGTTCTTGGGTGCGCTCGTGGGCGGCTCCATGGCCGGACTGGGCCTAGAGGCAACGATGGTCGCTTTCCAGGAGGGGCTGGCGAACGGCGCGAAGATCGCTTTGTCCTATGCGCTGTTGGGCGCCTTCGCGATGGCGGTGGCCCACTCGGGCCTGCCGAAGCTCCTGGCCGACGCCATGATCCGCCGGCTCGGCGGCAAGAGCGCGGCGGGCAAGGCCGCGCAGTGGATGAAGTGGGGCATGATCGGCAGCATCGTCGCGATGGCGGTCATGAGCCAGAACCTCGTCCCCGTGCACATCGCCTTTATCCCGCTGCTCATCCCACCGCTGCTGGCCGTGATGACCATCTTGAAGCTTGACCGCCGCGCTATCGCCTGCGCCATGACATTCGGCCTCGTCACCACCTATATGTTCCTACCGATCGGCTTCGGCAAGATCTTTCTTGAGGGCATCCTGCTGAAGAACATCGCCGAGGCTGGCCTGGATGTCTCGGGGATCAACGTGATGGCTGCCATGGGCATTCCAGCACTCGGCATGGTGGCCGGCCTGCTCATCGCGGTCTTCGTCACCTACCGTCGCCCCCGCGACTACGAAGAGCGCGAAGCCGTCGAGGGCAGCGGTCCCACGACGATCTCGATGCCGAAGATCGCCGTCGCCCTCATGGCACTCGTGGCATGTTTCGCTATTCAGACGTGGCTCACCCTCATCGGTTCCAAGGCTGATGCCCTGCTCGTCGGCGCCCTCGTGGGCCTGCTCATCTTCGTAGCGACGCGCGCCGTGCGCATCGCGGAAGCGGACGAGGTGTTCACCGGCGGCATGCGCATGATGGCGCTGATCGGGTTCATCATGATTACCGCGCAGGGTTTCGCCGCCGTCATGGAGGCTACCGGCCAAGTGGCCCCGCTCGTCGACGCCACCGCGCGCCTGTTCAGCGACAACCGCGCCATCGCCGCGTTCGTCATGCTGCTCGTCGGCTTGCTGGTCACGATGGGGATCGGCTCGTCGTTCTCGACGCTGCCGATCATCACGACCATCTATGTGCCGCTCTGCCTAGCGCTCGGCTTCTCGCCGCTGGCGACCGTATCCATCATCGGCACCGCCGGCGCGCTGGGTGACGCGGGCTCCCCCGCCTCCGACTCAACCCTCGGCCCCACCGCCGGGCTCAACGCCGACGGCCAGCACGACCACATCCGCGACACCGTCATCCCCACCTTCATCCACTTCAACCTGCCGCTACTAGCCGCCGGCTGGGTGGCTGCGATGGTGCTCTGAACCAAGAAAACCCGCCGCACCTAGTCGAGGCCCACCCGTTCCTCAGCACCCCGGCCACCAACGCGCGTTTGCCCCGTCGTGCCTGTTTCGGTATGGTTCCCGCTTGGAGGATTCGCCTAGAGGCCTATGGCGCTCGCTTGGAAAGCGGGTTGGGTTCACGCCCTCACGAGTTCGAATCTCGTATCCTCCGCCAGACGACGCTTATCCGCGACGCTCACTCGAACCCTCGGTGACAACACCGGGGGGTTCGTTGCTTCTCAAGGACACCTTGGGGTGTCGCGACATGCTTTGCAGAGCGGGGATGACCTGGTCGCCGTCCGGAATCGCGGTGCCGGTGGGGGCCGCGAAGCCGAGGTTGGGTCGTTCGAGGCGGGCTGCCCGGCTGCGGGTAGAGCCCTCCGCCACTTACCTGAACACCCGGCTGATCGACACCCCAAGCTGTGCGAGCTGCATCCGCACCGCCAAGCGGTTGAGCGGACGCAGCGGTCGGAACAGCCAGCGCAGGGCCCGAAGCCTCGACCTTTTAGCACCGCGCTCCCAGGCGGAGGTGAGGTGCAGTTGGGTGCCGTCAGCGGCGGGTTCTAGCTGAATCGACACGCGGCGGGTGTTCGACGTCGGCACATCGGGCCAACTGAACAGCCACTCGATCCGCAGCGGCCGCTCAATGTCGACGAGCCGCGCCCACGCGGTCCGGCGCTTGGGGTTGATGCGGAGTGTCGTACCATCTGGGCGCTCAAGCCGAGCATGCGACACCCAGCTCACCCCCGCCTCAAGCACGGCTGGCACCCCGTCAACGGCACCGGTGCCGGGTTCCCACTCGGGCATGCGCGCCGGGTCAGCGAGCAGAGCCCACACCTCATCAGGGGTGGCTGGGACGAAACACTCGGAGCGCGCCCAGACGCCGCCCTCCGGGTTAGGTGGCTGCGGGGAACGAGGAATAGCTTCGACGTCGCCGAGCCGGGTGAGCACCACCCCCGGGGACGTGCCGAGGCGACGCAACACCTCATCGATGAAACCGCTCGGCTCGCCTACCAGCTCGCGCAGCACGGCGGCGGCGTCGCCCGCCCGTCCGTCCTCGCTGGCGCGCTTGATCAGCGCAAGCACAGGCTCGGATCACTCATAACCGCCCGTCTCCGGGAAGGTGATTCGCCCACCCACCGGCGGAGCCACGGCTACCCCGATGGCTGCGAGCTGCGCAACGTGCTGCGCCTCGACGGCCTGGCGCGCGGCATCGAGCGAAATGCCGATGCCGCGCAGTGTTCGGCCGGCGGCACCGTCGTCGACGACAAGTGCGAGAAACAGATGATCGACGCTTACGGTGCGCTCACCGCGCCGAGAGGCTTCCTCCGTGGCGGTGATGGAAAGCTTCATATTAGTCAACGCGCTAGTGGCGAACTTGCTCATCGGTTCCTCCTCGGGACGGGGATGGTGGGGTCGATTCGTTTCGAGTACTTGCGGTGAACGGCCTGGCGCGTCACCCCTAGCGCAGCGGCGATGTCCTGCCAGCTGAGCCCGGCGCGCAACCCGGCTTCCACTTGCGCCAGCTCGAGTCGCTCGGTGAGCGCGCGCAACGACGCAACGGCCCTGAGACCGGCGAGCGGGTCGCTCGTGTCCGCCGCGACTTCCGCAACATGTAATGACTTCACGTAAGCAACATACATTGCTAAACCCGATATGTCAACACATGTTGCTAAGTCCAAACCGAGCCACACCGACTCCGGCAGGATTTGCGCGGGCCCACCTACCCACCGTCGCCCTGACTCAAGGCCGCGGCAACCATCGCCGCCACCACCTCCTCCAGCCAGTCCGGCATCGGGTCAGCATCGGAGCCGATAAAGCGACGCACTAGGCCATAGGGTGTCTGCTGCACCGCGAGCCGCACCAGCTCCAGGCGCCCCGGATTCCCGAAGCGGCGGACCGTCAGGTCGGTTAGGACGACCATCACCTCATCATTGAGGCTCCTGACTTCAGCCGCCAACGGCTCAGGACAGTCCGCCAGGTCTGGATCGTCACCGTCGAGCCGCTCCAAGACCTCCGCGTGCCGAAACAGGGTCAGCGCCTGAGCTTGCTCGGGAAATCGCCGGCAGTAGCGGGGGATGGCCACCGCAGCTGCCACGAGCGCCGCCCCGGGGTCCGCAACAGAACGAGCTGCCGCCAGGAACTCCACCTGGAATCGCTTCACCGAACGCACCCATAGGGCCAACAGCATGACCTCGCGATTCGGAAACCGGTAGTACAGCGACCCAACCCGCGCCCCTGCCCGAGCCGCCACCTCCGCCGTCGTCACGCCCGAACCGACGCGGGCTACCACAGCCAGCGCGGCGTCGAGGATTTCATCCTCGGTGAACTTTGACGGTCGCCCCACAGCTTCAGCCTAACGGGTCGCCTCCTATACTTTTTGAGCATGAAATCAAAAAACCGTCCTGTAGTCGCCTGGTGTCTCACCGCCGTCGGGCTCATTCACACCGCCTTCGGGCTGGTGCTCGGCTGGGGAGTTCTGGCCGACGGGGTGCGCCGTGGTTTCATCGGCGCTTGGGAGGCGCCGCCACAGTCCACCCTGTTCTGGTTCCTCATGTCGGGCTTCCTGCTCATCGCCACAGCCCCACTCGCGGGGCGCCTGGAGCGCTCGGCGACCCCACTCCCCTGGTCCTTCATCGCCGCCCTGGGAATCCTGGCCGCAGTCGGTTGCGTCGCAATGCCAGCGTCGGGTTTTTGGCTCGTAGCGCTGACTACGACGGTCGCGGCCGCCCGCCGAGCTCGACATCACTGAGCAACCTGCCTCCGGTTCCCTTAGGATGTTTTGGTGGCGATTGAAGAGAACCGCGAGTTGCAGCGACGGATCTATGGCGAGACCCTCGGGGATATCGCAGGTCGCATCCGGGCTGCGCTCGACCTCACGCAGGCCGGCCTGGCCGATGTGCTGGGCCTATCGGCCCCCATGATGTCCCAGTTGCTGACGGGGCAACGCGCCAAGATCGGCAACCCGGCGGTCCTCGGACGGCTCCAGGCCCTGATCCACCTCTCCACCAAGGCCTCAACGCTGACCATCGCGCAGCGTGATGCGCAGCTCGCGGTCATCCGAGAAGCCACGCCCACCATTTCGACCTCGGTGGAACCGGTACTCCAGGCCCTCCGCAGCGCCGCTCCCGTCGCCGAGCTGGAGCGGCTCGCCGCACTCACCGACTCCCCCGACCTAGCCAACCTGCTAAGGAACGCCGCCAAGCATGGGTGAGGTCTTCGGCGGCCGCTATGAACTCATCGACCTCATTGGCGAGGGCGGGATGGGCGTGGTGTGGCGCGCCTGGGACCAGCGGCAGCAGCGGCTCGTCGCGGCGAAGGTGTTGCGCCAGTCCGACGCCTCTACACTGCTGCGCTTCGTGCGCGAGCAAGCCCTCAGGGTCGATCATCCACACGTGATCGCCCCCCTCAGCTGGACGGGCGAGGATGACCGGGTGCTGTTCACCATGCGTATCGTCTCCGGCGGCTCCCTGGCGACCCTCATTGGGGATCACGGTCCCCTACCGCCTCGGTTTTCCGCCGAAATCCTCCGCCAGGTCCTCTCAGGGTTGCGGGCCGTCCATTCGGCGCGCCTGATTCACCGCGACATCAAGCCGGCCAACATCCTCCTCGACGCCACCGGCACGGGCCGCCCTTACGCCTTCCTGACCGACTTCGGGATCGCCATCGACCTTGACGGCCCACGGTTCACCGAGACTGGGAAGGTCCACGGTACTCCCGGATACCTGGCGCCGGAGTTGATGCGCCTGGGGGACATCACACCCGCCGTCGACCTGTACGCCGTTGGCATGCTGGGCGCCACCATGCTGACGGGGATGCGACCCCGCGAGTTTGACATCGCTCAAGAGCCGCCACCCAACACACCGGAATCCTTGTGGCGGATCATCCGCGCCTTGGGGCACCCGGAGCCGCCGAAACGCCCTTCCTTGGAGGAGGCGCTGCACGAGCTTTCCCGCCCGGAGTTGGCTTGGAGCGACGACGCCATCGGTGAGGTGGAGGTCCTCCAGCAGCTTCCGCCCCTGCCCCAGCCCGAGCGGCCTCAAGCCGCCCCGCCCCGCGCCTCGACCCCGACGCCACCCCACGCGCTCCCGGTGGCACCACAGCCCGCCTCCCCTAGCCGCCTAGCAGCGCCAACCCCCGCGCAGTTCTCCCAGACCCCGCCACCACCGGGCGCTCCCGGAAACTCGCCCCGCCCGGCAACCGAGTACCGGACACCGCCCACTACGCTGCTCAAACCACCTGCGGAAAGGACAACCGTCGTGCTTCCGCCACGGCCAACGCGGGGGTCACGCTGGCTGTTGCTTGGCTCAGCGGTGATCGTGATCGGCGGCATCGCGCTGCTGGTGCTGGCCTACCTGAGTTGATCCCCCAGAACATCCCCGCCTGCATGGCGGAGGCCCAGCCCCGCGGAGGGGGGAGCCATGGGGCCGGGCCGGAGGGTCAGGCTTCCCTCCCCTCGGCGGGAGCCGGTCGAGATCCATTCTCGGCCTGGCCGACCAGCCGCCTCTCCCGCCGAAGCTTCATTAAATCTGTGGGCGGCGAAGCATCACTTGAGTTACGCCGCCGGAGCCAAGAACCAACAGAGCCCCACCAGCCATATAGAGCATGAGGCCCGCATCCGAGCCCTCACCTGGTGAGGATGCGTTGCCGAAGGCGGATGATGGCTCGGCGCTTATGCTCTGACCGCCCCATCCAGCTCCGCCCCGGGGTTGGTCGCTCTCAGACGGCTGGAACGGGGCGGCAAGCTGCGGCACTGATCTGCCTGCTGCGTGCCCTGAGGTACCGAGCGCAAAGGCGGCCGGGTTGATATGGCGCTCAGCCTCAGCGTCTACCGCGCCGTCAAACCCCGTCTCATCCGCGAGGGCCGGAGCGGCGAACGAACCATACGCTAGGCCCAGCAGCGACACCAGGCCCAGCAGCCATGCGGTCTTCGAACGCTTCATCTTCCCCTCCATTCTCTTTGCTGAAGCAAACATACCATTGTTGTTCGCAAAGCTCACCTTCGGCGAGTCGCGGATCGATTTCGAGGCCCAAAAGGGACCCGGCCCTTGAGGGATGCTCCTCAAGGGCCGGGCTCTCGGGCATCACCGGAAAGGCACAGCGACGCTAGATCCTGCGACAGCGAATCAGCGCGTAAGCTGCGCCACCACCACCGAGGACGACCAGGCTGCCGCCAGCCACATACAGCACCCACTTGTTGTCATCCCCACTGGGCATGGCCTGGCTCGTATCGCCACTGGCCTGATCCTTGCTACCACCCGCTGGGCTGTCGGTGCTACCCGGATTCTTGACTTCCTCGGGTGCGACGGTGCTCTCGGGCCGTCCGGCCACCTCCCCGTTGACCGCCACAGAGAATCGCAGGTTGGCGGGCTGACCAGCCAGGAAGTCCTCAGAACCCAGGCCGATCACGTAGTAGTAGTAACCATCCATGGCGTAACCACGGCTATGGCCAAAGCCAACGGGCTCCGGCGAATCCCAGCGATTACGGAAGCGCACCTCGGGGGTCATATTGATCTCAGGCTCCTGCGGCCTCACCCCCTGGGACTTGCTCACCGAGAAAGTGGTGTACGTCCGCGACTCGCTGCCGACGTTGCTGAAGTCGGGCGCAAACACGTCGGCTGCTACTTTCGCCGGCGTGGAGAGGCTCGCGTTCTGGATCACTGGCTCGGTAAGGTCAAGGCCATCCATGGCGAAGATGGCGCTTTGCCCGTAGTCCAGGCGGGTCTTGAAGAACAGCTTCTCTCCGGGGATCACCTCCGCGCTGAAGGTGCCGGGGGTGATCTCGGTGGCATCGTTGAAGCTGGATCCGCCGATCACCTGCTGTGGCGTGCCAGAGGCCGGCGACTCCAGTTTCTTCGACACATCCCGCTGGAGTTCGGTCACCCCGGGCGGCAGATCAGCAGCGTTCTCCGTGGGGGGCTCTTCGATCACGCGAATCTCTACGGGCTGTTCGCCCCCCGAACCTGCCGGCCGGCCGATCATGAACTCGAGTTCCTCGGCGTTGGCACACTTCTCTTCCAAGGCAGAAGGATTCGCCTCCTTCGGATCGAGCTGGTGCGATACCAGGGTCTCGGAGATGACAGTCCCGCTGTTGCCAACGTCGTTGGACAGCCGGGTCTGCTGGTGGCAGCTGTCCCCCGTGGGTGTCCTCAGCTGCAGCGTCCAGTCGGCAGCTTCCAGCGATTCGATCACCCTCATTCCTGGCAGGCGGGCGACCATGTTGACGCGGATAGTGGAGTTCGGCCACTGCCGCTTGACCTTGTAGAACTTCCGAGTATCGGCCGAGGTGGACGCCTCCGAAAGGTCGGTGTACTGACCGGCGGTCAGAACTGGGGCGTCCGTAGCATTCAGGGCGCCCTGCACCGGGATGCCAGAGACGGTATAGGGTCGCCCCGTGCGGGCACTCAGACGCTCAAGGCTGGATTCAAGCCCCTTCGCATCGGCGGCGTCGTAGTAGCTCCCGTCACCCGCCTCGGCGATGCACTGCAGCTCCTGGCGAGTCTTGTCATCCACCCCGAAGCCGACAGTGTCGATCTGGATGTCGACGCCGCCGGAAATCAACTGACGGATCGTGGCGCACGGATCCGGGTCACACGTTTCCTCGCCGTCGGAGACGAGGATGATGTGACGCTTACCGCTGTCGCCAAGATCCTTCGAGGCCTCGGACAGCGAATACGCGATCGGGGTGTCTCCCCGCGGCTGGAAGCCCTCAATCGCCGACGTGAGGCCCGGCTTGTCAAGGGCCGAGAGCGGGTGAGCGACCTGGCTGTCAGTGCAGGCCGCGTCACCACCCCCGCCGTCATGTCCGGCGCCATAAACCCTGAGCCCAACCTCCGCGTTCGCGGGCATGGATTCCAGGGCACTTCCGAGGGCCGTCTTGGCGGCCGCCATTTTTGTACCGCCGGCCGGGTCGGGCTCTGCCATGGAACCCGAGGCATCAAGGACCAGCATGATCTTCGGCACCTCGCCATCGGCATGCGCGGGGGTCAGAACTGGCGCACAGACCGACGCCAACAGCGGAACCAATCCCAGGGCCACTAGACTGTGAATGCGTTTCATCGAAACCTCCGTTCTTTGCAGATGCAAATTTATGATTTGCATCTGCAAATGTCAAGAGGTGCGGTGCGACTGGCCTTGGCTTCTGCGTGGCGAGACGACGGTCGTCCCCTCGGCGGCTGCCTCTCGAGCCCTCACAGCGCGCAGCCGCAACGCCGCGATGCACCCCGCACCGCCCAGCACGACAAGCATCCCACCCACGAAGTAGAGGGTCCGCTTCATGCCACCAGCTGGCGATGTCGGATCGTCCTCGCCGCCAGCTTCAGGGGCGACGGTGCTGGTCGGCCAGCTCGCAGGCTCACCTTCCGTCCCGAAAGAGAAGTCGAGGCTCACCGGTTGATCCCCAAGTTTGGCGCTGCCCCCCACCCCGATCACGAAGTAGTAGTAACCGGCCATCGAGAACCCCGCGCTGCGGTCGCTAAACATCCGCGGCGAATCCCAGCGGTTACGGAACCTGATTTCAGGCACCTGATTAGCCAGGGGATGCGGCATCTCGACCCCCTCGGTCTTCGACACCATCAGCATCTCCGGGGATCCCGTGCCATCGGAGTTCATCTGGCTGAGATCAGGCGCATAGACATCCGAGGCCACATTAAGGAGTTCCAGGAACATCCCTTCCCGAACCTCATCCTTCAGCCGCACAGCGTCCACCGCGAACACCGCCTGCTGGCCGTAGTCAAGGCGGGTTTTGAAGAACATCTTCTGACCCGGCGTCACCTCCGCCGTGAAAGTCCCAGGTCCGACGGTCGCGGCATCGTTGAAGCTGCTCCCCCCCGTCATCGGCTCCGGCGTACCGGAAGCAGGCGACTCGACCGAACTGGATATGTTCTTCGGCACCTCCGACACGCCCGTCGGCAGTTCAGCAGCGTTCTCGGCGGGAGGCTCCTCAATGACCCGAATCTCGATGGGAGTCTCGCCCCCGGTACCCGCCCCGCGCTCAATCTTGTACACGAGCTCAGTCGCCGACGCGCATGCCTCGGCATCGGCCCCGGGCTTTGTCGCCTTGGGGTCGAGCTGGAATGACACGAGAGTGGCCGAGACGATTGTCCCCGTGCCCCGTCCGTTCTTGTTGTAGTCGGTCAGGTGACTACACCTGGTGCCGCCCGACGTGGCCAGCTCGAAGTTCCACGCACCGACGTCGTAGCTCTCTCCCGCTGTACCCCCTGGCAGGTATGCCACCGCATTGACGCGCAGCGTGGATCCAGGCCACTGGCGCTGAATCCGGTAGTAGCGCAGGACCTTTCCGGAGGAACTGGCCTGGGACACATCGGTGTACTGCCCCAGTGCGAGGACCGGCGCGTCGGCTACCTCCTGTGCGCCCTGCACCGGCGTGCCCGTCACCTCCGAGGGCAGCACCTCCGGCGCCTGGCCACCAGCGCGAGCCGATAGCGCTAGCGGCCCCCACATCGTCATCACCCACGCCACCAGCGCGAGCATCACCAAACCAGGTGAGCGCTTCACCACCGTCTCCTAACTCACTCCGTCGGGCGACTACACGCGACGCCGCCGGATCACCGGCGCCGCCGCTGACGCTCACTAACGCTAATGCCATAACAGATCATGAGACCATTCCCCCATGCTTGATCCCGTCGACGCCCTGATCCTGGACGAGTCTCCAGCCTCGGCCGAGGCCATCGCCATCATCGATGCCCCCGGCCTGGCGGCGGCTGCCGAGCAGCGCAGCGCCGATATCCGCATCTGGTGCGACGACTACCGTGACGCGCAGCTAGTTCCCCCCGGGCGGCTGGTCGGGCATCCCAGCCAGCTCCGCGGTGTCACTGTGGCCTGGGGCCACCTGCCCAAGTCGCTGGCCGCCCTCGACGAGCACTGCGCCAGCATCCAAGGAGCCCCAGACGTGATGTTCCTGAGCGGCGCCCGGATCAAACACATGAATCGCTCCATGAACCAAGTTCTGGGACGCCACTTCGCGGCCGTGAATGCCACCTTGGGACGGTCAAAGTGCCGCGCGCTGCGCGCCTGGGGCCCGGAACAACGGGAGACCGAGTGGCCGAAGGCCCGCCGCCACGACGACCTGGGGCTCACGCTCCTTGCCCACGGCGCCACCTTCAACGGCAACCGGATCGACGCCGGAACCCGCCTGTTGCTGGAGCACCTACAGCCCGAAGGCCGCACCGCCCTCGATCTGGGTAGCGGAAACGGCATCATCGCCGCCGTTCTAGCGCGCGCCGACCTAGAGGTCACCGCGACGGACGTCTCCTGGGCCGCCGTCGCCGCCACCCGCGCCACCGCCGAAATCAACGGCCTAGCCGTCGACGCGCGCTGGTGCGACGGGCTAACAGGCCTGCCGGATGCCAGCTTCGATGTGATCGTCACGAACCCGCCGTTCCATCAAGGGATGGCCAAGCAATCCGAGCCCACGCTCGCGATGTTCGACGACGCGGCCCGCGTGCTACGCCCAGGGGGGCAGCTGTGGTGTGTGTTCAACTCCCATCTCCCGTGGCGCCGGGAGCTGACCCGCCGGTTAGGCCCCACCCGGCTGGTGGCGCAGGACCGCCAGTACATCGTCACGCTCACCACCCCACAGGGAACCCGGACCTAACTCACAGCAGATCCACAGCATCGGGGAGTTCAGTGGCTGTCGTAGCCGCAAGAAGACAGGAGATGCCGATGACGAACCAGAACCCCAACCATCCCGCCTTCACCGCGGGAGGACCGTCCGGTGCCTCGTTCGGCCCCACCCCTCAGCCTGCCTATCCGCAGCCGCCACAGCCCATCCCGACGGCCCCGCACACGCCTGAACCCCCCAAGGCGCGACGCAAGCTGGCCGGGTTTGTCGCCGTCGCGATGCTATCTGCCGGCATCGGCGGCGGGGCGGCGGTCGCGGCCAACCACTACCTAGCCCCTGGCTCAGCGGCTAGTTCCTCGACGGCCGTGAGCACCCAGGTCGTTCAGGCTTCGTCCGATTCCCCCGACTGGGCCGCGACCACCGCCGCCGTCAAGAACGCCGTCGTAGCCATTCAGGTGACGGGGCGGAACGGCTCGGGTGACGGATCGGGGGTCGTCATTGACGCCGAGGGGCACATCGTCACCAACAACCATGTGGTCGCTGGGGGCGGCGAGGGCGCGAAGCTGACCGTTACCATCGGCGACCAGGCCTACTCCGCCCAGATCGTCGGCACTGATCCGTCGACCGACCTCGCGGTCATCAAGATCGACAACCCACCGTCGCAGCTGACCGTCGCCACCTGGGGCGATTCCTCCAGCCTCAGCGTCGGGCAACCGGTGATGGCCATCGGCAACCCGTTGGGGCTATCCGACACCGTTACCACGGGCATTGTCTCCGCGCTCAACCGCCCCGTCACCACCCAGGCGGTCTCCAACAGCGTTGACGACCAGGGCAGTGGTGTGGTGGTCACCTCCGCCATCCAGACCAACGCCGCCATCAACCCCGGGAACTCCGGCGGGGCGCTGGTAGATGCCTCCGGGAACCTCATCGGCATCACCTCGTCCATCGCATCCCTCCCCTCCAACGCCTCCTCCAGCCAGTCCGGCAACATCGGCATCGGCTTCGCCATCCCCGCGTCTCAGGCCAAGTACGTCGCCGAGCAGTTGATTGCCACGGGCACCGTCCAGCACGCGCAACTCGGTATCAATGCCGGTGACGGCAACGAGGGTTCCCAGCTGGGCGCGACGGTGGAGAACGTGAATGCAGGCTCGGCCGCCGAGGCCGCGGGCTTGAAGACCGGCGACCTCATTACCTCCCTCAATGGGCAAGCCGTCGTCAACGCCCGATCCCTGATTGCTCTTGTGCGCAACAGCGAGGTAGGACAGGAGGTGACATTGGACGTGATTCGCGGTGGCGAGACCCTTCAGGTCAAGGCCATCCTCGGCGCCGCTGCTGAGTGAACCTGTAAACCTGAGTATTCGGCGTCCCCCTCTTTCCTTGGAGCCGCGGCCCTCCTCTCTGCGA